>NZ_CWKH01000003.1:300642-601285 GCF_001245615.1 Mycolicibacterium neworleansense
TGACCGACCTTGAGGCGCTGCTGGCCTATGAAGAGGCCGGCCGGGCCCGCGCACCGTTCGTCACGCTGCTCGCCAACAGGATCACCCGCGCGACCGCGAAGTGACCGAACCGGGTCAGTCACCTGAGAACCCCTGGCCGGTCCGGGCGGTCGCCACCCGCGTCGCGAAGTGGATCGACCGGCTTGGCACGGTGTGGGTCGAGGGTCAGCTGACCGAACTCAAGATCCGCCCGGATTCCAAGACCGTCTTCATGGTGCTGCGTGATCCGGCGGCCGACATGTCGCTGACGCTGACGTGCCCGCGCGATCTGGTGCGCAATGCCCCGGTCAAACTGACCGAGGGCACGCAGGTGATCATCTGCGGCAAACCCAACTTCTACACCGGCCGCGGCACATTCTCGTTGCGGGTCAACGAGATTCGCGCGGTCGGGATCGGTGAGCTGTTGGCCAGGATCGAGCGCCTGCGCCGGTTGCTGGAGGCCGAGGGACTGTTCGATCCGCGGCTCAAACGGCCAATCCCGTTCCTGCCCAACACCATCGGCCTGATCACCGGCCGGGCGTCGGCTGCCGAGCGTGACGTGACCACGGTCGCCGGAACCCGCTGGCCCGCGGTGCGCTTCGCGATCCGCAACACGATCGTGCAGGGGCCCAACGCGGTGCCGCAGATCATAGAGGCCCTGGCGGCCCTGGATGCCGACGACGAGGTGGACGTGATCGTCCTGGCTCGCGGCGGTGGCAGCGTCGAGGACCTGCTCCCGTTCTCCGACGAGACGCTGTGCCGGGCCATCGTCGCCTGCCGCACCCCGGTGGTGAGCGCGATCGGCCACGAACCCGACACTCCCCTGTCCGACCTCGTCGCCGACATGCGCGCGGCCACCCCGACCGACGCGGCCAAGCGGATCGTGCCCGATGCGGCCGCCGAACAGGCCCTGATCACCGATCTGCACCGCCGCAGCGCCCGCGCCCTGCGCAACTGGGTGCACCGCGAGCAGCACCACCTGGATCAGTTGCGCAGCCGCCCGGTGCTGGCGCAGCCCCTGGCGGGGCTGTCCGCGCGGGCCGACGAGATCGCGCGGGCTCGGGCCACCGCGCAGCGCGACATCACGCGACTGATCGCCGGGGAGAGCGACACCGTCGGCCACCTGTCGGCGCGGCTGACCGCGCTCGGTCCGGCGGCCACGCTCGCGCGCGGCTACGCGGTGGTGCAGGCGGTCCCGGCGTCGGGCGCGCCGACGGTTCTGCGTTCGGTGGCCGACGCACCGAGCGGCACCCGGTTGCGGGTGCGGGTGTCCGACGGCGTGGTCTCGGCTGTCAGTGAGGGTGGCGAGTAAGGGTGAGCATGAAGCCTATTAGTGAATTGGGCTATGAAGAGGCCCGTGACGAGCTGATCGCGGTCGTGCAGCAGCTGGAGCAGGGCGGGCTGGATCTCGATGCTTCGCTCAACCTCTGGGAACGCGGCGAGAAGCTGGCGCAACGCTGTGAAGAACACTTAGCTGGAGCCCGGCAGCGCGTCGAACAGGCACTGGCCGCGCGCGAGTCTGACGAAGATTGATCCAGCAACCATTTTTGCTGATCAAGCTCGAAACTGGAACCTGTTTCAGTTATGCTGCCCGTCATGGGTGACGCATCTTTGACCACCGACCTCGGCCGTGTTCTGGTGACCGGGGGCTCCGGCTTCGTCGGCGCCAACCTGGTGAACGAACTGCTCGACCGCGGATACGCGGTGCGGTCATTCGACCGAGTGCCCTCGCCGGTGGGCGATCACGCCGGCCTGGAGGTCATCGAGGGCGACATCTGCGACCAGCAGACCGTCGCCGCGGCCGTCAAGGACATCGACACGATCATCCACACCGCGGCGATCATCGACCTGATGGGCGGCGCCTCGGTCACCGACGAGTACCGGCAGCGCAGCTTCGCGGTCAACGTGGAGGGCACCAAGAACCTCGTCCACGCGGCCCAGCAGGCGGGCGTCAAGCGCTTCGTCTACACCGCTTCCAACAGCGTGGTGATGGGCGGACAGGACATCGTCAACGGTGACGAGACCATGCCCTACACCGCCCGGTTCAACGACCTCTACACCGAGACCAAGGTGGTCGCCGAGAAGTTCGTCCTCGCTGAGAACGGCAAGCACGACATGCTGACGTGCGCGATCCGTCCCAGCGGTATCTGGGGCCGCGGCGACCAGACCATGTTCCGCAAGGTGTTCGAGAACGTGCTCGCCGGCCACGTCAAGGTGCTCGTCGGCAACAAGAACATCAAGCTCGACAACTCCTACGTGCACAACCTGATCCACGGATTCATCCTGGCCGGCCAGCACCTGGTCCCCGGTGGCACCGCCCCCGGACAGGCCTACTTCATCAACGACGGCGAGCCGATCAACATGTTCGAGTTCGCCCGCCCGGTGATTGCCGCCTGCGGCCGCAAGCTGCCGACGTTCTATGTGTCAGGCCGCCTGGTGCACAAGGTGATGATGGCCTGGCAGTGGCTGCACTTCCGGTTCGCCCTGCCCGAGCCGTTGATCGAACCGCTTGCGGTGGAACGGCTTTACCTCAACAACTACTTCTCGATCGCCAAGGCCCGCCGCGACCTCGGCTATGAGCCGTTGTTCACGACCCAGCAGGCCATGGCCGAGTGCATGCCCTACTACGTCGACCTGTTCCGCCAGATGGAGTCCGGCACCAAGCAGTCCGTCACCGCGTGAGCGATTACCGCTCAGCGGTACAGGTGCACCGGATGGTGCGTGGACTGTTCGATCCGTGCCGACGCGGCATGCAGTAGATCGCTGCCCAATGCGATGAGCGCACGGGCCGCGGCGATCTCCTCGCCGATCATCGGCGCGCCCGGGTCCTTGGGGTTTCGATAGGCATCACCGGTGGTGGACATGGTGTCGTCGCGCACCTGTGCCCGGGCCGAGGCGTGAGTGTGGATCTCGTCTTCGGAGAACTCGATCTCGACGAGCCATTTGTTGGTCAGATCCTTGTCGTACATGTCAATCACCCTCCACCTCCAAGGGTGCTCTCGATACGGTCCGGACACCAGGGCGCAGCGCGACGAAAAGGTGGTGCAGCATCGCCACGAAGGCCACGGCCCACGCCGCCAGCGCGACCCAGCTCTCGGCGTACCCGATGTACTGCACGATCGGCAACTGGTCGGCCTGGCCGAGGTAGTGGCCACCGACGCCGTACATGCCGAGCGGGAAGACCACGCTCCACCACGTGGCGTCGTAGCGCACCGGGATGCGATGGACCAGGTGCCGCCAGATCCCCGCAGCGATCAACGGCGGAATCAGCCAGGTACCGAAGGCCCAGAAGAACACGGATGCCCCGGCGATGAGACCGCGAGTGGCCGCGACCATCGGGGCGTCCGCCATCTCCACGATGCGGGCCCCGGCCACCACGGTGATGGCGGTGGCACCCATCGCCACCCAATACGGCGGCGTGAGATCGGTGGGCAGCAGGGGATACACCAGGAGCCGGACGGCCACGAAGATGCCCGCTGCGCCGTACAGAAATATCCCAACCGACCACGAGAACACCGCCAACAACGCCAATTCCGATCGTCCCTCGGCGATTTCGGGTTGCAATGCCGCGGCCAGCACGGCGACGGACTGGCTGGCCACCACCCAGATGAACCAGGTGCCGTTGGCGCGTTGCAGCACCGGCCGCACGGCCTGGCCGAGAACCGCAGTCCAGGGCACCACATAGCCCAGCACCATCCACGCGGCCCAGCCGATTGCCAGGAGCGCGAACGCCAGCCCGTAGTGGCCATCGGCGGCCAGTCGGGTGCCGACCACACACGTTGCCGCCACGAACGTGAACATGGCGAAACCGCGGCTCGGATCGGTCAGGTCGGCAACGAATTCACGGCGGTAGAAGACGGTGCGTGCCACTGTGAGGACCACCAGGACCACATAGGCGATCGCCGCCACCCACAACAGCACCACCGAAAGTGCGTAGGCCCGGTGGTAATTCATCGCGATGGACAGAATTCCGGTGGCCATGACAAGGGCGAAGTAGCCGGGATGCAGGGTGCGCACCGCCTCACGTCCGGTCGGCTCGCTCATGGATCTGGTCATACCACTGGATGGTCCGGCTGATGCCTAAATTTCAGGCGACAGGGGCGTGAAGCGATGCCCCGCACGTCACCGAGCGCCTACTGTCGAAATCGGATCGGGGAACGATCGAAACGGGCGAGGGAGCCGACAATGCCAAACGGCAAACCGAACATCTTGGTGATCTGGGGCGACGACATCGGCATCAGCAACCTGAGTTGCTACAGCGACGGCCTGATGGGCTACCGCACCCCGAACATCGACCGCCTGGCGGACGAGGGCATGCGCTTCACCGATTCCTACGGTGAGCAAAGCTGCACCGCCGGGCGGGCGGCCTTCATCAGTGGGCAGAGTGTCTATCGCACCGGGATGAGCAAAGTGGGTGCACCAGGGTTCGACATCGGTTGGGCCGCCGAGGATCCCACGATCGCCGAGCTGCTCAAACCGCTCGGTTATGCGACGGGGCAGTTCGGCAAGAACCACTTCGGTGATCTCAACAAGTACCTGCCGACCCTGCACGGCTTCGATGAGTTCTATGGCAACCTCTACCACCTGAACGCCGAGGAAGAGCCCGAACAATTCGACTACCCGCACGCCGACCAGTTCCCCGTTCTGCATCAGCTGGCCATGCCTCGCGGCGTGCTGGACTGCAAGGCCGCCACCGAGGTGTCGCCCGAGCCCGACGACCCGAAATTCGGGCCTATCGGCAAGCAGACCATCATCGACACCGGTCCGCTGGACACCAAGCGGATGGAGACCATCGACGAGGACATCGCAGACCGGACCGTCGACTACATCAAACGCCAGCACGAGGCGGGCAATCCGTTCTTCGTGTGGTGCAACTTCACCCACATGCACGTCTACACCCACACCAAGCCCGAAAGCCGTGGGCAGGCCGGCCTGTGGCAGTCGCCCTACCACGACACGATGATCGACCACGACCGCAACGTGGGCACCGTGCTGGATGTGCTCGACGAGCTCGGGATCGCCGAGGACACCATCGTCATCTATTCGACCGACAACGGACCGCACCGCAACACCTGGCCCGACGGCGGCACCACTCCCTTCCGCAGCGAGAAGGACACCAACTGGGAGGGCGCCTTCCGGGTGCCGGAAATGATCCGCTGGCCGGGGAAGATCAAGGCGGGCAGCGTCTCCAACGAGATCATCCAGCACCACGACTGGCTGCCCACACTGCTGGCCGCAGCGGGTGACCCGGACATCAGTGACAAGCTGAAGAAGGGCCACAAGATCGGTGACATCGAATACAAGGTGCACATCGACGGGTTCAACCTACTGCCCTATCTGACCGGAGAAGTCGAGGCCAGCCCGCGGCGCGGGTTCTTCTACTTCTCCGACGACGGCGACCTCGTGGCCCTGCGGTTCGAGAACTGGAAAGTCGTGTTCATGGAGCAGCGCTGCCAAGGTACTCTGCGGATCTGGGCCGAGCCGTTCACCCACCTGCGGCTGCCGAAGCTGTTCAATCTGCGGACCGACCCGTACGAATACGCCGATCTGACGTCCAACACCTATTACGACTGGTTCCTGCACCACGACTACTTCGTGTTCTACGCGATCGCGATGGCGACGAAGTTCCTCGACACGTTCAAGGAGTTCCCGCCGCGGCACGCGCCGGCCAGCTTCACCATCGACCAAGCTGTGGAAAAGCTCGAAAAGTTCCTCGCCAAGGACTGACAGGAAGGACTCGCGAATGCCCAACGGAAAACCCAACATCCTCGTCATCTGGGGTGACGACATCGGGATCTGGAATCTGAGTTGCTATAGCCGGGGAATGATGGGCTACCAGACCCCCAACATCGACCGGATCGCCAATGAGGGAATGCTTTTCACCGACTCGTACGGTGAACAGAGCTGCACCGCGGGCCGGGCTTCGTTCATCACCGGTCAGAGTGTCTACCGGACCGGGATGAGCAAGGTGGGCATGCCCGGCGTGGACGTGGGTCTGCAGAAGGAAGACCCGACCATCGCCGAGCTGCTGAAGCCATTGGGTTATGCCACAGGGCAATTCGGCAAGAATCACCTGGGCGATCTGAACAAGTACCTACCAACGGCGCACGGATTCGATGAGTTCTTCGGCAACCTGTACCACCTCAACGCCGAAGAGGAGCCCGAGCACGAGGACTACCCGACCGAGCAAGAAGCACCCCTGCTCCGCAAGGCGCTACTGCCCCGCGGCGTCATCCACTCATGGGCCACCGACGAGGACGCTGGCGACGTTGATCCACGATACGGACCCGTCGGCAAGCAGCGGATCGAGGACACCGGCCCGCTGACGAAGAAGCGCATGGAGACCATCGACGATGAAACCACCGCGGCCTGTGTGGATTTCATCAAACGTCAACATGATTCCGACACCCCGTTCTTTGTGTGGATGAACGCGACCCACATGCATTTCCGGACACACACGAAGCCGGAGAGCAGAGGCCAGGCCGGACGCTGGCAGTCCCCCTACCACGACACGATGATCGACCACGACGGTCACGTCGGGACGCTGTTGGACCTGGTCGACGAACTCGGCATCGCCGAAGACACCATCGTCATCTACTCCACCGACAACGGACCGCATGCCAACAGCTGGCCCGATGGTGCCACCACCCCGTTCCGCAGCGAGAAGAACACCAACTGGGAAGGCGCCTTCCGCATTCCCGAAATGATCCGCTGGCCCGGAAAGATCAAGGCCGGTTCGGTCTCGAACGAGATTGTGCAACACCATGACTGGCTGCCGACCTTCGTCGCGGCAGCAGGCGACCCCGACATCGTGGAGAAGCTCAAGAAGGGCTACAAGGCCGGGGCCGACGGGCAGACCGAATACAAGGTGCACGTCGACGGGTACAACTTGCTGCCCTATCTCACCGGTGAGGTCGACAGATCCCCACGCCGCGGAATGATCTACTTCTCCGACGACGGCGATGTGCTGGGTGTCCGTGCCGACAACTGGAAAGTCGTCTTCATGGAGCAACGCTGCCAGGGCACCCTGGAAGTGTGGTTCGAACCGTTCACCAAGCTGCGGGCCCCCAAGCTGTTCAACCTGCGCACCGATCCTTTCGAACACGCCGACGTCACGTCGAACACCTACTGGGACTGGGTGATCGATCGCCTGTACCTCATGTTCTACGCCGGAGCGATCGTCAACCAGTTCCTGGAAACCTTCAAAGAGTTCCCGCCCCGTCAGGAGCCGGCCTCGTTCACCATCAACCACGCCGTGGAGGAGCTCGAGAAGTTCCTGGCCACGCGGGGCGGCTGAGCGTGGAAGAACTGCACTCCTGGAACGACGGGCCCACGAAGTCGGCGATCGTCGACTTCGTGGGCCGCGCCACCGAGCAGGTGCCGCCCGAAGAGCGCGTCGCGGTCTTCGACAACGACGGCACCCTTTGGTGCGAGAAGCCGGCCTACATCCAATTGGACTTCTTGGTACGCCGGCTGGCCGAACAGGCAGCCGCCGACCCCGCTCTGGCCGCCGAGCAGCCGTATCAGGCTGCCGCGGCCGGTGATCTGGCCTGGTTCGGAGATGCTGTCACCAAGCACTACAACGGTGACGATTCGGCACTCAAAGTTCTTGCCGGAGGAATCCTTTCGGCCTATGCCGGGATGTCCGTCGAAGACCACGCCGACCGGATCAAGGATTTCTTCGCCGAGGCGCGACACCCGTCGTTGGGACGTCCGTACACCGCGTGCGGGTATCTGCCGATGATCGAACTGCTGCGGTATCTGGAGACCAACGGCTTCACGAACTACATCGTCTCCGGCGGCGGCCGCGATTTCATGCGCCCGGTGACCCCGTCGATGTACGGCGTTCCGCCGGAGCGGGTGATCGGCAGCTCGGTGGGCCTGGATTTCGTCGACGGCGAACTCAGGACAACAGCCACACCGGAATTCCTGAACGACGGCCCGGTCAAGGCAGTGCGTATCTGGGGACGCGTCGGGCGTCGGCCGATCTTCGCGGCGGGCAACTCCAACGGCGACATCCAGATGCTGCAGTACACCGCCGGCGGGCCAGGCCCGTCGTTGGGTCTGCTGGTCCGTCACGACGATGCCGCCCGCGAATTCTCCTACACCGCAGGCGCCGAGAAGGCGCTGGACTTGGCGGAGTCCAGCGGCTGGGCGGTCGCAAGCATGCGTGACGATTGGACGTCGGTCTTTGACTGAGTTCGCACTGAGGTCATCGACTCTGCGTCCAAGGCGCAAAAGTGCGAGTAAACCTCGCCCTCACCGCAGAGTCGATGCATGACGGCAACAGCTCTGGTCTGGATTCCCGAGCAGACGACAATCCTCGGCTCTGACGAGCACTACCCCGAGGAAGCGCCGGCCCGCGAGGTCACCACCGCGGGGTTCTGGATTCAGCGCCATCAGGTGACCAATGCCGACTACGCCGAATTCGTCGAGGCCACCGGGTATGTCACCGTCGCCGAGCGTCCGGTGAACCCGGAGGACTTCCCCGGCGCCCCACCGGAAAACCTGGTGCCCGGCTCGATGGTGTTCCAGCGCACGGCGGGCCCGGTGGACCTGCGGCACATCAGCCAATGGTGGGCGTGGACGCCGGGCGCGTGCTGGAATCACCCCAGGGGGCCACGCTCCTCGTTGAAGGGGCGTGAGCAACATCCCGTGGTGCACATCGCCTTTGACGACGCCGCGGCGTATGCGGACTGGGCGGGCCTGGAGCTGCCGACCGAAGCGGAGTGGGAGATCGCGGCCCGCGGCGGCCTGTCCGCGGCGGCCTACACCTGGGGCGACGAACCCGAGCCGCCCGGACAGCGGCTGGCGAACTACTGGCACGGCGAGTTTCCGTACCTCCCCGACACCGGATACGGGACAACCAAACCGGTCGGCAGCTTCGAACCCAACGGCTACGGCCTGTTCGACATGGCGGGCAATGCCTGGGAGTGGACCACCGACTGGTACGGCGAGGACCGGGCCACCACGCCGTGCTGTGCCGCCGAGACCTACGACCCGAACCAGCCGCAGTTCCAGATCGGGCGTAAGGTGATCAAGGGCGGCTCGTTCCTGTGCGCCGACAGCTACTGCATGCGGTACCGCCCCGCTGCGCGGCGGCCTCAGATGGTGGATACCGGCATGAGCCACATCAGTTTTCGATGTATCAAACGGCCCTAACCGAAGGCTGGTGCCACGAAGCGCCTCAGGATCTCCTGCTCGGCAGCCTCGTCTGACCCCGGCCAGACCAGCAGCGACAGGACCAGACGCACAATCCATGCCGCGGCCGCCGGGTCGTCCTCGTCCAGCCCGGTGAGTTCGGTGGCGAACGCGGCCGGCACCGGCGATCGCGCCAGATCCGCCATCCCACCTTCGCCGCGCAGCGAGCCGAGCAGCAGATTGAACATCGGATCGGCTCGAATACGTTGCAGTGCAACGGTAATGGCGGTGAGGACGCGTTGCGCTCCGGTCAGGCCGTCGACCGCTCGACGCACCTCCCCCACGATCGAGGCGGCCAACCGGGCGAGCACCGCGTCGCGGATCTGCGCCTTGCCGCCCGCGTGCCGGTAGATCGTCGCGCGCGAGCAGTGCACCCTAGCGGCCAGCGAATCGATGTCCAGTGCGTCGAGCCCGTCGCGGGCTGCCATCTCGGCGGCCGCGGCATAGATACGCTCGGCCGCCGCGGCACGTCGGTCGCCACCGACCAACCAATCCGCACCCTTGGGAGACATGACATCCAATTTATCGCGCGATGAGACAGAACTCCGAATAATTCTCACCGGATACGCAGGTCACCGCCCTGCGCTGAGACGCCCTCGCCGCGGCCCGCCGACCTGGAGATATCAACCTGCCCGGGCGTCGTTGACTCCTCCGGAAATGCCAGCCAACCTGGGCAAATGCTTCAGGCACACGAACTTTTCGAACCGACTTGCCTACAGGATCCGTATCCGCTCTACGACCGGTTGCGCACCGAGGCACCGGTGGCGCAGGTCGGCGACTCACCGTTCTTCGTGGTGACGTCATTCGACGCGGTCGTCGAGGCCACCGCACGCTCGCAGGACTTCTCCTCGAATCTCACCGCGACCATGTGGTCGCAGCCCGACGGCACCGTCTCCGCATTCGGCATGGGCGAGCCGGGCAACCCCATCCACGTGTTGGCCACCGCAGACGATCCCGCTCATGCCGTCCATCGCAAGATGGTGCTGCCCCGAATGGCGGCCAAGCGGATCGCCGAGCTCGAACCGTTCATCGCTGACCTCACCGCTGAGCTGCTGACCGACGCGAGCGGCGAGTTCGAGTGGATGTCCACACTGGCCGACCGGCTGCCCATGCTGGTGGTGGCACAACTGCTGGGACTGCCGGCCGCGGACGTGGATCTGCTGGTGGCGTGGGCCTACGCCAGCACCCAACTGCTCGACGGGCTGGTCGACTCCGAACAACTGACCGCGTCGGGGATCGCGGCCGTCGAGCTCGGTGGGTACCTGACCGAACAGTTCGGTGCGGCTTCGGCAAACCCGCGAGAAAACCTGCTGGGAGACCTGGCCGCGTACTGCGCGGCCGAGCGGGTGTCCCCGGAGGTGGCGGTATTCATGCTGATCCAGCTGGTCGGCGCGGGGGCGGAATCCACGGCGTCGTTGATCGGCAGCGCGGTGTGGATTCTGAGTCGCCGGCCCCAGCTCGCCGAGCGGCTGCGGCACGAGCCCGCGATGATCGCGCCGTTCCTCGAAGAGGTGCTCCGGTTCGAGTCCCCGTTCCGGGGGCACTACCGGCACGTGTTGACCGACGCCGAGCTCGCCGGCGTGGCGGTCCCGGCGGACAGCCACCTACTGCTTCTGTGGGGCGCGGCCAACCGCGACGGCGCGGTATTCGAGGATCCGAACGAATTCCGGCCGAATCGGCCGAACATCAAGAACCACCTGGCATTTGGCAAGGGCGGGCACTTCTGCCTCGGCGCCGCCCTGGCCCGCCTCGAGGCACGGATCGTGATCTCGTCACTCTTGACGGCCGGCGGCACCATCTGCCCGGCAGGCGATGCCGAATGGCAGCCCAGCCTGCTGGTGCGCCGGTTACGCCGGCTTCCGCTGAGCGTGCGGTGAACTACGCGGAACTCAGGCGGCTTGCGCCGCGAGCGCGATGCTGTCGTCGTCGACGAACACCAGGCCACCGTCGTCGAGGTTGACGGCCCACCGTCGCGCCGGTTCGACGATGCGCTCCCCAGCGACCTCGACCGCGGTCCCGGCCAAGTCGGCGAAATCTTCGACGACAGTGCCGTGCAGTTCTTCGTCAGTTCCCGGATACACGATCACCGAGGACCCAACAGCAACCTCTTCGGCAATTTCGCCGGAGTCGCTGTCGTTAACCCCCGTCACGACATCTTCGGACATCCCACACCTCCCCAATTGCTGACGCGTGCAACCGAGTACATCACAAACGCCTGCGATTGGCTCACTTTCGTTCGATACCTACAGCCACACCTTGCATAGGTCCTGGGCAAATTTCCAAATCCGGCAACGACGACCGTTCCGGCAAACACGTCACATCGAGGCGGGCAGCGTGTCCCCGGTCACACTTACCCGACGATCGCGCCATCGGCCGATGCTTTTGAGGCAACGGCAGCAACATTCGCCTACCCAGGCGCACCCCCAGTACGACGGGTGCTCACCGGTTGCTGAGCACTCCAGGGCGAACAGTCAGCCGAGAACCCGGCGATCCAGACGGGATCGCGGTGACACACACCACACTGACGTTCGCTAGTGTTGCAACACGTTCTAGCGAGGAGGCCTATGTCCGACGCTGTTTTGGTTACCGGCGCGTTCGGTTTGGTGGGCTCGGCCGTCGTGAAAACGCTGGCCGCCGCCGGGCGCAACGTGATCGCGACCGATCTCGACGTACCCAACAACCGCAAGGCTGCCGCCACACTCCCGGCATCGGTCGAGGTGCGCTGGGCCGATCTGACCGATTCCGCCGCCGTCGACGCACTGGTGGCGGCGGTCGCACCGGCCGCGATCATCCACCTCGCCGCGATCATCCCGCCGTTCTGCTACATGCGCCGTGGGCTGGCTCGCAAGGTGAACGTCGAGGCCACCGCGTCGCTGCTGCGTGCGGCCGAGGCCCAGCCCGCGCCGCCGCGGTTCGTGCAGGCCTCCAGCATCGCCGTCTACGGCGCGCGCAATCCGCACCACATCGACGATGTGCTGACGCCCGACACCCCGGTCAACCCGTCCGACATCTACGGCGCGCACAAGGTCGAGGCCGAGGCGCTGGTCCGGGCCTCGAAGCTGGACTGGCTGATCCTGCGTCTCGGCGGGGTGATGAGCTCCGAGTTCAGCCTCGGCATCGATGTCGACCTCATCTCGTTCGAGAGCGTGCTGCCCGCCGACGGGCGCCTGCAGACCGTCGACGTGCGCGACGTGGCGGCAGCGTTCGTCGCGGCCACCACGGTGCCGACCGAAACCGTCAACCACGAGGTGCTGCTGATCGGCGGCGACGCCGCAACCCACCGGCACATCCAGTCCGCGGTCGGCTCGGAAGCGGCGGCCGCGATGGGAATCAAGGGCGGCCTGCCCATCGGCCGGCCCGGCAACCCCGACGATGACGCCGCCTGGTTCGCCACGGACTGGATGGACACCGGCCGCTCGCAGCAAGTGCTCGGATTCCAGCACCACTCATGGCCTCAGCTCCTGGCCGACACCAGGGCGAACGCCGGATTGAAGCGGTTCCCGATCGGCCTGGCCGCACCCCTGATTCGCGCGTTCCTGCGGTCGAAGTCCGCCTACAAGGACTATCCCGGGCAGCTGGCCGACCCGTGGAACGCCATCGACAAGAAGTGGGGCGACCACCGACCGGATCAGGCGCCCGACGAGCGCTCGCGCGAGGAGACGACATGAGCAGCGTGACCACACAACGCGTCGCGATCGTCATCGGCGGGGCCTCGGGAATCGGCTGGGCCAGCGCCCAGGCCCTGGCCGCCGAAGGCTGCCGCATCGTGGTGGCCGACCGTGACGGCGACGCCGCCGCCGCCCGGGCCGCTCAGCTCGGTGCGCCACACACCAGCTTCTACGTCGACGTCACTGACGAGGACGCGGTGGAGAAGCTGTTCGAGGCCACTGGGCCGGTCGACATCGTCATCAACTGCGCGGGGTTCAGCAACGTCGGGCTGATCACCGACCTGGCGGTCGAGGACTTCCGCTCTGTCGTCGACGTCTGCCTCAACGGCGGGTTCATCGTCGCCAAACACGCCGGCCGCAACCTGCCCGAAGGCGGTGTGCTGTTATCGATTTCATCGCTGAACGGGCGTCAGCCCGCTGCCGGCATGAGCGCCTACTGCGCGGCCAAGGCCGGCCTGTCGATGCTGACGCAGGTGGCCGCGCTGGAGATGGGACCGCGCGGCATCCGGGTCAACGCGATCGCGCCGGGATTCGTCAAGACCCCACTGACCGATCCCGCCGCGATGATCCCCGGCGTGGTCGAGGAATACGTCGAGAACACCGCACTGGGCCGCAGCGGAACGCCCGAGGACATCGCTGCGGCCGTGGTGTTCCTGTGTTCACCGCAGGCCTCGTGGCTGACCGGTGAGGTACTCGACCTCAACGGCGGCGCACACCTCAAGCGCTACCCGGACGTTCTCGGGCATGTCATGAAGCTGGCCCAGGCGTGAGCTCGCTGGCCGGCAAGCAGGCGCTGGTCACCGGCGCCGGCTCCGGTATCGCGCGCTGGCAGCCGCCGGCGCCGAGGTGCTCTGCACCGACATCGACGAGGAGGCGGCGGCCCGCACCGCCGCACCGCTCGGTGCCCGGTCGGCACGTCTGGACGTCACCGATGCGGCCGCCGTGCAGGCCGCGGTCGACGGCGTGGTGGAGCGGGGCGGTCGGCTCGACCTGATGTTCAACAACGCGGGCATCGTCTGGGGCGGGAACACCGAACTGCTCACCCTGGACCAGTGGAACGCCATCATCGACGTCAACGTGCGCGGCGTCGTCCACGGTGTCGCCGCGGCGTATCCGCAGATGATCCGGCAGGGCCACGGCCACATCGTCAACACCGCCTCCATGGCCGGGCTGGCTGCGGCGGGTCAGCTCACCAGCTACGTGATGACCAAGCACGCCGTCGTCGGACTGTCTCTGGCGCTGCGCTCAGAGGCGGCCGCCCACGGCGTGGGCGTACTCGCGGTCTGCCCGGCCGCTGTCGAGACACCGATCCTCGACAAGGGCGCGGTCGGTGGCTTCGTGGGCCGCGACTATTTCCTGCAGGGCCAGGGCGTCAAGACCGCCTACGACCCCGACCGGCTGGCCGCCGACACTCTGCGCGCCATCAGCCGCAACAAGGCCATCCTCGTCAAACCCCGTCGGGCCCACGCCTCCTGGCTGTTCGCCCGGCTCGCGCCCGGCCTGATGCAGCGGCTGTCGACCAAGTTCGTTGCCTCACAACGGGCCGGCCAGGCCGCCCACCACTCAGCACTGGGCACCAACGTCACGCTGGAGTGACGCTCAATGCCGACCGTCACGCCGGCGTGACGATAGGGTCAGCCCAACGGCGGGAAGGGGCCCGATGAAAGACGAGTTCACCCTCACGCAGAAACGGGCGCTGGCGGTCGTCACGGTGCTGGCCCTGTTGCTCGGCGCCTACTTCCTGCGTGGCTTCTTCGTGCTGATCGTGATGGCCGGAGTGGGCGCCTATCTGTTCACCCCGCTCTATCAACGGTTCCAGCGCCGGTTCGGTACGGGCCTGTCCGCCACGCTCACACTGCTGGTCGCCATCCTCATGGTGATCATCCCGGTGGCGCTCGTGGTGTTCATGGCCATCGTCCAAGTGACCCAGCTGGTCAACATGGTCAGCACCTGGATCGCCGACACCGACCTCAGCACACTCGGCGACCGGGCCCTGCAGTTGGTCAACTCCATGCTGGGCCGCGTGCCGTTCCTCGATATCCACCTCACCGCGGATTCGTTGCGCGACACCGTGGTCAAGCTTTCGCAGCATCTTGGCGAGTGGCTGCTGAGCATCCTGCAGGGAGCGGTCGGCGGCATGGTCGGCGCGATCACCGCGTCGATCATCTTCCTGTACGTGTTCATCTCCATGCTGGTCAACAGCGGCGAGATCGCCACCCTGATCCGCCGGCTCAACCCGCTGGGTGAGGAGATCACCGACCTGTACCTGGCCAAGACCGGTGCCATGGTGAAGGGAACGGTCAAGGGCCAGTTCGTGATCGCGTTCTGCCAGGGCGTGGCCGGGGCCATCTCGATCTACATCGCCGGCTTCCACAACGGGTTCTTCGTCTTCGCGATCCTGCTCACCGCACTGTCGGTCATCCCGCTGGGCGGCGGTATCGTGACGATTCCGTTCGGCATCGGAATGATGTTCTTCGGCAACATCATCGGCGGAGTCTTCGTGGTGGTCTTCCACCTGCTGGTGGTGACCAACATCGACAATCTGCTGCGCCCGTGGCTGGTGCCCAAGGCCGCCCGACTCGACCCCGCGCTGATGCTGCTCGCGGTGTTCGCCGGCATCTCGATGTTCGGCTTCTTCGGTCTGGTGATCGGGCCGGTCCTGATGATCATCATCGTCACCACGGTCAGCGTGTACCTCGCCGTCTACAAGGGCGTCGAGCTCGAGATGACCGAACCCGAGGAACCGGGCCAGAGCCCGTGGCGACGGCTGTGGGACTGGATTCAGAAACGGCTCGGGGGCAAGGAATCTGCGTCCCGAGCCGAATCGAAAATCGAAGCCAAGACCAAGGCCGAGTCGGACAGAAGCACCTCCGCCTAATTCGCGCTCAGCCGCTCGGCCAGGAACTCCACCACGCGCTTGCGCGCCTCGTAGGCCGGATGACCGTCGACCTCGCGCACCTGATCGGTGAGCACCGAATGCGCAGACGCCGCCAGGCCGTGCTCGTTGCCCTTCTTCGAGTTGATCTCGATGACCTCGAACGCGTCGCCGAGCCGGGCCTTGAGCGTGGCGAACCGCTCCCCCGGTGCCAACTTGTCCTGACTGAACCGCAGGGCCAGCGCACACAGTCCGTCATTGGCGACGCGCTGTTCGATGATCTTGAGCTCCGCCTCCGACATACCCGGATCGCGTTTCTGCGCCGCGGTCAGGGCGATCGGCACCGATGGCTGACTCAGCACCGGGGCCAGCACGCTGTCGTCCACTGCGGCGGCGAGTGCGAAGCCGCCGGTGAAGCACTGCCCGATCACGCCGACGCCCTTACCGGGTGTGCTGGCGTTGAGGTCGCGGGCCAGCGCGCGCAGGTAATGCGCGACGGGCCGGTCCGCGTTGGTGGCGAATGCTGAAAACTCCCGTGTCACACAAGCCTTCACCATGACTCCGATGGCGCCCGGGCGTACCGCGGCCGCTCCCGGGGTACCGAACAGCGACGGGGCGGCCACGGTGAAACCGTTGTCGACCAGATGGTTGCCCAGCGCGAGAACACCGGGATGCAGTCCGGGAATCTCGGGGATCAGGACCACACCGGGGCCCTCGCCCTTGCGGTACACATCATGGGTCTGGCCGGCGGCGGTGAAAGGGGTGGCGGTCCACCCGGTGAGATCTGCAACTGGCGACGTCAACACGGGCTCCATCCGTTAGTGCGTCACGGCCTCTTTGGTGGCAGCGGCGACTGCTTCTGCGTCGCACTCGCAAGCGTACGGTACTCATCAGTACCACCGGCACCCGTGATCGCCACCTGCGCCGGTCCGCTCAGCCTCGTCGTCCACACCGGTTCCGGGTCGCTGCTCTCGTAGACCACCCAGGTAACCCCGTCGACATCCTGGGTGCCCGACGCATACGAATCCGGTTTGATCGAGGCCACCAGGGCGGCCTCGTCGGCGTTGCTCTGGGTCAAGCTCAGGTACTTGCCGGTGGGCGCCAGATAACCGACGCGGGACGACACCGCCCGGCCGCGCTGACCGTCGGGCAACGTCAGACCACCGTCGATGCCGTGGCGGCTACCGGAGTTGGCCTGCCAGCCCTCAGGCAGCTGGGGCAGCCGAATCGGGATCTTCAGCGCGTCGGCGTCAGCCTGCAGCGCGGCCGGCGCATCGAATTCGGGGGCCGGACCCGCCCCGGGCCCACCCGCCTGAAACGAACACATGCCCAGCATCCCGGCCAGTACGATGCAGGCCAAAACCAGCGGCGCCATCGACCAGAACATGTCCCGGCCGTCCTGCAGCAACCGTGACTTCTCCGGCTTCGGGACCGGGGTTGGCTGGGACGTCGGCTCAGTGGACATGCTCGTCAGTATCCCAGCTCCCAAACGTTGACCACGTTCTGGGACAATCTGGGCCATGAGTCCCACGCGGGGGGAAGCCCCGGATCGCAACCTTGCCCTCGAACTCGTCCGGGTGACCGAGGCCGGCGCCATGGCCGCAGGCCGCTGGGTCGGCCGTGGCGACAAGGAAGGCGGCGACGGGGCCGCTGTCGACGCCATGCGTGAGCTGGTCAACTCGGTGTCGATGCGCGGTGTCGTGGTGATCGGCGAGGGCGAAAAAGACGAAGCACCGATGCTCTTCAACGGTGAAGAGGTCGGCAACGGCGACGGCCCGGAGTGCGACTTCGCGGTCGACCCGGTCGACGGCACCACGCTGATGAGCAAAGGCATGCCCAATGCCATCTCGGTGCTCGCGGTCGCCGAGCGCGGCGCCATGTTCGACCCGTCCGCGGTGTTCTACATGAACAAGATCGCCGTCGGCCCCGAGTGCGCCGACGCCATCGACATCACCGCCCCGATCGGGGAGAACATCCGGCGGGTGGCCAAGGTCCGCGGCGCCTCGGTGAGCGACCTGACCGTGTGCATCCTCGATCGCCCCCGGCACGCCCAGCTGATCCAGGATGCGCGCGCCGCGGGCGCCCGCATCCGGCTCATCACCGACGGCGACGTCGCCGGCGCGATCTCGGCCTGCCGGCCGAACTCCGGCACCGACATCCTCGCCGGCATCGGCGGGACGCCCGAGGGCATCATCGCCGCGGCCGCGATCCGCTGTATGGGCGGCGCGATCCAGGCCCAGCTGGCCCCCACCGACGATGCCGAACGGCAGAAGGCCATCGACGCCGGTTACGACCTGGACCAGGTGCTCTCGACCGACGACCTGGTCTCGGGTGAGAACGTCTTCTTCTGCGCGACCGGCGTCACCGACGGTGACCTGCTCAAGGGCGTGCAGTACTACCCCGGCGGCTGCACCACCCAGTCCATCGTGATGCGGTCCAAGTCCGGCACGGTCCGCATGATCGAGGCCTACCACCGGCTGACCAAGCTCAACGAGTACTCCGCCATCGACTTCACCGGCGACAAGACCGCCGCCTACCCGCTCCCGTAATCCGCTGAGAAAGGCATTCATGAGCACCGACAACGCTGTCGAGACCGAATACCGCATCGAGCACGACACCATGGGCGAGGTCCGGGTGCCGGTCAACGCTCTGTGGCGGGCACAGACCCAGCGCGCCGTGGAGAACTTCCCGATCTCCTTCCGCGGGCTGGAGCGCACCCAGATCCGCGCGCTGGGCCTGCTGAAGGCCGCCTGCGCCCAGGTCAACAAGGACCTGGGCCTGCTGGCGGCCGACAAGGCCGACGCCATCATCGCCGCGGCCGGCGAGATCGCCGACGGCCTGCACGACGACCAGTTCCCGATCGACGTGTTCCAGACCGGCTCGGGCACCAGCTCCAACATGAACGCCAACGAGGTCATCGCCTCGATCGCCGCCCGCAACGGCGTGACCGTTCACCCCAACGACGACGTGAACATGTCGCAGAGCTCCAACGACACGTTCCCCACCGCCACCCACATCGCGGCGACCGAAGCCGCGGTGCGCCACCTGATTCCGGCGCTCGAGGTGCTGCACGAGTCTCTGGCCGCCAAGGCCAAGCAGTGGAAGACCGTGGTGAAGTCCGGCCGCACCCACCTGATGGACGCGGTGCCGGTGACCCTGGGCCAGGAGTTCGGGGGCTACGCCCGTCAGATCGAGGCCGGCATCGAACGCGTCAAGGCCACGCTGCCGCGCCTGGGTGAGCTCGCCATCGGTGGTACCGCCGTGGGCACCGGCCTCAACGCCCCCGACGGCTTCGGCGCCAAGGTGGTCGAGGTGCTGGTCAACCAGACCGGCCTGGCCGAACTGCGCACCGCCGCAGACTCGTTCGAGGCCCAGGCGGCCCGCGACGGGCTCGTCGAGGCATCGGGCGCGCTCAAGACCATCGCCGCCTCGCTGACCAAGATCGCCAACGATGTGCGCTGGATGGGTTCGGGCCCGCTGACCGGCCTGGGCGAGATCCAGCTGCCGGACCTGCAGCCGGGCAGCTCGATCATGCCGGGCAAGGTCAATCCGGTTCTGCCCGAGGCGGTTACCCAGGTGGCCGCACAGGTCATCGGCAATGACGCCGCCGTCACGGTCGGCGGCCTGTCGGGCGCCTTCGAGCTGAACGTGTACATCCCGATGATGGCGCGCAACCTGCTGGAGTCGTTCACCCTGCTGAGCAATGTGTCTCGGTTGTTCGCCGAGAAATGCATCGACGGCCTGGTGGCCAACGAGGAGCACCTGCGCACCCTGGCCGAGTCGTCGCCGTCGATCGTGACGCCGCTGAACTCGGCGATCGGCTACGAGGAAGCCGCCAAGGTGGCCAAGCAGGCCCTCAAGGAGAAGAAGACCATCCGTCAGACCGTCATCGACCGCGGCCTGATCGGCGACAAGCTGAGCGAGGCCGAGCTGGACAAGCGCCTCGACGTGCTGGCCATGGCGAAGGTCATCGATGAGCGCTTGCGCGAAGAGCAATAGGCGAGCCGGCGACCCTTCTGTGCGAGTTCTCTGCGCGAGCAGACGTGAAAGCACCCCAGAATTACGGTTCTGGGGTGCTTTTGCGTCAGCTCGCCAGGTGAACGCTAGTCGGGAAGCGGTGCGGCCCAATGCAACACGGTCCCGCCGCCGGGCCGGTCGGTAATGGTGAACCGGCCACCGGCACTCAGTGCGCGGGCCCGCAGATTCCCCAGCCCGCTCTCGGTGACCTCGGCGGCGATGCCGCAGCCGTTGTCGGACACCTCGATGGACAGATCGTCGGCAACCTCCACGCGAACGCTGAGTTCGGTTGCGCCCGAATGACGTACCGCGTTGCTGATCGCCTCCCGCAACACCGCCTCGGCATGATCGGCCAGCGTCGCATCGACCACTGACAACGGCCCGATGAACCGCGAGCTGGTGTGTATCGGTGCGTCGGCGAACTGGGCGATCACCTCATCGAGCCGCTGCCGCAGCCTCGTCGTCCCGGCCTGCGCACCGTGCAGATCGAAGATCGCCGTCCGGATCTCCTGGATGACCGTCTGCAGGTCATCGACCGTGGCGGTGAGCCGTTGCTGCACCTCCGGTGACTGTGCGCGTGGGATCGTGCCCTGCAGTGAGAGGCCTACGGCGAACAGCCGCTGGATCACGTGATCGTGCAGATCCCGGGCGATGCGGTCACGGTCGGCCAGGATCTCCAGCTCACGCACACTGCGCTGTGAACTGGCCAGCTGCCAGGCCACCGCGGCCTGATCGGCGAATGCCGCAGCCATGTCTAGCTGTTCGGCGGTGAAGGTACGGGCGCTCTCGGCGCGCACGGCCACCAGGACGCCGGCGACGGTGTCGACGGTGCGCAGCGGCAGCACCAGTGCCGGGCCGCCGCAGCCGTCCAACTCGAGGCGGTCCAGCCGGTGCGGCGTGCCCTCGCGGAACGCCGCACCCACCGCGTCCGCCGTCGGGGATCCCAGCGGAATCGAGTCGACCTTGGTCGGACTGCCCGCAGTGGCGGCCACCACGAGCGAGTCGGCCTCACCGGCGGGGACGTCGCTGCCCGGCACGGCCACCACGATGCGGTCGGCACCGGTCAGTTTGAGCGCCTCGTCGGCCACCATCCGGAACACCGTGGCCGGATCGGTACCACCGAGCAGTTCGGTGCCGATGTCGCGGGTCGCCGCGATCCAGGCCTGCCGGTCGCGGGACAGTTGATAGAGCCGGGCGTTCTCCACCGCGACGCCCGCGGCCGCGGCCAGGGCCTCCACGAGCACCTCGTCGTCCTCGCTGAACGGCTGCCCGTTGGTCTTGTCGGTGAGATAGAGGTTGCCGAACACCTCGTCACGAATGCGCACCGGCACACCGAGGAAGGTCCGCATCGGCGGGTGGTTGGACGGGAACCCGACCGACGCGGGATGCTCGCGGATGTCGTCGAGCCGGATCGGTTTCGGGTCGTCGATCAGCACACCGAGCACGCCACGTCCCTCGGGCAGGTGCCCGATCAGTGCCCGGGTTTCGTCGTCGATGCCCTGATAGACGAACTCCGTCAGCTCGTGGTCGTCGCCGCGCACACCCAGCGCGCCGTACCGCGCGTCGACCAGTTCGATCGCGGTCCGCACGATCGTGCTGAGCGTGACCTCCAGATCCAGGCCCGAGGTCACCGCGAGCATGGCCTCGACCAGACCGTCGATGCGGTCGCGGCCGGTGATGATCTCCTCGACCCGGTCCTGGACCTCGGTGAGCAATTCGCGCAGCCGCAGCTGCGAGAGGGTGTCGCGCAACGGCGAGTTACGCGGCTCGTCGTCGGGATGCGCGGCCTGCCCAGTCACGTCTCCCATGCTGGCATCATCGGCCGTGGCGCACCAAGCCAGCCGGATCTTTGCCGGCCGGCTCAGGTCCGAACCGGAACCGCCGGCCGGTGACGCGCACCGGTGACACCCGGACATAGTGCGTCTTCGACGTCGCCGTCCACGGTAATAGCTGCGCTCGTTCGGCTTCGTCCAGTTCGTCGTCCGTGCGCAGGGTGCGTGCGACGCCCCGCACGATCACGCTCCAGCCTTCGGCCGCGGTGTGATCGTCGGCTTCGAACACCACCTGGTTGTTGATCGCCGCACTGATCAGTTTCGTCCCCGCCGCGGTGCGGAACAGGATGGTGCGGTTCTGCACCGCGAAGTTCACCGGGAAGACGTGTGCCTCGTCGTCGACGGCGGTGACGAGGCGGCCGAGAGACACGCTGCCCAACAGCTCCCAGCTGTCCCGCTCCGAGAGGATCGTCACCGGCTCACTGCGCGTTGGCATTTCGGTTCCCATAACCGCGACGGTAGTGCCGCGCTGATCTCGGGGACACGGGCGAAAGCCCTGTCGGTCAGGGACCAAAGACCCTGGCGCCGCTAGTGATCGCGACGATCGAGCGTGGAGGCGAACACGGCGGCCTGTGTGCGGCGTTCCATGCCGAGTTTGGCCAGCAACCGCGACACGTAGTTCTTGACGGTCTTCTCCGCGAGGAACATCCGGGCCGCGATCTGCCGGTTGGTCAGCCCCTCCCCCAGCAGGTCCAGCAGCACCCGCTCCTGCTGTGTCAGCCCGGCCAACGGGTCGGAGCGCTCGGCGTCGCCGCGCAGTTTCGCCATCAGCGCCGTGGCGGCGCGGTTGTCCAGCAGCGATTTCCCGGCCCCGACGTCCTTGATGGCCTGGGCCAGTTCCATGCCTTTGATGTCCTTGACCACATAGCCGCTGGCGCCGGCCAGGATGGCATCCAGCATGGCTTCGTCGGAGGTGAACGAGGTCAGCATCAGGCAGCGCAGATCGGGCATGCGGGACAACAGGTCCCGGCACAGTTCGATGCCGTTGCCGTCGGGCAGCCGCACGTCGAGCACCGCGACGTCGGGCGCCAGGGCAGGCACCCGCGCCAGCGCCTGGGCCACCGAATCGGCCTCACCGATCACGTCCAGCTCCGGGTCGGCGCTGAGCAGGTCGATCAGCCCGCGCCGAACCACCTCATGGTCGTCGACCAGAAAAACGCTGATCATTCCCCGAGTCTCACAACCGATGGCGCCGATCGCAAGTGAGCACCGCGCATCCGGAACGCTCCAGCGCCGTCTGCAGCCCCGGCGAATCCGGGTGATCGGCGTCGAGCACGAGCACCTGAGCCGACTCCGGGTGCTCCGTCAGGTATTCGGCGGCACTGTCGTAGCCGTCGATGCTCAGCACATCGAGCTCCGGGGCGCGTTTGAGCGCACGGGCCAACCGTCGCTCCAGCTGGGCCGCCGACAACCGGTCCCGCTCGGCGACGGCCGTCGCGTCGTACATCTCACGGTGCCGTGCGCCCCAGGTGGTCAGGACCCGCAGCGGTGCACCACGCAACAAGGCCTCCTCGATCGCGGTGTGCAGCGCGTCGTTGCTGGCGGTGCGGCCGTCGGCTTCGACCACGACGGCCGCACCAGCGGTGAGAGCCGAGGCGGCGGCGGGATCGATCAGGGTGTCGGTCATTGTCATCTCCTCGTCAACGGTCAGGATTCGAAGGTCAGGAAGGTCTCGACGGCACGCCGCGGTGTGGGCGGTGGCGCATCGGTGATCGTCGGGGCGATACCGATCCGCACCAGCAGCTGCGGGCAGGCATCACGGCCGATCAGCGTGCCGATGATGTCCCGGCTGGCGTGCAGCTCGGTCACGTGGCTCACTGGGCAGGTGCTCAGGCCCGAGAGCGTGCACTCCAGGAGCACCGCGGAGAGGGCCTCACCGGCGTCGAGGGCATCTGCCCGGCTGTACCCGTCGGTGGACAGCACGACCAGAGTGGCCGAATCATCGCGGACGGTGGGACGCCGATCGCTGTGTGTGGTGACCGGGAAGGTGCGCGCCACCGCGACCCGCTCGCTCTCGGCCGCCGAAACCAGAGAGCTCTGCGGGATACCGTCCTCGGTCGCGAAGGGCGTTGTCCACCAGGCTAGTTCGGCGTGATAGGCCGAATCGTAGAGCCGCAGCGACTCGGTCAGCGCAGCGGCCTCGGCCACCCGCTCACGCATACCCTCGTCCAGCACGTCCAGGTGGACCGGGCCTGCCGACAACCGCGCCCGCAGCAGGGTTTCGAAGGCATCCCAGTCCGCGTATCCGACCATCGGCAGCCGGTCGGTGCGCCGGGCCAGGATCGCATCGGCCCGGCGGCGGTGCGCGTCGGTGACGAAGTCCATCGGCGAGAACTGCAGTGTCGCCAGATGATCGGGGTCATTGGGATTGGGGAAACGGTCGACGGTGGTGGCCCATCCGGCGGCGGCCATGGCGACCCGCAGGTGGTCCAGCAGGACACCGCAACTGATGACCGCTTCACGTGAGGACCGGTCGGTCGCCGTCACCACCCGGGCGGGGTCGAGGTGCAGCTCCAGACAGTCACGTTCGGCCACCAGCCGCCACGGCTGGGTGTTGTGCAGGGAGGGCGCACGTGATGCCAGCTGCACCGCGCGGGTGAGGGTCGCTGTGTCGCACATCGTGTCGGGCATGCTTCAAGCCTCGTCGTGCCCGGGCCCGTCGGTTAGGGTCTTTGGTCCTCAACCCGACGCGATATGCGTCTCATGTCGCCTTCTCACGCCCCGTTGTTGGGACCTCCGGAATTCGCCCCGGGGATGTCGGTGATCGGGAAGTTCGGCATCGGTGCGGGCGACGGGGTCGCGGGCAGCGCCGGGATCTCGGCCGGCGGGATGTCCTTGAGCGCCTCGGCAGGTGGCACCGGGGGCCCGTTCTCCCGGCTGCCGTAGCTGGTGCCGGGCCGGAGTTCGCCGAGCATGTGGCTGACGGTCACCAGGTGGTAGCCGTTGGCCTTGAGCACCGGGATGAACTGGTACACCAGGTCCACGGTCGACGAGTACGTGTCGTGGAACAGCACCACGGAGTTGGGCTTGATCTGGGTCATCAGCATGTAGCGGGTCGCGGCGATGTTGGCGTCGTTGGCCCAGTCGAACGGGATCACGTCCCAGTTGACGTCGGCCAGACCCTGTTTGCCGGCCTCGGCCAGCACCTGGTCGTTGATCAGCCCGCCGGCCGTGCGCACGAGCTTCGGCCGCTGGCCCGTGGCCGCCTCGATGGCGTCACTGGCCTTGCTGAACTGCGCCGGGATCTCCTCGGGCGGAATGGTCGTCATGTTCGGGTGTTCCCAGGTGTGGCTGCCCAGTTCCATCCCGGCCTCGACGACCCGCTTGGCACCCTCGGGGTTGGCGGCCACCTTGTTGCCGATCTGGAAGAACGTCGCCTTGGCGTCGTTGTCCTTGAGGATCTGCAGCAGCCGGTCGGTGTAGGGACCGGGGCCGTCGTCGAAGGTCAGCGCGACGCACCGCTCCTTGGAGCAGTCCACGTCATCGGGGTCGTCCCGGCGGATGTGCCCGGTGAGCGCACCCACCACCAGGACTACGACGGCGGCCGTCACACCGACCACGGTCCACCGCCATGCCTGACTGTTGGGGAGCCTCGCCACCCCGGCAGCCTACCGGCTGGCGATTTGTGCACCTCCCGTAGCGCCTGCCGTCACGGGAGGTGCACAAATCACTCAGGGCAGGGCGCCGGGGCTGATCTCCTCCAGCATTTCGGTGACGAGCGCCGCGATCGGCGAGCGTTCACTGCGCTGCAGCGTGATGTGGGCGAACAGCGGATGTCCCTTGAGCTTCTCGATCACCGCCGCGACGCCGTCGTGGCGGCCCACCCGCAGGTTGTCGCGCTGGGCCACATCGTGGGTCAGCACCACCCGCGAGCCCGCGCCGAGCCGCGACAGCACGGTCAGCAGCACGTTGCGTTCCAGTGACTGCGCTTCGTCGACGATCACGAACGAGTCGTGCAGCGACCGGCCCCGGATGTGGGTCAGCGGAAGCACTTCCAGCATTCCGCGGGACAGCACCTCGTCGAGCACGGCCGGGCTGGCCAGCCCTTCGAGCGTGTCGAAGACGGCCTGGGCCCACGGGCCCATCTTCTCGCTCTCGCTGCCCGGCAGGTAGCCGAGATCCTGTCCGCCGACGGCATACAGCGGACGGAACACCACCACCTTGCGCTGCGTACGGCGTTCCAGCACCGCTTCCAGGCCCGCGCACAGTGCGAGTGCGGATTTGCCGGTGCCGGCCTTGCCGCCGAGTGAGACGATGCCGACGGATTCGTCGAGCAGCAGGTCGAGGGCGACGCGCTGTTCGGCTGACCTTCCCCGGAGGCCGAACACTTCGCGATCACCACGCACCAACTGCACGCGCTTCTCGGCGTTGACCCGCCCGAGCGCCGACGAACTACCACCGAGCAATCGGATTCCCGTGTGGCAGGGAAGATCCCGGGCCTCGGGCAGATCGATCTCACCGTCGGCGAACAGGGTGTCGATATCTTCGGCCGCCACGTCGAATTCGGTCATGCCGGTCCAGCCGGACACCACGACATCCTGCGCGTGGTACTCATCGGCAGCCAGACCCACCGCCCCGGCTTTGACGCGCAGCGGAATGTCCTTGCTCACCAAGGTAACTCGCTTGCCCTCGGCAGCGAGGTTGGCCGCGCAGGCCAGGATCCGCGTGTCGTTGGTCTCGGTGCGGAAGCCGGTGGGCAATACCGACGGGTCGATGTGATTCAACTCGACCTGCAGTGTGCCGCCTTCTGCCCCAACAGGAATCGGCTGATCCAGCCGTCCATGCTCAAGCCGTAGGTCATCGAACATCCGCAACGCCTGCCGGGCGAACCAGCCCAGCTCGTGGTGATGCCGTTTGGCCTCAAGCTCGCTGATCACGACCAGCGGGACCACCACTTCGTGCTCGGCGAACCGGGTGCATGCCCATGGATCGGACAGCAACACGGATGTGTCGAGCACATAGGTACGGACAGGCGAATCAGTCACGTGGCGCTCCTAGAACCCGCGCGGCCCCACACGAGTTGCTCGGTGGACACTGCGGCACCAGGACCGGAGCCGGCCCTTTCGAGATCTAACCGATCGGTACCGTCCGGACAGCAGAGCATGTCGCTAGCCATCGGATTTGACGCTACCCCCGCGGTGGCGGGGTTGCTGGCTGGCGCGCCGCGTGAATGACGCCCGGAGCGTTACGTGTTGATGAACTCCTGGAGCTGGGGTTCGTCGGCCAGACCCCAGGCGGTGATCCGGTCGGAGATGACCTTCGCCAGAGCAGCCTTGTCGAAGATGCCGGCCTCGGCCACCACGGCGACCTTGTCCTGGTAGGCGTCGATGTCGGCGCCGATCACGTCGAGCTCGCGGGCCCGGGCGGCGATGGCCGCCACGGTCTCGTCGCGGTGGGTGCCCAGCAGGTAGGCCACCAGGTTCGCGAAGAACAGCTCATGCCGCTCCTCGTCGAGAACGATGCGGCCCATCATCGACGCCAGCACCGGCTCGGTGATCTGGTCCTTGAGGTTGCGGGTGAAGACCGCGTGCGCACGCTCGAAGAACGCCATGAAAACCAGCGTCTCGATCTGGCTGTAGCTGTCGGCGCGGTAACCCTTCATCACGTGCTCGACGCGGACGTCCTCGTTGGCCGTCGGGTCGATCTCACGGGTGACGACGAGGTAGTTGCGCAGCGCCACGGCGTGCAGGTGCTCCTCGGCGGTCCAGCGGCCCAGAAAGCGGCCCCACTTGTCCTCGAGGATGAAGTGCTCGACGAGCTCGCGGTGGTAACCCGACAGGTTGTCCTTGGTGATCAGCAGGATCTCCAAGGCGTCGGTGATGGTCTTGGGCAGGGTGACCTGTGACGGATCCCAGTCCTGGCCACCGAGGAAGGCGAAGTTCTCGCCCTGGTCGAACGGCACGTAATCGTGCGCGTACCAGAGATCCTCGGTATCCAGGTGTCGACGCAGCTCAGCCTCGACGACGGGCTCGAGCTCCAAGGTCAGCGCATTAGCTACAGGTTTCTGTGCCATGGGGTAACTGTAACCCGGGTTTACATGTTTCTGAAACTCGAGCCACTGTGATGTCGCCCCGGACTCAGAGGGTCAGGCCCGGGTACAGCGGGTTGGCGTTCAGCAGCTCGGCCGAGGCCGCGTGCACGCGCTCGGCGGTGCCCTCGGCGAGCTTGTACTTGGCTTTCGATGTCCCCTCGGGCTGCGTGTTGGACAGCACGTCGACGATCAGCTCGGCCACCCGGTCGAAGTCCTCGGCACCGAATCCGCGGCTGGTCAGTGCCGGGGTGCCCAGCCGGATGCCGCTGGTGTACCAGGCGCCGTTGGGGTCGGCCGGGATCGCGTTGCGGTTGGTGACGACGCCGGCGTCGAGCAGGGCGGACTCGGCCTGGCGGCCGGTCAGCCCGAACGAGCGCACGTCGAGCAGCACGATGTGGTTGTCGGTGCCGCCGGTGACCAGGCCCGCATCACGCTTGACGAAGCCGTCGGCCAGCGCCTGGGCGTTGTCGGCGACCTGTTGGGCGTAGGTCTGGAACGCGGGCTGGCGCGCCTCGGCCAGCGCGACGGCCTTGGCGGCCATCACATGGCTCAGCGGCCCGCCGAGCACCATCGGGCAGCCCTTGTCCACGGCCGGGGCGAATTCCTCGGTGGCCAGCACCATGCCGCCGCGCGGGCCGCGCAGAGACTTGTGCGTGGTCGTGGTGGTGACGTGGGCGTGCGGCACCGGATCCTCGTCGCCGGTGAACACCTTGCCCGCGACCAGGCCCGCGAAGTGGGCCATGTCGACCATGAGCGTGGCGCCCACTTCGTCGGCGATCTCGCGCATCTTGGCGAAGTTCACCCGGCGCGGATAGGCGGAGTATCCGGCGACCAGGATCAGCGGCTTGAACTCGCGGGCAGCCGCGGCGACCGCGTCGTAGTCCAAAAAGCCCGTCTCCGGGTTGGTGCCGTAGCTGCGCTGATGGAACATCTTGCCCGAGATGTTGGGCCGGAAGCCGTGGGTCAGGTGACCGCCGGCATCCAGCGACATGCCGAGCAGGCGCTGGTTGCCCAGCTTGTTGCGCAGGGTCTCCCAGTCCGCCTCGGACAGGTCGTTGACGTGCTTGGCACCCAGGTTGGCCAACTCGGGCGCCTCGACCTTGGTCGCCAGGATCGCCCAGAAGGCAACGAGATTGGCGTCGATGCCGGAGTGCGGCTGGACGTAGGCGTAGGGGGCGCCGAACAGTTCACGGGCGTGCTCGGCGGCCAGCGCCTCGACCGTGTCGACGTTCTGGCAGCCGGCGTAGAAGCGGTGCCCGACGGTGCCCTCGGCGTACTTGTCGGAGAACCAGGTGCCCATGGTCAGCAGCACGGCCGGGGAGGCGTAATTCTCACTGGCGATCAGCTTGAGCGAATCACGTTGATCGGCAAGCTCTTTACGGGTGGCCGCCGCGACCCGGGGCTCGACGGATTCGATGACCCGCAATGCGGCCGCATACGCGGCGCTTGAGGTCTCGGCGTAATCGACGCCGGAAGCCGCGGGCAAGGTGGATGACGAGTCTGCTGCCATGGCTTTTAGCCTAGTCGGGCCACATCTGGAGCCGACGACTGGCACCACGGCAAAACCGGGCGAACCGCTCGGTCTGCCCGGTTTCGTCGGTGGTCAGATCACTCGGCAGTGTGGTTCCAGGCGCCACCGGCTTTGCCGTTGGCATAACCGCCGCCGGGCCATCCCTTGCTCCAGTCGTGCCCGGCCCAGGCACCGCCGGGCCAGCCCTTGCTCCAGTCCCAGCCGGCCCACGCGCCGCCGGGCCACGGGCTCACGAGGCTGGGCGGTTCGATCTCTTCGCCGTTCAAGATGACGACGGGATCGGCATTGGCCACCGCGGCGGATCCGATGAGTCCAGCCATCGAGCCTGCCACCACGGCCACACCGGCCATCAGCTTGACCCGGTTCGATTTCGTGCTCGTTGTAGCCATGTCGACTCCCCTTGCTTCCACCCGGTTGCGTCGCGATGCTCAGCAAATACTCTACGCTTCGGCCGCGAGGCCGATCAAGCAGCCAAGCGGCGCGGATCCATGTTTCGCAGCAATACGCATCAAGGTCAGTAATTGCGCTTTCAACTGCAATTTTGGGGAAGAGGCCGACAATCCTGACAAGCCCTCAGCAGGCACGAGCGATGAATTACCCGGCAGACAGCAAATCTACTCAGCGAAGTGCAAATGGTGACCGACCGGCGCCAACCAAGGCCGGGCGGCCCAATGGGTCCGCCCGCCTCCTCGGATTGTCAGATCAGTCGCTGTGGTTCCACGCGCCGCCGGCCTTGCCATGAATGGCGGCGCCGCCGCCCTTGCCGTTGGCCAGACCGCCGCCGGGGTATCCCTTGCTCCAGTCGTGACCGGCCCACGCACCGCCGGGCCACGGGCTGACAAGGGGCGGGGTCTCGGCGCCACCAGACAGGCTGGGCACGCCGGAGATGCCAGAGATGGCAGAGGTCACCGGATCGCTACCGACCTTGGTGAAGGGGGCTTTGTTGCCGCCGGGCTTGGCCGGCGCGACGGGATCGCTACCGACCTTCGTGACAGGTGCGGCATCGGCCACCGCGACCGAGCCGAGGATCGGAGCGAGTGCCACTGCACCCGCGGCCACGATCACGCCGGCCGTGCGCTTGATCTTGTCCAGTCTCTCCATTGTTGCCGCCATGGTCATGTCCTTTGCCCGACCCGGCGCGATCGCCGGACCACTGGCAACAAGGTTACCGACGGGTAATTAGGTGGTTCAAGCACTTGAGACGCGGTTCATACTGCAGACGCAACGCAACCCATAACACCATCGAGCAAATGTGAGAAGCGCCGTGAAAGCAGGACTGAGATCAGATAGTGAGTTTGCTGTCAGGCCAACGTCGATGGGATCAGCGGCTCGTCGAGCAGCCGCCCGAAACGCTCGGTCAGCGTCACGCCGTCGGGGCGGTCGTCCAACCACCGGCGCAGCAATCGGTAACCCTCGATGTAGGTGCTGGTGTAGGCCCGCCACAACGGCGAGGACAGGAACCGCAGCGATTGCCTGGCCCGATCGTCGCCGACCAGCAGCCACCGCTTGAGAAATTCGGCCACCTCGTCGACGTCACGGTGCTCGTCGTGCAGCATCAGCGCCGCGTCCTGGCGCACGTCGGCCAGCCCGGCCATCGCCTCCGAGATCGCCTCGGCGCGTTCCCCGTCGAACCGCAGCCCCAGATCGGCATAGATGTCGGCGGCCCACGCGCCCCAGCCGGGTCCGACGATGGCGTGTAGCGCCAGGTCGGCCAGACCCTCGGCCATCAGGCATTGCGGGGTGTTGACGAGGAAAATCGTCTGTTCCAGCTCGCCGTCACGGGCCACCAGGCCGGCTTCTTTCCGGCAGTGCTCGGTGTGATGGCCGGGATACGACTCGTGGGCCACCAGCCTGGGCAGGTTGGCCATCTGCTGTTTGAGGTCGGCGTTGACCGCCACGGTGGACTTGTAGTCGCCCAGGTAGTAATTGAAGCCCGACCAGGGTTTGTCGGTGACCACCTCGTAGGTGATGGTCTCGGTCTCCGGCAGCGGGTAGGCGGCGCGCACCTTGTCACGCAGGGCCGACGAGAACGCGTGGATGCACTCCTCGAGGCGGGCGGGCGGGATCTCGTCCCCGCTGCGGTGCGCCTGGATCCGCTCGGCCAGTGGGCCGGTGCCGCCGAGTGCTTCGTCGAGTTTGGCGTGGGCCTCGCGGTAGCGCTCCGGATCGCCCTTGCTGATCCGCACGTCGAAGTAGGCCTGCACCTCGTCGACGAATCCGACCTCTTCACCGGCGAATTTCCGGCCCGCGCAATTGAGCGCCCGCAGGTGCGCGGCGATGTATTCGGCGCGGTCGCGGTCGAGATCGTCGGGGATCTGGGTGAGCAGGCGGTCAGCCTGACGGGCCAGATCGGCCGGGTCGGGCGGCGGCTCGTTCTCCACCGCCCGGCGCAGCTGCGGGTCGCCGGTGAAGGAGTCGACGTAGCCGTCCTCCACGCGGTCGAAGCGCAGTCCGAGGAGCAGATATTCGCGGATGAGGGCGGCCGAGTCCGCCGATTTGTCCGCTCCGAAGTCCATCCCGTTCGCCATGCCCACAACCGTAGATGTAAGACTGACCGAATGCCGCGGCCGAGCGAGCCGAGCCCCTATGTGGAGTTCGACCGAAGTCAATGGCGTGCACTGCGCATGTCGACACCGCTGAAACTCACCGAGGACGAACTGCTGCGCCTGCGGGGTATGGGCGAGAAACTCGACATCCTCGAGGTCGAAGAGGTCTACCTGCCACTGGCCCGGTTGATCCATCTGCAGGTGGCGGCGCGGCAACGGTTGTTCGCCGCAACGGCGGAGTTCCTCGGTGAGCCACAGCAGAATCCGGACCGGCCGGTGCCGTTCGTCATCGGCGTCGCGGGCAGCGTGGCGGTCGGGAAATCGACCACCGCCCGTGTGCTGCAGGCGCTGTTGGCCCGCTGGGGCCACCATCCGCGGGTCGACCTCGTCACCACCGACGGGTTCCTCTACCCGAACAAGGAACTCAACCGCCGGAACCTCATGCACCGCAAGGGATTCCCGGAGAGCTACGACCGGCGCGGCCTGATGCGCTTTGTCACCGCGGTGAAATCCGGCGCCGACGAGGTCTGCGCGCCGGTGTACTCACACCTGCTCTACGACATCGTGCCGGGCGAGAAGCAGGTGGTGCGGCATCCGGACATCCTGATCCTGGAAGGGCTGAACGTCCTGCAGACCGGGCCGGCGCTGATGGTCTCGGACCTGTTCGACTTCTCGGTGTACGTCGACGCGCGCATCGAGGACATCGAGCAGTGGTACATCTCCCGGTTCCTGACAATGCGCTCGACCGCGTTCGCGGATCCGGCCTCGCACTTCCACCACTACTCGACGCTGACCGATGAGCAGGCCGTGTTCGCGGCCCGGGACATCTGGCATTCCATCAACCGGCCCAACCTGATCGAGAACATCCTGCCGACCCGGCCGCGGGCCACCCTGGTGCTCCGCAAGGATGCCGACCATTCGATCAACCGGCTGCGGCTGCGCAAGCTCTAGCGGAAAACCGCTCAGCCGCGTTCCCAGCCGCCCCATTCGTTGCCGACGAACCGCTGGCCGTCGGCAATCACGAAGTGGTGCAAGAACACCTGGAGTGCGGGCTGCATCCGCTGGTGTAGTTCGGTCATCGCGGTGACCAGTTCGGGGGTCATCGGATCGACGCCCTCCGGCTTCTCGGGCGGGATCAGGCCCAGGTGCAGAGCCATCTCCAGCTGGTAGAAGGTGAAGTCGCCGTACGGCCGCTTGGGATCACAGCCGGGGACCTCGTCGTCGAAGTAGGGATCGGACAGTTCCCAGCTCATGTGCGCCAGCAAAGTGCGGTGCTGATCGGTGAAGCCGAACGGGCCAGACGCCGGCAGCTCCGCCACGAAGAACGAGTACTCATGGTCGGCCGGCGGTCGTTCGTAGCCGTATTCGCCTGTGGCACAGACCCCGAACCCGGTGGCGATGCGCAGCAGGTCGAGGTCACCGGGCTCGGTGTCCCAACCCGGCGGGAAGCACGGTGCGCCCACTTCGGTTCCGTCCCAGCCGATCCGTACCGCCCGCAGCCGCTCGGTGTGTTCTGGTGCCCAGTGCATTTCCACCCGACGATTATCAGCCCGCGCACGGGCAACGCCCAGAACCCTTGGGCTCTGGGCGTTGCGAGGGGTCAGGCCGGGATCCGCCGGACGCCGACGTACTGCAGCTCAGCCATCGCCAGCGTGTAGATGCCGGTGCCGATGACGAACACCACGCCCGCGGTGGTGAGCGTCATGGTGAATACGGCGACCAATGCGATCACCGTGCAGGCGGCGTTGGCGATCACCGTGCCGATACCGGCGGGGCGTACCCGCTCGATGCCGGCGAGGGCGAACACCGCGATGCCGTAGACGACCGAGAAGACGCCGACGCCATATTCGACGGATTTCGGCAGCCCGGTGAGATCGGCGAACCACCCGGCCGCGGCCAGCAGTGCGATACCGCTGATGCCGACGAGGACTGCGTCGAGCCGCATCGCCAGGCGCAGCAGCGAATCGGCTGCCTTCCTGGTGCCCGCGGTTCCGGTGGCGGTGATGGCGGTCATGATTCTCCTTCTTCCGGTGGTGATTTCCTGTCATGCATTCACTGAAGGTGTGGAGCACGGTGCGGGGATACTCGCCGTAACCTCTTCCGCCGGGCACCCCGCACCGGCTCGGGGAGGAGTCACGCCAGACGGCGCACTCCGCGGTATTGCAGCCAGGCCAACACGACGGTGGCGCTGACGAATCCGAGTACCAACTCGACACCGGCCCCGGTCAACGGCAACCAATGGGCCACGATGGCGATGACCGTGGAGATCGCGAAGACGACGTTGCCGGCGAGGACCGCGACGCCCACGCGCCGGACGTGCGAGACCGCAGCCAGGACGTACAGCAGCGCGCCGTAACCCACGAGGGCGGCGCCGACGAACCATCCGGCTGTGGCCGACAAACCGGCGATGCGGGCCAGCTGATCGGCGGCCATCGCCACCAGCAGACCGACGCCGGCACACACGGTGGCATCAGCTCGTAGGGCGAACCGCAGCAGGAAGTCGTCCGGGGCCGCTCCGGCAGTGGAGTCGGTTCGAGGTCGGTTCAGGATCGCGGTCATGTCGGGCTCCTCGGCGATGAGGGTGTCGATTGGTGGAACACCCTCGACACTGCTCACCGGGCGCTGCCAGATCGACGCCAATCACTGCCAACCACTGCCAAGCCCAGGTCAGCGCTGTTTTGAGAAAGCGGGAAATCTACCGGCCGGCCGACCCGGCCACCGGCGCCAGGTCGCCGCGCAGGTCCGCGGCGATCACCCGAGCCGCCGCGTTCTGCCAGTTGTGCAGTGAGCGCTGCGGCACCTCGGTGACCAGCCACTGCCAGGCCTGCCGCGCGACCGGGTCGAGCCCGGCCGCGGTGGCGTTCTGCGCGTAGGCGCGGACCCCGACGACGTAGGGGAAGTAAAGCGAGTTGTAGTGGCGCCACTGCTCGGTGGTGCCGAAGTCGCCGCCGTCGCGGGGCTTGAGCGCGGCGATGCGGTCGGCCAACAGTGCCTTGAGTTCGTTGGCCCGTTCCAGCGGCTGGTCCGGCGCCCCGCGCTCGGCCAGCCGGACATCGATGGCAGGCAGGGCGGTCAGCGGGCTGGCGACCAGTTTGGAAAGGTCGCCGTAGTGGCCCAGGGCGCGACGGGTGAGCCGGGCGAAGGCGTCGTCGTCGATGCCGCCCAACGGGTGATCGGACCGCAGCGGCAGCGCGGCCTCGGTCTGGCGCAGCGCTTCACGGTCGGCGCGAAGGTCCGGGGACCGCGAGAAGGCCAGCCGGTCGAGCAGTCCGGCCAGCGGGTCGGCCAGGACCTCCACCGCCACGGCGACGGCCAGGCTGGTGAACAACAGAATCGTCATCACGGTGCGGCCGGTGCCCGAATCCAGTACCACCATCCCGACCAGGGCCTGGGCCCCGAACGGAACCGCGACCACCAGCGTGCCGATGATCGAGCGGCGCATGTCCACCCGCAGTGCCTGGCCTTCGTCGAATGCGTCCCAGATCGCGACGGCCACTCCGAGCAGCGCGACGTCGAATCCCGTGGAGGCCAGGGCCAACCAGCTCGGCAGTAACCCGAGCGGGATGACCAAAATCACGTTGCCCAGGGCGAAGAACAGCGTCGCGACGATGATGAAACCCACCACCGACCGGGGTTTCGCACCGCCGAGCACAGCCTTGATCATGGCGCCCAGCGCGGACAGCGAGATCACCGCGAACATCACCCAGTGCCCGGTGCGGAGCGGGCCGTCGACACTGCCGGCCAGTCCGGCCCCGGCCATCGCCAGCACCGCGACGGCGAAGATCGCGGCGATCTCCCCGGCGCGGGAGCGGAAGGTGTCGGCCGGGCGGGCGAGTTCGACCATGACCGCGAACCAGGCGATGCCCGGCAGCGCCACCAGATAGATCTCGATGCGGCTGAGCACTTCCGAGCCGGTGACCAGCCGCACGGCGTCCAGCGCGACGACCAGCGCGAAGCTGGTCAGCCCGATCGCCGCGAGGACGAGGACGGGCTTACGCGGGTCGCGGGCGAGCAGGTAAAGACCCAGCCACCAGCTGAGCGTGAAGACCACTGCCGACAGCGCAGCCATAGCTTCAGTTTGGCACGCGCCTACTTTCCGAAGCGACGGTGCCGGGCCGTGTAATCGCGCAGCGCGCGCAGGAAATCGACGCGGCGGAAGGCGGGCCAGTACGCCTCGGTGAACCACATCTCCGAATATGCGCTCTGCCACAACAGGAATCCGGACAGGCGTTGCTCACCCGAGGTGCGGATCACCAGGTCCGGATCGGGTTGCCCTGAGGTGTAGAGGTTCTCCGAGATGCCGTCGACGGTGACCGCTTCGACGAGTTGTTCGGCGGTGGCGCCATTGGCCAGTTCCTTCGACAACAACGAGCGCACCGCATCGACGATCTCCTGGCGTCCCCCGTAGGCGACGGCGACGTTCACATGGAACTGCCCGCCCCGGCCGTTGGTCGATTCGACGGCCTCACGCAGCCGGCGGGCCGGCTCCTCCCCCAACAACTCCAGGTCACCGACGGTGCGCACCGTCCAGGTGTTCGACGGGGCGCAGATCTCCTCGACCACGTCGGTGATGATCTCGAGCAGGGCCGACAGCTCTTCGGGGTCGCGTTGCAGGTTCTCGGTCGAGAGCAGGTAGACCGTCGTCATCTCGATACCGGCGGCCTGACACCAGCGCAGCATCTCGGCGATCTTGGCCGCACCCATCCGGTAGCCGATGCTGACGTCGTCGTAACCCGCGTCACGCGCCCAGCGGCGGTTCCCGTCGCACAACACCGCGATGTGACGAGGTAGTTCAGATCGGGACTGCGCCAGCTCGTGACGCAACCGCATCTCGTAGAGCCGATAGGCCGGTTCCTTGAGTCGCGGGGGAATGATGTCCACGAGAGTCCAGACTACTGTGAGCGTCGGGGTAGACCATGGTTCCAATGGAGGTGAGATGACCGCGCCGACGGGTAGCACCAAGCCCTACCGTTCCGCGGCCGCACTGAGCCGGCCCGCAGAAGACCTGCCCGAAGCCGTCGCCGAAGGCGTCGCCCAGTTCCTCGGCAAACCGCGCGCCCGCGGCTGGATCCACGTGTACTCGGCGGTCGTCGCATTCATCGCCGGAGCGGCCCTGGTGTCGGTGTCGTGGTCGGTGGAATCGACCCGGGCCGGGCTGGCGACACTGCTCTACACCTTCACGATCGTGGCGATGTTCACCGTCAGCGGCACCTATCACCGGGTGAACTGGAAATCCGAGCGCGCCCGCAAATGGATGAAGCGCCTCGATCACTCGATGATCTTCATCTTCATCGCCGGCAGCTACACCCCGTTCGCCCTGCTGGCCTTGCCGGAATCCAAAGGCATGGTGCTGTTCTGGATCGTGTGGGGTGGGGCGATCGCGGGCGTGCTGCTCAAGATGTTCTGGCCGTCGGCACCGCGCTGGCTCGGCGTCCCGCTCTACATCCTGTTGGGCTGGGTGGCGGCCTGGTTCATCGGGCCGATCATGCACGGGGCCGGTGTGGCCGCGGTGGTCCTGCTGATCGTCGGCGGCGCGCTGTACAGCATCGGCGGCGTGCTCTACGCACTCAAATGGCCCAACCCGTGGCCGACCACCTTCGGCCATCACGAGTTCTTCCACGCCTGCACGGCGGTGGCGGCGATCTGTCACTACATCGCCATGTGGTTCGCCGTCTTCTGACGCGAAAGCCCCGCACCACCCAAAGGTGATGCGGGGCCTGCGGCAAGGACTAGAGGGTGACGGCGTCGGCCTGCGACCAGTAGGCCTTCATCGCGGTGATCTTGCCTTCGTCGTTGAACACCATCACGTCGATGGGCTCGATCCGCATGCTGCTGGTGCCGAAGTCGAGCGTGAGCCGGAAGTGGAAGGCGGCCTCGTGGCCGGCCACCCGCAGCGTCACCAGCTCGGCCTTGCCCTTGACGTTCTCCACGTTGGCGTAGAAGCCGCGGATGGCGGCCCGTCCGATGTGGACCTCACCGCCGCCCACCGGATCCTCGACGGTCGCATCGTCGGCGTACAGCTCGGCGATCTCGTCAGCGGTTCCGCTGGAGACCAATTCGAGGTAGCGGTTGACGGTCTGGGTGATCTGCTCGGCGTTGGGCATGGCCGCGAGGCTACACGGCGCCCGTTCCGCCGTCTGGCGGATCACCACCCAGCGAGACGGCGAGGTCCCCGACCGTGGTGACGGGCAGGTCGCACGTCGTGCCGCGACATACGTAGGCGGCGTCGACGCCGTCGACCCGGTCGCGATCCTTGAGCAGTTCTGATGAGTCGACCGGGCCCCCGACCACCAGTGCACCACCGGGGGCCAGCCGCCGCGCCGCGGTCAACAGGTCCGACGACGGATCACCGGCCACCGCGATCTGGATCGGTCCGCACACCTGCGCCTCGGCGACCGCCAGCCAGTGCCCGCCGGACCGGGCGGCGCGCGCCAGGATCGGTGTGGCCGAGGACAAAGTCGCCTGTGCCACATCGACATAGCGCCCAGACCCGGTCAGGTACCCGGCGCCCTGCAGCGCCTCGGCGATCAGCGAGGCACCTGACGGCGTGGCACCGTCGATCGGGTCGGCGGGACGCACCATGAGTTTCTCGGCGTCGTCCGCGGTGTCGAACCAGCGACCCGGCTGATCGGGATCGGCGAAGTGCTCCAACGCCGTATCGAGCAACACGACCGCCTCGGACAACCCGAAACCGGTGAGCTGGTACAGCGCCAGCAGCGCGGTGGCCAGCGCCGCGTGGTCCTCCAGGATCGCCGCGCTCTCCCCTACTCGGCCGCCGAGGCTGGCGCGGCGCAATCGGCCGTCGACCACGTGCAGATCAAGGAGCCGGCGTGCGCATTCGAGTGCCGCGGAAAGGTATTCGGGCCGTTCGAGAGCCACCGAGGCTTCGGCCAGTGCGGTGATGGCCAGCCCGTTCCAGGCCGTCACCACCTTGTCGTCCCGCGCCGGCTGGGGACGCGAAGCCCGGGCGGCCGACAACGCCGCACGCACCGACTCGAACCGCGCTACGTCGTCGGGATCGCGGTGCAGCTGCAGCACCGAGGCTCCGTGTTCGAATGTGCCGCGCTCGGTCACCCCGAAAAGCGAAGCCGCCCAAGCGCCGTCGTCATCGCCCAGAACCGAGCGCAGTTCGGCCGGCGTCCACACGTAGGTCAGCCCCTCACGCCCGCCGGCATCGGCATCCAACGACGAGGTGAACATGCCATCGGCGCCCAGATCCGACCCGATGAACGCCGCGGTCTCGTCAGCGATCCTGCGCGCCAACGGATCTCCGGTGCGGCGCGCCAGATGCGCATAGGCCCGCAGCAGCAGCGCGTTGTCGTAGAGCATCTTCTCGAAATGCGGCACCACCCAGTGCGGGTCGACGCTGTAGCGGGCGAATCCACCGGCCAGCTGGTCGTAGATGCCGCCGCGAGCCATCGCCGAACAGGTGCGCTGCACGGCCGCCAGGGCCGGGGCGGATCCCGTGCGTTCGTGGTGGCGCAGCAAACCTTCCAGCAGCGCTGAGGGCGGGAACTTGGGTGCGCCGCCGAAGCCGCCGTACGTCTCGTCCTCGTCGTGCAACACCGCGGCCACGGCATGGTCACACAACACCGGGCCGACCGGCGCCCCGCCGCCGGGCAGCCCGGCGGACATCTTCCGCAGCTCGGTGGCGATCTGATCGGAGGCCCGCTCGACCTCGTCGCGCCGGTCGCGCCAGGTCTCGGCGACCGCGTCCAACAGCTGCAGGAAGCCAAGTTTCGGGTAGTAGGTGCCGCAGAAGAACGGCCGGCCGTCGGGGGTCAGGAAGCAGGTCATCGGCCAGCCGCCCTGTCCGGTCAGCGCCACGGTGGCGTTCATGTAGACCGCGTCCAGGTCGGGGCGCTCCTCGCGGTCGACCTTGATGCAGACGAAGCCGTCGTTGAGCACCGCGGCCACGTCGGCGTCGGCGAACGACTCATGCGCCATCACATGGCACCAGTGACACGCCGCGTAGCCGATGGACAGCAGGATGGGGACGTCCCGCGAGGCGGCCTCGGCGAGCGCCTCGGGCGTCCATTCTCGCCAGTGCACCGGATTGTCGGCGTGCTGGCGGAGATACGGGCTGGTTGACCCGCCGAGCGTGTTACCCGCCACCCTGCTCACGTGACTGACCCTGGCGGTCATCGGGAGTGGTGTCGGCCGCATCGCCTTCGGTGTTCTCGACGGTGCCTTCATCGGCAGCCTGGTCCGGCTCGGGGTGTTCCCGGTCGAAGGATTCGGGCAGCTTGCGCAGATGCCGGTTCATCGACCAGACCAGCGCGAAGGTGCCGATCAGCAACGCCACCGTGACCAGCAGGCCCAGCGGGGTGGCCTTACCGAACTCGGGCCCGGTATTTCGGGGCTCCTCGGCGAGCAGTGTGACCACTGCGGTCAAAGTGTCGATCATTTCTCAATCCCGGTGAACAGGTCGTCTTCCGGCAGATTCACCGGCACGCGCGACCGCGCCAACTCGAACTCTTCAGTCGGCCACAGCCGCTGCTGCCACTCGATCGGCGCATGGAAGAAGTCGCCTTTCGGGTCGATCTGGGTCGCGTGCGCGCGCAGCGCATCGTCCCGCTGACTGAAGTACTCCGAGCATTCAACACGGGTGGTGACCCGGTTGGCGAATATGTCGTGATCGGGGTCCCAGTGCTCCAGCCATTTGGCGAAGGGTCCCTGCTGACCGTTCTTGGCGAATTCGTCCTGCAGCAGTTGCATGCGCTGGCGCAGGAAGCCGTGGTTGTAATACAGCTTCGACACGGCCCAGGGCGTCCCGGCCTCGGGGTACAGCCGGTAGTCGGCCGCCGCCTCGTAGGCCGCCACCGACACCTGGTGGCAGCGGATGTGGTCGGGATGCGGGTAGCCGCCGTTCTCGTCGTAGGTGGTCAGCACGTGGGGCTGGAATTCCCGGATCACCTGGACCAGGCGGCGGACCGGCTCCTCGAGCGGCACACATGCGAAACACCCGTCCGGCAACGGGGGCAGCGGATCGCCCTCGGGCAGCCCCGAGTCGACGAAACCCAGCCAGTGGTGCTCGACGCCGAGGATCTCGGCCGCCTTGGCCATCTCGTCGCGGCGCACCTCGGAGATCCGGCCGTGGACCTCGGGGATGTCCATCGCCGGATTGAGAATGTCGCCGCGCTCTCCGCCGGTGAGCGTCACGACCATGACGCGCACACCTTCAGCCGCATAGCGCGCGGTGGTAGCCGCCCCCTTGCTGGACTCGTCGTCCGGGTGGGCATGCACCGCCATCAACCGCAGTTCACTCATTTCGCTTTCATCTAACTACGGCGTCCTCTTACCTATGCCCGATACCCAAGCCCACAGCCGGTAGCCCGGTGCCGGGCTCGGGTGGCCAATCTGTCTCGCCCTATAGTTCCAGTTCTGATGATCGAACGCCCCGCCGCCCGCTACGGATCCCGCCAATTGTCCCGCCGGACCCGGCGATGGATCACGTTTGCCCTGGTCGGTCTGGTGGTGGCAGCGGGTGTGATCCTCGCGGTAGTGGCCTTCCAGCGGCTTGGCACCGGTGAGGTGAAGGGCGAGCTCTCGGCCTACGAGCTGATCGACAACCAGACCGTGTCGGTGACGATCGGGGTGACCCGTCCCGACCCGTCGAAGCCCGTGGTGTGCATCGTCCGGGCCCGCTCGATCGACGGCAGCGAGACCGGCCGGCGCGAGATCCTGGTGGGCCCGTCGGATCAAACCGTGGTGCAGGTGACCGCGGAGGTGAAATCCAGCCGACCCCCCGTGATCGGCGATGTCTATGGTTGCGGGACGGACGTACCGTCTTACCTGGTGGCGCCCTGATTTCGACGCCCGCAACAAACGTCGAACAGCCATTACGTGAAGATTCGTTGGCCGCTCGGTGGTACGATTGTCCGATACACGGTTCCTCGCTGGGGCCGTGTATTGCTGCATTAGCCCTCGATTAGGCGCTGACGCTCGCGGCAATACACGCGCCTGACCCCGGCCCGGAAACGACGGACTTCGTACGCGAGGAAGGCGCGAGAGCGCCGCAAAGCACTAGACAGGAGCGCGAGAACATGACCGACACACAGGTCACCTGGCTCACTCAGGAAGCATTCGACCGGTTGAAGGCGGAGCTCGATCAGCTGATCGCCAACCGGCCGGTGATCGCCGCCGAGATCAACGACCGTCGCGAAGAGGGCGACCTGCGCGAGAACGGCGGCTATCACGCCGCCCGCGAGGAGCAGGGCCAGCAGGAGGCCCGCATCCGTCAGCTGCAGGAGCTGCTCAACAACGCCAAGGTCGGCGAGGCTCCCAAGCAGTCCGGCGTCGCGCTGCCCGGTTCGGTCGTCAAGGTGTACTACGACGACGACAAGAAGGACACCGAGACGTTCCTGATCGCCACCCGCCAGGAGGGCATCAGCGACGGCAAGCTCGAGGTGTACTCCCCCAACTCACCGCTGGGCAGCGCACTGATCGACGCCAAGGTCGGCGAGTCGCGCACCTACACCGTGCCCAACGGCAACACCGTCAAGGTCACCCTCGTCAGCGCCGAGCCCTACCACGCCTGACGGAACAGCCCGGGCAAAGCACTACAGTCGGGGAAATGGCGCAGATCGCCGAAGACCTGTTCTTGCTGTTGCTGGACAACGCAGCCGCTCAGCCCGGGCTTGACCGCCACCGCAGGGAGAAAGTACTCAGCGCCGCAGTTCTGCTGGATCTCGCCTACGCCTGCCGTATCCGCCCGGCCATGACCGGCGAACCGATCGAAGCCGGTCGGCTGATCGCGTTGGCCGGTGATTGGCCCGCCGACCCGGTGGGTGACCCCGCGTTCGAGCTACTGCAACGCCGTCCGTTGCCGGCCGGTACCGCACTGGCCAAGCTCGGCAGGCACACCCAGTCGAACCTGGAGCAGCATCTCGAACGGCTGGGGCAGATCCGTCGGGTCCGCATGCCCGGCAAGGGGTTTCCCGGCAAGACGGTGTACTGCTGGCCGCTGACCAACCGGGACCGGGTCAGCAATGCCCGGGCGGCCCTGCTGGCCGCCTTGTTCGACGGCCACAACCCGGTACCGGCCATCGCCGCGATCATCTGCCTGCTGCATGCCGTGGACGGCCTGGGCGCCGTGCTGAGCCTCAACGACCGGGGCTGGCGGTGGGTGCATGCCCGGTCCACCGAAATCGCCACGGGCTTTTGGCTGGACGAGTCCGCGTCGGCACTGCCCGAGATGAATCTGGCAGTGACGACGGCGGCGTTGCGTCCGGCCCTGATGGCCTAGGGTTTCCCCGGCGTTACTTGCCGAGGGCCTGTTCGAGGTCGGCCAGCAGATCGGCGGCGTGCTCGATACCCACCGACAGGCGCACCAGGTTGTCGGGCACCTCCAGCTGCGAGCCCGCGGTCGACGCATGCGTCATGGCCCCCGGGTACTCGATCAACGATTCCACCCCGCCGAGCGATTCCGCGAGGATGAAAAGCTCGGTCCGCGAGCACAATTCACGCGCAGCACGCGGTCCGCCGCGCAACTGCAGGCTCACCATCCCACCGAACCCGGTCATCTGGCGCGCCGCCACGTCGTGGTTGGGGTGGCTGACCAGACCGGGATACAGCACGGTCTCGACTGCCGGGTGCCCGTCGAGGAATTCGGCTATCAGCGCGGCGTTTTCGCTGTGCTGACGCATCCGCAGCACCAGCGTCTTGAGCCCACGCATCGTCAGGTACGCGTCGAACGGTCCCGGCACCGCCCCGGCGCCGTTCTGCAGGAACGCGAATGCCGCGTCGAGTTCCTCATCGTTGGTCAGCAGAGCGCCGCCCACCACATCCGAGTGTCCACCGATGTACTTGGTGGTCGAATGCAGCACGATGTCGGCACCGAACAGCAGCGGCTGCTGCAGCGCCGGCGAGGCAAACGTGTTGTCCACCAACACCTTCACCCCCGACGACGATGCGATCTGCACGATCCCGGCGATGTCGGCCACACTCAGCAGCGGATTGGTCGGGGTCTCCACCCAGATCAGCCGGGTGCGCGGGGTCAGCGCCGAGCGCACCGCATCCAGGTCGCTCAACGGGACCGGGGTATGGGTGACTCCCCACTGGGAGAACACCTTGTCGATGAGCCTGAACGTACCGCCGTAGGCGTCGTCGGGGATCACCACATGATCGCCGGGCCGCAGGACTGCACGCAGCGCACAGTCGGTGGCGGCCATGCCCGAGCTGAACGCGCGCCCGTAGGCGGCTTCCTCGACCGCCGCCAGCGCCGACTCCAGGGCCTGACGGGTGGGGTTTCCGGTGCGGGCGTACTCGAATCCGCCGCGCAACCCGCCGACGCCGTCCTGGGCGAAGGTCGAACTGGCATAGATCGGGGTGTTGACGGCTCCGGTGCCCGGATCGGGCCGGTAACCGGCGTGGATGGCTTTTGTGGCCAGACCGTGCCACCTGCGCTGTTCACTCATAACGCGTCGAGCCTATCGGGGCGGGCACGAACGCGCCCGCCCCACCACCTCACGACGGTTCAGTTGCGCAGCTTGCGGCCGTACTTGTCGGGCACCGACCGGGTGAACATCATGACCGCATCCACCACGGCCCAGATTCCGACGCCGACACAGATGAAGAGGCCGACGATCAGCCACGACGTGAGGATGCCGAGAATGGTCAGGCCCAGCTGGATCGCGCCGATGTTGGTGGAGCCGATGTAGAAGCGTCCGATGCCGAAACCGCCAAGGAAGAACTGCAGGAGACCGGCCGTGATGGCCGACTTGTCCGACAGCGGCTCGCCGGTCAAGGGGTCACGACCGTAGGGCGCGGCCGGATCAGCGGGATAGGCACCGTACGGCTGCGGCTGCCCCGGGTATCCGGGCGGCGGCCCCTGGGGTGGGTACCCGCCGTATGGCTGGAATCCCTGTGGCGGCATTCCTTGCGGGGGCATACCCGGCGGCGGGAAACCCTGCGGGGGCAGTCCCTGAGCGGGCGGACCCTGCGGAGGCAGCCCGTAGTTGTCTCCCGGCTGATTTGGCATAGACATTGCGGCCCCGACTTTCTGCGAATGCGCTTGATTCAAATGATGTCACGGACCACAACGCCCACGGCGCAGACATTTTCGCCTTACGCGCCGTGGGCGTTGGGTTCGGTTTGTTACTGCGAGAGCGGCGCCACCTGGCCACCGCTGAGACGGCGCCACGCGTACACCTGGATGAGCAGAACCAAGGGGTAGGCGATGATCAAGCCGAGCCCGCACGGGATCGCGCCGATGATCACGATGGCGACCATCGCGAGCACGGTGAGAAACACCGTGCCGAAGTTGGGCTTCACCAGTTGGAAGCTTGCCTTGACCGCGTCGACGCCCTTGAGATTGCGGTCGACGGCGGCGACCGTCGTGAACAGGAACAAGACGGCCATCACCACGTCAGCGATGAAGGCCAGCGGCATCGTGACGAACCAGAGCGCCCCGACCAAGAGCGTGGGGAGCTGCAGCACGAAGTTGACCGCGAAAAAGATCGCACCGACGATCACCGTCGCGATGATCACGTTTCCGACATTGCGCGGCTTGAAGAACGATCCGAGCGTCACGGGCTGGCCGTTGGCGATGTCGAGCAGCCCTGCGGTGTATGCCGCGGCGATCCAGCCACTGACGATCAGCATCACGATGAGCCCGACGAACAGCACGGCGCCGCCGGCGACGCTGAGGTCTCCCGACGATGCCGAGAAGCTGAAGCCGTCGTCGTAGGACTCGTAGGTGCTGGTGGAATCGGGCGAAACGGCACCGGCAATCAGGTTGAAGATGAACCAGATTGCGCCGGATGCCAGACCGAACACCAGACCCGGCACGATCAGCTCGACCGGATGCTTGAGGAACTTGTTCCAGGCCCAGGAGAAGGCGTCACCGACGCTGTACGGCGCGGCGCCGAAGCCGGGACCGCCCGCGGCCGGGTAGCCGGCCGGCGGGTAACCGCCCTGTTGCGGCGGGGGCGGATAACCGCCGGGAGGCGGGTAACCACCAGGCGGCGGGTAGCCGCCGGGCGGGGGGTAGCCGCCACCCTGCGGCGGGGGCGGGGGCGGGAATCCGCCTTGTTGCGGCGGAGGCGGATAACCACCGGGAGGAGGTGGCGGATAGCCACCACCACCGGGCGGCGGAGGCGGCGGGTAACCACCCTGCTGGGGCGGAGGTGGAGGCGGATATCCACCCTCTGGCGGCGGCGGGTAATTCCCGGGCGGGGGCGGTTGATCGGTCACGTCGAAAGCTCTCCTCATCTGCCAATAGCGATCCGCGCACGGACGCTACTTTCTGCCAGCACCTAGATGTACAGACTGCTCCACAGGCAGATTACGCACCGTCAACCCCGTTTGACAGGTCAACACGAGCGCATTTGCCGGGCACATCGGGACGTTCGTCGCCGTGGGCGGTGATGCTGTCTGAGTTTGCCGGCCCGCGGCCAGCTCACCCTAGCTGAGAAGTAGCTGGAGACAAGGTATTCCACGCGGCGCGAGGCGCCGCGAGCCTGTCTAGTGCCTGCCGCCGCCCTCGGACAGGAATCCGAGCAGGTCGTGGCGGGTCAGCACGCCGACGGGCTTGCCCTCCTCGACGACCATCACCGCGTCGCAGTCCCGCAGCGATTTGGCCGCGGTGGAAACCAGTTCCCCCGCACCGATCAACGGCAACGCCGGGCTCATGTGCTCGGCGACCGCGTCGGCCAGCTTCGCCCGGCCCTCGAACACCGCGGACAGCAGTTCCCGTTCGGACACGCTGCCGGCAACTTCGCCGGCCATCACCGGAGGCTCGGCGCCGACCACCGGCATCTGGGAGACGCCGTATTCCCGGAGGATGCCGATCGCGTCGCGCACCGTCTCCGACGGATGGGTGTGCACCAGGTCGGGCAGCGCGCCGGACTTGCCGCGCAATACGTCACCGACGGTGGACTGCTCGATCGAACCGTCCAGCCGGTTGCGCAGGAACCCGTACGACGACATCCAGGCGTCGTTGAAAATCTTTGAGAGATAACCGCGTCCGCCGTCGGGCAGCAGCACCACGACGACCGAGTCCGGTCCGGCCTTGCGGGCCACCTCCAGTGCGGCGACCACCGCCATACCGCAGGATCCACCGACCAGCAGCGCCTCTTCGCGGGCCAGCCGCCGGGTCATGTCGAACGAATCGGCGTCGGAGACGGCGATGATCCCGTCGGGCACCGACGGGTCGTAGGCCGACGGCCAAAAATCCTCGCCGACGCCTTCCACCAGGTACGGCCGCCCGGTCCCACCGGAGTACACCGAGCCCTCGGGATCGGCACCGATCACCTGAACCTTGCCGTCCGATACCTCTTTGAGGTAGCGGCCGGTACCGGTGATGGTGCCGCCGGTGCCGACGCCGGCGACGAAGTGCGTGACGGTGCCTTCGGTGTCGGCCCAGATCTCCGGGCCGGTCGTCTCGTAGTGGCTCTCCGGCCCCATCGGGTTGGAGTACTGGTCGGGCTTCCAGGCGCCGTCGATCTCCTCGACGAGACGGTTGGAGACGCTGTAGTAGCTGTCCGGGTGGTCCGGCGGCACCGCCGTCGGGCACACCACGACGTCAGCACCATAGGCGCGCAACACATTCTGCTTGTCTTCACTGACCTTGTCGGGGCAGACGAAGATGCACTTGTAGCCGCGGGTCTGGGCCACCAGGGCCAGACCGACGCCGGTGTTGCCGGACGTCGGCTCGACGATGGTGCCGCCCGGCTTGAGCTCGCCGCTGGCCTCGGCGGCCTCGATCATCTTGGCCGCGATGCGGTCCTTCGAGCTGCCGCCGGGGTTCAGGTACTCGATCTTGGCCAGGACCTTGCCCGAGCCTTCGGGGACAACCGAGTTCAGCTGAACCAGCGGGGTGTTGCCGATGAGCTCACTGATGTGCCTGGCGATGCGCATACGTCAATGGTCTCAGGCCCGCCGAAAGCTCACCAGGTGGCCTCTCGAATGTATTCGCCGATCTGGCGCAACGAACGCTTCGCTTCGGACACCAGAGGTGATGCGAGCTGGAAGACATGCATCTGACCGGGCCAGATGCGGAGCTCGACGGGAACGCCGGCGGCCGCCAGCATGTGCGCGGCTTTTCGCGCATCGCTGAGCAGAACCTCCGAGCCCGACGCGTGGATCAGCGTGCGCGGCAGGCCGGGCTCGACATGATCGAGCGGCTCGTAGACATGCTCGCCCTTGCGTTTGGCCGCGGCTTCGATGAGTTCGACGAGGGCGTCGAACGCCTTGGCCGGGAACATCGCGTCGGAGTGCATGTTCGGGTGATTGGCCCGGGACTCGTTGTCGATCTCGAACAGCGGCGACATCGTCACCAGCGCGGCCGGGACCTCGTCCTCGTCGAGTAGCCGCTCGGCCAGCGCCAGCGACAGGTAACCGCCGGCCGAGTCACCGGCCAGCACGATCTGGTCCGGCTGGTAGCCGGTCAGCCGCAGCCACTGGTAGGCGTCGTAACAGTCGTCGAGCGCGGTGCCCACCGAGTGCTTGGGGACCATCCGGTAATCGACGACCAGGACCGGGCTGTCGGCATATCCCGACAGGGCCGTGACGATCCCGGAGTGCGTGTTGGCCCCGCAGGCCAGGAACGCACCGCCGTGCAGGTACAGGATGACGCTGCGTTTCCCATCGGCGGGCAGGACGCCGTCGGCCCGAACGAGCTGCGCGGTGCAGTGCGGCAGCGCGATGGTGGCCTTGATGGTCCCGGGGGCCGGGCGGAGCAGCCGGGCGGCGAAATTGACAAGCCCGAACGGCCACGGCAGATGCGGTACCTGGCTACCAATTGCCAAGGTCGGCTTGATTGTCAGCATGGCCGCCAGCGAAGCCAGTCGGCCTGCCAGGCTCGGGCCGTCCTCGACCACCTCGACGGGTGCGCCGTCACTGACCGGAAACCTACGCCCGCGGTACGCCCTAGCTGGGCCTATACCAGCATGATGAGACCTGGATACCTTGCTCGGTGCAGTCATCGTCACCACTTCCTACGTCTTTGTAGTGCTAGGTGAGCTTCGTCACTCAGACAACCCGGGTAACTTAGCTTGACATCCGTAAACAGTTCAACAGTCAAATAAACTGAATTGATACCGGACTTGATACAGCACCGTGATCGCCACGCTGCGCCGCCACGCTGACAACCCGTCTGATCCACCTAAACTGGTCTCGTGGGCACACCGCGTCGGTCGACCATCGCCCTTGCCGCTGCGGCGACGTTGGCGTCTACGGGATCGGCCTATATCGGAGCACGCAACTTGTTGAGCGGGCAGGCCAACCAGGCTCGTCAGGTCATCCCCAAGTCGTGGGACATCCCGCCGCGCGCCGACGGCGTGTATGTCCCCGGGGGCGGGCCGGTGCAGAAGTGGGAACGCGGCGTCCCATTCGACCTGCACCTGATGATCTTCGGAGACTCCACGGCCACCGGCTACGGCTGCCGGGTGGCCGACGAGGTGCCGGGCGTGCTGATCGCACGGGGCGTGGCCGAGCAGTTCGGCGAACGAGTTCGCTTGAGCACCAAGGCGATTGTCGGCGCCACATCCAAGGGACTGTCCGGTCAGATCGACGCGATGTTCGTCGCAGGACCACCGCCGGATGCCGCCGTGATCATGATCGGCGCCAACGACATCACCAAACCCAACGGCATCGGGCCGTCGGCACGCCGGGTCGGCGACGCCGTACGCCGGCTGCGTTCGGCCGGTGCCGTCGTCGTGGTCGGCACCTGTCCCGACTTCGGGGTGATCACCGCCATCCCCCAGCCTCTGCGCACCGTCGCGCGCAATCTCGGCCTGCGTCTGGCCCGCGCCCAGGCCGCCGCGGTGCGGGCCGCGGGCGGGGTACCCGTGCCGTTCTCCGATCTGCTGGCCCCGGACTTCTACAAGTCCCCTGACCTGCTGTTCTCCGACGACATGTTCCATCCGTCGGCCGCCGGCTATGCCCTGGCGGCCAAGCAGTTGCTGCCTGCGCTGTGCACCGCCCTGGGCGAGTGGGACGGGGATGCGGCACTGGAATCCGGCGCCGCCGACACCCACACATTGCTGGGCCGCCTCGGCGGTGTCAGCCGGTTGTGGCGCCGCTCGACCGGGGTGCCCGCACCCATCGTGGTGCACGCGGGCTAGTTTCAACCTGAGTTTTCTAAGCCATTCGATCTCCCAGGAGCCGTCATGCCTGAAGCCGTCATCGTTGCCACTGCCCGCTCGCCCATCGGCCGGGCCGGCAAGGGATCACTCGTCACCATGCGGCCCGACGATCTGGCCGCCCAGATGGTCAAGGCCGTTCTCGACAAGGTTCCCGCTCTGGACCCGCGTGAGATCGACGACCTGATCATGGGCTGTGGCCAGCCGGGCGGAAAGTCCGGCTTCAACATCGGCCGCACCGTCGCAGTCCAGCTGGGCTACGACTTCCTGCCCGGCACCACCGTCAACCGCTACTGCTCGTCCTCGTTGCAGAGCACCCGGATGGCCTTCCACGCCATCAAAGCCGGCGAGGGCCACGCGTTCATCTCCGCCGGCGTGGAGACCGTGTCGCAGTTCGCCAGCGGCAATGCCGACGGCTGGCCCGACACCAAGAACCCGCTGTACGCCGACGCCATGGCCCGCAGCGAGCAGGCCGCCACCGGCGCCGAGGAATGGCACGATCCGCGCGAGGACGGCCTGCTGCCCGACGTCTACCTCGCCATGGGCCAGACCGCCGAGAACGTCGCGCTGCACACCGGTGTCAGCCGTGAGGACCAGGACCATTGGGCGGTGCGTTCGCAGAACCGCGCCGAGGAGGCCATCAACAACGGCTTCTTCGCCCGTGAGATCACCCCGGTGACGCTGGCCGACGGCACCGTCGTCTCCACCGATGACGGCCCGCGTGCCGGCACCACCTACGAGAAGATCAGCCAGCTCAAGCCGGTCTTCCGTCCCAACGGCACCGTGACCGCCGGCAACGCCTGCCCGCTGAACGACGGCGCCGCGGCGCTCGTGGTGATGAGCGACGTGCGGGCCAAGGAGCTGGGCCTGACCCCGCTGGCCCGCGTGGTGTCGACGGGCGTGTCCGGCCTGTCGCCCGAGATCATGGGCCTGGGCCCGATCGAGGCCGTCAAGAAGGCCCTCGCCAACGCCAAGATGGGCATCGACGACATCGACCTCTACGAGATCAACGAGGCGTTCGCGGTGCAGGTGCTCGGCTCGGCCCGCGCCCTGGGCATGGACGAGGACAAGCTGAACGTCTCCGGCGGCGCGATCGCGCTGGGCCACCCGTTCGGCATGACCGGTGCCCGCATCACCGCCACCCTGCTGAACAACCTGCAGACCCACGACAAGACCTTCGGCATCGAGACCATGTGTGTCGGTGGCGGCCAGGGCATGGCGATGGTTGTGGAGCGCTTGAGCTAGTTTGCTTTTCGCCGAGTCTGCGTACAGATCGCGATTTCACGCAATTTCGCGATCTGTACGCAGACTCGTTGCCCTCAGCGCAGTGTCGTTTGTCTGGTGATTGCTTCGCGAACTCTTCGCAGGATCTCGGGCGGCCGGTCCTCTGCCACTACTCTGACGATGATCCAACCCATCCGCTCCAGCTCGGCTGTTCGGCGGATGTCCTTCACGTATTGCGTTCGATCACTGCGGTGTTGGTCCCCGTCGTACTCCACCGCGACCATCCATTCGGTCCAACCCATGTCGAGGTAGGCGAACGGATAGCCATTCGCCCCGATCACTGGGATCTGAGTCTGCGGGCGCGGTAGACCGTGCTCGATGAGAAGTAGACGCAGCCAGGTTTCCTTCGGGGATTGCGACCCAGCGTCGACCATCGGAAGCACCCTTTCCAGTTGGCGCAGTCCGCGGGCTCCGCGATGCCGGGCTGCCACTTCTTCGACGTCGCCAACCTTCAATCCCGTTGCCCGGGCAAGGGAATCGAGCCGGGCCACCGCGCGGCCGGCCCCCGGTGTGCGGCCGATGTCGAAGGCGGTGCGTTCCGCTGTGGTCACCGGCAGCCCGCCGACCTGTCCGATCTCGACCGACAGCAACCGCTTCGCCGATGTCCACACACCGGTTGGGCTCCTGGCATTGCCCCAGATCAACTCGATTGGCGCGGATTCATCGACCCACCTCGCCCCGTGCAGGGCTGCCGCGGTGAGGCCTGCCAGCACTCCCTGGCGGTGCGACCACAGCCACGCCGCCCTGGCCCGATCAACCAACCCTGGGCTGAAGTCCCGGGCCACGTAGACATCGGGCAGTACGGCGCGAAAGTTCGCCCGCAGCTGGTGCTTGCGGATCAGACCTGCCCGCAACGCTTCTGAGCCGACGAACGGGCTGTCGAATGTGGTCACGACGTCGACGTTGCCGAAAATCTCCGACACCGGCGTTCAGCGAAAGTGTGGGCGAGTCATGGCTGGGGATGAAATCGACTCTGTGGACAGCGCTTCGAGTCTGCACCAAGAGCGGGATGTCGCGCGATTTCACGCTCTGAGCGCAGGCTCGGCACTCTGAGCGCAGACTCAACAGCGGTAAGCCCATAAGAAAAAGGCGCCCGCAATCGCGGACGCCTTTCTCGGGGCAGGGTTGCTAGTCGTTGTTGAAGTACGACAGCAACCGCAGGATCTCGATGTACAGCCAGACCAGGGTGACGGTCAGGCCCAGGGCGATGCCCCATGCGGCCTTCTCCGGAGCACCGGCACGGACCATCTGGTCAGCGGCGTCGAAGTCGATCAGGAAGCTGAACGCGGCCAGACCGATGCACAGCAGCGAGAAGCCGATCGCCAGCATGCCGCCGTCACGCAGGCCCAGGCCGGCACCGCCGCCCACGCCGAACATCGCCAACACGAAGTTGAGGAGCATCAGCGCCAGGACACCGAACATGCCGGCGATGATCATCCGGGTGAACTTCGGCGTCACGCGGATGGCACCGGTCTTGTAGACGACCAGCATGCCGACGAAGACGCCCATGGTGCCGACGATCGCCTGCGCGATCATGCCGACGCCACCAACCGAGGCGATGTTGGCGATGATGAACGACACCGCACCGAGGAACAGGCCTTCCAGCGCCGCATAGGTCAGCACGATGGCCGGATTGTCCTGCTTGCGGCCGAACGTGGCGATCAGCACCAGAACCAGGCCGCCGAGGCCACCGACGAGGGCGAACGGTGTCGCCAGCGCGAGGTTGCCCGACACCAGGAAGTAGGACACCACGGCGACGGCTGAGAGCACGGCCAGGGTGATGCCGGTCTTGGTGACGACGTCATCGATGGTCAGCGGCCGCGACACACCGGTCTGCGGCTGCTCCAGGTACTCCTGCGCGTAGGGCTGCGCATGCACCTGCTGTGCACCGAAGCCGGCGGCTCCGGTACCGAATTGTGCGTATCCGCCCTGCTGCTTCGGCAGGCTGCGGAATACCGGGTTGCTGGTTTCGCGCACCGTCGGGTTCCTCTCCTATGAGATGTTCGGTTACGAACTACTAGCTCAACGATCGATGTTCCGGGTGGGTTCCCGTCGAGGCCAGAAGACTCTCAGGAAACTTCCAGGTTGATCTTGAGGCAAACCCTACCCGTAGCGCAGCTCCCTCGGGGGCCCGAACTAGATTGCAACTCGTGACAGAAAACGAGGACGTCCTAGTAAGTGTCCGGAACGGCGTCGGGATCCTCACGCTGAACCGGCCGAAGGCCATCAACTCGCTCAACGATGCGATGGTCGCCGGCATGTCCGAGGCGCTCCACGCCTGGGCGAACGACGACTCCGTACACACCGTGCTGCTGACCGGTTCCGGCGAACGCGGCCTGTGCGCGGGCGGCGACGTGGTGGCGCTCTATCACAGCGCGAAGGCCAAGGACGGCGCGGCACAGCGGTTCTGGTACGACGAGTACCTGCTCAACGCCTACATCGGCAGCTATCCCAAGCCATACGTGGCGTTGATGGACGGCATCGTGATGGGCGGTGGTGTGGGGGTGGCCGCCCACGGCAACATTCGCGTCGCGACCGACACCACCAAGATGGCGATGCCCGAGGTCGGAATCGGTTTCATCCCCGACGTCGGTGGCACCTACCTGCTGTCGCGGGCTCCGGGCCGGCTGGGATTGCACGCCGCGCTCACCGGAGCACCGTTCTCCGGGGCCGACGCGATCGCCATGGGTTTCGCCGATCATTACGTGCCCCATGACAAGTTGGCGGACTTCACCGAATCCGTCATCGCCGACGGCGTCGAGAACGCCTTGGCCACCTATTCCGTCGAACCGCCGGCCAGCCCGCTGCTGGAACAGCGAGGCTGGATCGACGAGTGCTACGCCGGGGACACCGTCGCCGACATCCTCGCCGCGTTGCAGGCCCACGACGCAGCCCCGGCCGAGGACGCCGCGAAGCTCATCGCGACCCGGTCCCCCGTTTCCCTGTCCGTCACGCTGGAAGCGGTGCGCCGGGCGGCGAAGCTGGAGACACTGGAGGACGTGCTGCGCCAGGAATACCGGACCTCGTGCGCGTCGGTGAAATCTCATGACTTCGTCGAGGGCATCCGGGCCCAGCTCGTCGACAAGGACCGCAACCCGCAGTGGTCCCCCGCCGCGATCGCCGATGTCACGCCCGACGACGTCGCCGCGTACTTCGTTCCGGCCGAACCCGATCTGACCTTCCAGGAGGACAACAAATGAGTGAGTTCGAGACCATCCTGGTGACCCGCACCGGCCGGGTCGCCACCATCACACTGAACCGGCCCAAGGCGCTCAACGCGCTCAACAGCCAGGTCATGACCGAAGTGACCACTGCCGCAGCCGAACTCGACAACGATCCCGGCGTCGGCGCGATCATCGTCACCGGCAACGAGAAGGCGTTCGCCGCCGGCGCCGACATCAAGGAGATGGCCGAGCTGTCGTTCGCCGACGTGTACTCGGCCGACTTCTTCGAGCTGTGGTCGAAGTTCGCGGCCACCCGCACCCCGACTATCGCCGCGGTCGCCGGATACGCCCTGGGCGGCGGCTGCGAGCTGGCGATGATGTGCGACATCCTGATCGCCGCGGATTCGGCGAAGTTCGGTCAGCCCGAGATCAAGCTGGGCGTGCTGCCGGGCATGGGCGGTTCACAGCGACTGACCCGGGCGATCGGCAAGGCCAAGGCGATGGATCTGATCCTCACCGGCCGCACCATCGACGCCGTGGAAGCCGAACGCGCGGGCCTGGTTTCCCGCCTGGTGCCCGCGGATTCTCTGATCGACGAGGCCCTGGCCGTGGCCGAGACCATCGCCGGGATGTCGCTGTCGGCCTCGCGGATGGCCAAGGAAGCCGTCAACCGGGCCTTCGAGTCCAGCCTGGCCGAGGGATTGCTCTACGAGCGCAGGCTGTTCCACTCGGCCTTCGCCACGGCCGACCAGAAGGAAGGCATGGCGGCGTTCTCCGAGAAGCGCGCCGCGAACTTCACCCATCGCTAAAGTCGACGGGTGACCGAGACCGCCGAACCCGAGGCCGACGCACTCGAAGTCCAGTCAGGTGACGCAGAAAAGACCGTGTGGTGGCTGCGCCACTACACGTTCTTCGGCACCCTGCTGGGGCTGGTGTTCGTCTGGTTCTCGCTGACGCCGTCGCTGCTGCCCCGCGGCCCGCTGTTTCAGGGCCTGGTCAGCGGCGCGGCCGGGGCGACGGGTTACGGGCTGGGCGTTTTCGGGGTGTGGCTGGTGCGCTACATGCGTTCGGCCGAGACCAGCCCGCGGGCACCGAAGTGGGCCTGGCTGACGCTGCTGGTCGTCGGCGTCATCGGCCAGGTGCTGATGATCGTCTACTTCCACGTCTGGCAGGACGAGGTCCGCGACTTCATGGGTGTGCCCCGGCTGAAGTTCTGGGACCACCCGTTGACCGCGGTCCTGTCGATCGTGGTGCTGTTCGCGTTCGTCGAGGTCGGCCAGCTGATCCGCAAGCTGGTGCGATTCCTGGACCAGAAGTTGGATCGCTTTCTGCCGCCCCGGGTTTCGGCCGTGGTGGTCGTGGCGTTGCTGCTGGCGTTGAGCATCGCGCTGCTCAACGGCGTGGTGGTCCGGGTGGCGATGGACACCATCAACCGGACATTCGCCGCCGTCAACGACGAGAGCGATCCGGACTTCCCCGCGCCGATGTCACCGCTGCGTTCGGGTGGCCCGCAGTCGCTGTCCAGCTGGGAGTCTCTGGGGCATCAGGGCCGGGTGTTCGTCTCGGCCGGCCCGACGGTGCAACAGCTTTCGCAGTTCAGCGGCAAACCCGCGACCGAACCGATCCGGGCCTACGCGGGCCTGCATTCCGCTGACGGCATCAAGGCCACGGCCGCGTTGGCCGCCAGGGAATTACAGCGGACCGGCGGGCTGAACCGCGCCGTGGTGGCAGTGGCCACCACGACGGGCACGGGCTGGATCAACGAGGCCGAGGCCTCGGCCCTGGAGTACATGTACAACGGCAACACGGCGATCGTGAGCATGCAGTACTCGTTCCTGCCGAGCTGGTTGTCGTTCCTGGTCGACCAGGAGAACGCACGGCAGGCCGGGCAGGCGTTGTTCGAAGCCGTCGACGCATTGGTGCGCACGCTTCCCGAGGACAAGCGGCCCAAGCTCGTGGTGTTCGGGGAAAGCCTGGGATCGTTCGGCGGTGAGGCACCGTTCCTGTCACTGAACAATCTGGTCGCCCGCACCGACGGCGCCCTGTTCTCGGGGCCGACGTTCAAGAACACGATCTGGACAACGCTCACCCGTGATCGCGATGCCGGTTCGCCCGAGTGGCTGCCGATCTACGACAACGGCGAGAACGTCCGATTCAGTGCGACGGCCGAGAACCTCGACCGGCCCGACGCGCCATGGGGCCATCCGCGCGTGGTGTACCTGCAGCACGCGTCGGACCCGATCTCGTGGTGGACACCGGACCTGCTGTTCGCCAAGCCGGACTGGTTGCGCGAGCCCCGCGGGTATGACGTGTCCCGCCGCATGGAGTGGATTCCGGTGGTGACGTTCCTTCAGGTGTCGGCGGACATGGCGGTCGCCGTAGACGTGCCCGACGGGCACGGCCACGTCTACGTCAAGAACGTGGCCGACGCGTGGGCCGCGGTGTTGCAGCCACCGGGGTGGACACCGGAGATGACCGCGAAACTGCGCCCCATGCTGTCGAACAACGAAAACGCCTGAGCCGCAGCGGATCAGACCTGACCGGCGGCCACCAGTGCGTGATAGCCGCCGACGACGTCGGTGGACCGGTGCAGCCCGAGATCGATCAGCGAGGCGGCGGCCAGGCTTGAGGTGTAACCCTCCGAGCACAGGATCACCCAGTAGACGTCGTCGTCGACGGCCTGCGGGATCCGCGCGTCACTGGTCGGGTCGCAGCGCCACTCCAGCACGTTGCGCTCGATGACCAGCGCGCCGGGCACCGAGCCCTCGGCGGCCCGCTGGGCGGCTGGCCGGATGTCGACCAGAACGGCACCGGACTCCAGCGCAGCGGGGAGGTCGGCGGCGGGCAGGCGGCTCAGCCGGGTGCGGGCCTGCTCCAGCACGGTGTCGATGCGGCTCATCGCTATCCCTCCGGTCCGTCGGTGAGTTCGGTGCGGTTGCGGCGCAACGTGTTCTGCGGTGTCACCTCGTAGTAGGACATCGCGGTCAGCGGCGGCGAGTAGGCGTGCACACTCAGCGTGGGACCGGACACCGTCACCGGACCGGGCGCCTGCACCACATCGTGGACCCAGCCCAGCGGGAAGGCCGCCTGGTCGCCGGCCGACAGCCGTCGTTGCCGCAACAGCTCACCGTCCCAGCGGGTTTCACGCAGTGATCCGGACACCACGGTCAGCGCTCCCAGGGAGCCACCGTGGTCGTGCAGTTCGGTCGATTTCTCGGGCACCCAGCTGATCAGCCAGACCTCGACTTCGTCGTCACCGGACAGCCGGGTGTACCACCGATCGTCTTTCGGAAGTCCCCGCAAGAGCCGGTCGTAGCGGCCGGACAGCACGTCGTCGGCGGCGCGGTCGGTGGTGTGCAGCAGGTCGGGCAACCGCAGCCGGGTGGGCGCGGACACGGCAGGAACGGGCGCGAGCGTGGACAGCATCAGAGAAACTCCAGGAATGACGGCGGATCAGGGCAGACGGGCGCGCTAGCAAGCCCGACAACACTCCTGGAATCCGGTCCCTTCCGTCACGGCGGCCAGTGTTGCATAGATTGGCGGCATGCGCAGTTACACGTGGACCACACGCTTGACCGCCGGAGCCGTCGCAGCCGCCGGGTTGAGTCTTCTGGTCGGATGCTCGACGGAGTCCGGCAAGGATGAGTCCGGGGCATCCACGGCATCGTCGCCGCAGGCGACCGCGACCACCGAGGCGCCGACCCCGACCGTCAAGCCCGGCGAGGTCGCGACGTCGCCGGCCGGCGTCACCACCGCCGTCGGCGCCGACGCCCAGTCCACCGAAGAGGAGTATTTCCAGGCCTGCCATGCGGCGAAGACCTGGATGCAGGCCAAGGGCGGGGATCTCAAGACACAGGTCGAGCCGTACCTGGCGAGCGTGCAGGCACCCGATGCGGCACCCGGGCCGGGCACCTACAACGTGCCATGGGCTCAGCTTGAGCCGGCACGTCAGGCCGCGGTCATCGTCGCGGCGCAGGCGGCCGCCGACGAGCTCTGCAGCTAGTTCGAATCACGCTGCGGCGAATCCCCCGCCGCGCCCGGCTGGGCGGCCACCCAGGCGCGGCCCCGCTCGACTGCCTCGTCGAGCGCACCGAAGATCCGGTCGGACGCCGGCACTATGCCGTCGTCGCCCAGCAGGTCGTCCAGGCCGCCGCGCAGCAGCACCTCCGCAGTCCCCGGGTTGACCCCGGCGACGATCAGCCTGCCGTTGTTGTCTGCCAGCTGGCCGGCCCAGCGGCGCAGCGCCTTGATGGTCACCGATGACGGCACGTCGGGCAGCGACCGCAGGCTGAGCACCACGACGGCGTTGGTGGTGCCTTCGGCGCGCGGCCAGGTCTCGTCGATCCGCGCCACCTCGGCGAACAGTCCGACCCCGGCGTAATGCAGGACGGTGACGTCGTTGCTCGCGCACTTCTCGGGCACGGGGGCCTGCTGCCAGCCGCCGCCCGGGGCCGGGATCAGCGCCGACAACTGCGCGGCCTCGGCCGCCTTGGCGCAGTAGAGCACCAGCGAGGTGATCACGCCGATGACGATCGCGGTGTGCAGCGGCAGCTGTGTGGTGGCGGCGAAGGTGACCAGCATCGCCACTGCCGACAATGGCGCCACCCGCAGCACCAGCTTGATGTCGGGCAGCCGGCCGACCACCAGCTCGGCACCGATCACCAGGACCAGCCCGCCGATCACCGGCATCGGGATGATCTCGGCGGCCGAGCCGGCGACCAGGACCAGCACGGCGAGCCAGAGGCCGGCGAAGATGCCGGCCCACCGGGTCTGCGCACCCGCCGAGGTCGCCACCCCGGTGCGCGACAGCGATCCGCCGGCCGGCAGTGCACCGAACAGACCGCCCGCGACGTTCGCCGCACCCTGGGCCAGGAAATCCCCGTTCATGTTGGTGCGGCTGCCATCCGGATTGGGTACCGCGGCCGAGATCCCGGCGGCCTGGGCCAGTGCGACGAGTGCCACCGCGACGCCACCGACGAGCAGCTCGGGCATCGCGGCGAAATTCGGAAGCGTCACCGGTGGAAGCGCATTCGCGATGGAAGCGATGTCGCCGACGGTTTCGACGTCGATGTGCGCGACGGCCACCACCGCGGTGACCACGACGAGGGCCAGCAGGGTGGCGAACGATTCGAGGGGTTTGATGAAGTGGAGCACCGCCCACACGGCGACGGTGCCCAGCGCGACCGCGACGGCGGCCGGATGCCACAGGCCGATGTGTGCCAGTGAGTCGATGAACTTGCCAATGGTGTTGCCGCTCTGCGGTTTGTAGCCGGTGGCGTCACCGAGGACACCGGCCACGATCTGCAGGGCGATGCCGGTGGAGAAGCCGGTCATCACCGCGTTGGAGACAAAGTTCATGATCGAGCCGAACCGCAGCAGCCCGAACAGCAGCATCACCGCACCGACCACGAGGGCCAGCGCCGCGACGTTTGCCGGGTCCGCCGGATCGAGCCCGGCCTCCTTGAGCACGCTGCGCGAGGTCAGGGCGATGGCACTGGTCAGCGTCGTCACCATGAGCACGGTCCGCGCGAACAGTGAGCCGATGATGCCGGGCACGATGCCGGCGTAGATGCCGGTGACCGGGTTGAAGCCGCCAATACTGGCGTAGGCCATGCCTTCTGGGATGGAGAACAGTCCCGTGACCAGTCCGGCGATGGCATCACGAGGTTTGGGACGGCCGAGCTTCCGCATGAATGTTGGCGCACCCACGAATCAACCCTCCCACGAATGAGTACGCCGTGAGCGGCAGAATGGAGGTATGCGTGTCGCTCTGGCCCTCGGTAGTGGTGGGGCTCGCGGCTACGCGCACATCGGGGTGATCAACGAGCTCTGCGACCGCGGTTACGAGGTCGTCGGGGTGTCCGGGTCATCGATGGGTGCGCTGGTCGGTGGGCTGCACGCGGCGGGCAAGCTCGACGATTTCGCCGACTGGGCGCGGACTCTGACGCAGCGCGCGGTGTTGCGGCTGCTGGATCCCTCCATCACGGCGGCGGGCATTCTGCGCGCCGAGAAGATCCTCGACGCGGTCCGCGACATCATCGGCGAGGCCACGATCGAGGAGCTGCCGATCCCCTACACGGCCGTCGCGACGGATCTGATCGCCGGCAAGTCGGTGTGGCTGCAACGCGGCCCGGTCGATTCGGCGATCCGGGCCTCCATCGCCATCCCCGGCGTGATCGCCCCACATGTGCGGGGCGGCAGGCTGCTCGGCGACGGCGGCATCCTCGACCCGCTGCCCATGGCGCCGATCGCCGCGGTCAACGCCGATCTCACCATCGCGGTCAGTCTGTCCGGCGGCGACCCGGGCACCGTGGTCAGCCCAGAGGACCCGGAGCGGCGGCCCACCACCGAATGGCTCAACCGCATGATGCGCAGCACGTCGGCGGTCCTGGACACGGCCTCGGTGCGTTCGGTGCTGGACCGGCCCACGGCCCGCGCGGTGCTGAGCCGGTTCGGGGCGTCCACCCCGGCCGAAGGCGAGTTGGAGCCGGCCGACCCGGTCGAGCCTTCCGAGCCTTCCGAGCCTTCCGAGCCCGTCGATTTCGATGGCCCCGAGGTGCCGGAGTCGGCCGGTGTACCGAAGCTGGGCAGCTTCGAGGTGATGAACCGCACCATAGACATCGCCCAGGCCGCGCTGGCCCGGCACACGCTCGCGGCCTACCCGCCCGACCTGCTGATCGAGGTACCCCGCACGGTGTGCCGCAGCCTGGAATTCCACCGCGCCGCGGAGATGATCGAGGTCGGGCGGCAGCTCGCCGCCCGTGCGCTCGACGGCTGAATCAGCCCGCCAGGAACTTCGCGACCTCGGCCGCCACCCGCCGTCCCTGGGCGCGTCCGGCTTGGGCCGACGGGATCCGGCAGTCCGGGTCGAGCGGGTTCGCGCCGAACGCTGCCAGGGATTCGTCGTCGGCGAAGATCCCCAGCGACCGTCCGTCGAAGCCGTCGACCTCCTGCGCCGCGCCGCCACCGAACGGCGAGGGCGCCGAGCGGCCTTGGGGTACCAGCGCCACCGCCGTGTCGCAGTCGGCAGCCAGCGCCATGTTGACCGCGCTGCCGATGCCGCCATCCATGAACCGGCGGCCACCGATCGTCACAATCGGCCACACCGCGGGCACCGCGCAACTGGCCGTGACGGCGTCGACCAGTGACACCCCGGAATCCCGGTCCAGTGTCACCAGCTCGCCGGTGTCGATGTCGACCGCCGAGATCCGGAGCACCCGGTCGGGCCAGTCATGCGAGGGCAGGCGCGCTTCGATCACCTTGCGCCGTAGGGCCGGGTCGATCGTCACGGTGTCGAGCGCCACGGCGCCGATCTGCTGCAGCTTCTGCGCCTTCGTGGTGTTCGGTGTCAGCACGGCTTTGACGAACAGGTCGGTGACGGTGTCGATGGCCACCCCGGGCTCGAGCTCGGCCGATTCGGGACCGACCTGGCGCTCGAACAGTTCCTCCAAACGCAGCCCGCTACCGAGCTGTGCGGACACCGTCGACCCCGCCGACGTGCCCACCAGCACGTCGGAGCCCAGCAGTGCCTCGGCAGTTTCGGGAGATTCGTCGGCGATGCCCTGCAGGATGCCGGTCTCCCAGGCGATGCCTGCGATACCGCCACCGGCGAGCACCAGTGCGCGTTTGGAAGTCACGGAGATCGAGTGTGCCAGGGCGGTGAAAGTCGCGGCTAAGCGTGCTGCGATGCGGCCGCCTTGGCGGACAGGTCCTCGCGGTGCAGGAGGTGGCGCGGCGGGTCGGGAAACGTGAGGCGACGGTCGATCCGCAGGTCGGCGTCGACATGCACCAGCTCGCCGGGCGCGATGAGCTGCCAGTCCTCGCCGTCCATCGCCTCGCTGGCGAACACCACTGACGGCTGTGACGTCAGATGCTCGGATTCGGCGCGGATCCGGGAACTGCGCAGGCGCAGGCGCCGCTGCACCGGTTGCCTGCGGTCGAGGACGTACAGGTCGTGGGTGTCCGGGTACCGCAGAGCCCAGATGTCGGTGGCGGTACTCAGCAGGAGGTTGACGGCGTAGAGGGGCACGTTGTCGGCCAGCCAGCCGATGGCGTCGACGAGGCCCGCGCCGACGTCGCCGTCAGCGGCCCGGACGGCCGCGGTGATGAGCGCGAAGACACGTTCGGAGTCGGTCTGACCTTGGACCAGCTCCGCCACGCCCAGCTCTTGGAGCCGGTCGTCGAGTGCATCGAGACCCTCGACCACGCCGTTGTGCGCGAAGATGCGGCCATCCTGGAGAAAGGGATGGGTGTTCGCCACGTCAAGCGCGCCGGTGGAGGCGTACCGGACGTGCGCGATGAAGGTTGTCGCGGTGACATCGTGTGCCTCAGTGGCGAATTCGGAGTCCTCCCAGGCTGCGACGGGCTCCTTGTGCAGCACCGGGACACCGTCGGGGCCGAACACGCCCAGGCCGGTGCCGTCGGGGTTGCGCCGGCTCTGCTCGGCGAGATTGTCGGGCGCGTCCAGCAGCCAGAAGGTCGCCGGCACCAGCCGGCGACCGGCGTGCAGACCGAACAATCGGCACATGGCCTCAGCCCACCCGATGAAGTGCCATGATTTCCGATAGTAGCCGGGTGAGAGAAGGAGACGCCATGACATCCGACCTCGGGCTGACCATGCGGGCGGAGCGCTTCTATGCCGACACCAAAACGGTTGCGGTGGAGGATGTTCCGATTCCCGAACCAGGCCCGGGTGAGGTGCTGGTCAAGGTGGCGTTCTGCGGGATATGCCATTCCGACCTGAGCCTGATCAACGGCACCTTCCCGGCGCAGGCGCCGGTGGTCACGCAGGGCCATGAGGCCTCGGGCACCATCGCCAAACTCGGAGCAGGCGTCACGGGTTGGGCCGAGGGCGACCGCGTCATCGTGGCAGCGGGCCGGCCCTGCATGGAATGCCCCAACTGCGGGCGCGGCGATATCGCCAATTGCATGCGAATCCGCTTGATGGCCTTCGCCTATGACGGCGCGTGGGCCGAATACACGCTGGCTCAGGCGGTCGGGCTCACGCGCGTGCCGGACAACGTGCCGCTGGAGCAGGCCGCGATCCTCGCCGACGCGGTGTCGACGCCGTACGGCGCGGTGGTGCGCACCGGCAAGGTCGGCATCGGCGAGTCGGTCGGGGTGTGGGGTCTGGGCGGCGTCGGCACTCACATCGTGCAGCTGGCCCGGCTGGTCGGGGCGGTGCCGGTGGTGGCCGTGGACATCAAACCCGAGGTGCTGGAGCGCGCGCTGGACCTCGGCGCCGATTACGCGTTCGACGCCGGTGACGAACGGCTGGGCGAGAAGATCGCCGAGGTTACCGGGGGCCGAGGCCTGGACGTGGCGTTCGACGCGGTGGGGCTCAAGTCGACCTTCGAGCAGGCGCTGGGCCAGCTGACGGTCGGCGGCCGGTTGGTCGCGGTCGGGATGAGCGCCCAGGAACCCACGATCGGTCCGACGTCGATGTTCGGGCTGACCCAGAAGCAGGTGCTCGGCCACCTGGGGTATCAGAACGTCGACATCTCCACTTTGGCGACACTGGTGTCGCTGGGCCGGCTGGACCTGTCCCGATCGATCAGCGAGATCGTGTCGCTGGAGGACATCGCGGTGGGCATCGACAAGCTGGAGCGCCAGGAAGGCAATCCGATCCGGATCCTGGTGCGGCCCTGAGGTTTGAGGTTTCAGCCGGCGAGCTTGGGCGCGGCCTTGCCGCTGATGAGCGGCAGGTCCGGGTAGGTCACCACACCGGGTGCGGCGGCGCACACCGCGGGCACCGAGTTGACGCAGTGCGCGGCGGTGGCGACGACGCCGGACTCCGGGCCGTCCTCACCGGCCTCGGACTGGAAGCCCTTGATGATGACGGTGAAGTCCGGATTGCCGCGGACCTCCATCTCGTAGCGCTGCCCGGCGGGGCCGAAAGTCCATGCCGGATCCAGGTTTTCCTCGCCCATCAGCCAGTTCACCGTGACCCGCACGACGGGTTCGCCGTCGACGAGCGCCTCCCAGTGGAACTTTCGACCGGCGACCTGGCCGGGTTCGATCACGCCGATCGGCGAGTCGATGGGCGCGGTGGCAACCGCGATCTCCTGTGTGGCGCGGATCCGCGGGTCGATATTGAACCCGACATGGTCCACCACCATCTTGACGGCCTGGATGAAGCCGCCGTCGAGCATCTTCTGCATCGGCCCGCTCAGCGCGGTGTCGGGGGTGCCGCCGAATCCCATCACATGGCGCACCACGTCGGGTGCGTCATATGTGCGCAGATCTGAAAACTCCTCGGCGCGAACGAACTTCACGCCGGTAGCCATCGCCGAGAACACCAGCGGGAACTTCTCACTGATCCCACCGGGGGCGATGCCGGTGCCGTGCAGTGTGGCGCCACCTTCCAGGGCGGCTGCCCGCATCGGCGCGGCCTGCTTCTCGCTCGGGTACAGCCAGCCGACGGGGGTGATGACGTTCTTGCCCGCGCGCAGCAGGGCCGCGACCTCGTCGGGATTGGGGATGAGCGGCGAATAGATCACCGCGTCGGCGTCCAGCTCCAGGATCTCCTCGGTGCTGGTGGTGGCGGTGACGCCGAGTGGTTCGGTGCCGATGATCTCGCCGACGTCTTTGCCGTGCTTGGCGTCGGAGTACACCCGGCATCCGACGAGTTCCAGGTCGGGGTGCTCGAGCACGCCTTTGATCGCGGCCACGCCGACTCCACCGGTCGCCCACTGCACGACTTTGAGCGTCAAGACCCCTCCTCGGCGGAACTAGAACACGTTCTACTGGTCTACACCACCGTCGTCGTCAGCGGAAGTCCGTTCTCGCCGCGCGACGTACGAGATCACCAGGACCACCAGGACCGCCGGCAGAAACGCGGGCACGGTCAGCAGCAGGGAATGGTCGGCGAGGTAGGTCATGCCCCTTCGACGAGGCAGCCCGGCCGAATGTGACTGTCACATCCGCACCGCCTACCCCGTCTGAGGAACATGCAGATGAAATTCATTCAGGTCACCGTCGTGGTGGCGGCCATGAGCATGCTGGTGACCGGGGTGTGGATGCGGATCGACCCGGCATCGTTCGCGCAGTGGGCCAACTGGCCCAACCACGTCCACTTCCTGCACGACGCGGGGGTGTTCCAGATCGGGATCGCCGTGACCATGCTGTTCGCGCTCTGGTGGCGCGACGTGATCGCCGTGGTGTTGACGGGTTTCCTGGTGGCCAACACCTTGCACGCGGTCAACCACTTCCTGGACCGCGACGGCGGCAATCCGGAGAACTGGTGGCAGCTCGGACTGTTCTCGCTGCTGGCCGGGGCGGCGCTGGTGGTGCGGCTACGCCAACTCCAGTTGAAGACGGTTGACCGCGTTTCGCCATGAAGTATGTTCCGTTGCATGGCTAACAAAGTGTTCGTCGTCGGTGTGGGGATGACGAAGTTCGAGAAACCGGGACGTCGTGAGGGTTGGGATTACCCGGACATGGCACGCGAGTCGGGCACCAAGGCGCTCGAGGATGCGGGCATCTCCTACGACCAGGTGCAGCAGGGCTACGTCGGGTACTGCTCGGGGGACTCCACCTCGGGCCAGCGCGCGCTCTACGAGCTCGGCATGACCGGCATCCCGATCGTCAACGTCAACAACAACTGTTCGACCGGATCGACCGCTCTTTACCTTGCCGCACAGGCGATTCGCGGCGGGCTGGCCGATTGCACGATCGCGCTTGGCTTCGAGAAGATGCAGCCCGGCTCACTTCAGGCCGGCGCGCAGGACCGCGAGTCCCCGCTCGGAAAGCATGTCAAGGCGCTGGCCGAGATCGACGAGTTCGCCTTCCCGGTCGCGCCGTGGATGTTCGGCGCTGCCGGCCGCGAGCACATGAAGAAGTACGGCACCACCGCCGAGCACTTCGCAAAAATCGGCTACAAGAACCACAAGCATTCGGTGAACAACCCGTATGCGCAGTTCCAGGACGAGTACACCCTCGACGACATCCTGGCCGCCAAGATGATCTCCGATCCGCTGACCAAGCTGCAGTGCTCCCCCACCTCCGACGGGTCGGGCGCGGCGATCGTGGCCAGTGAGGCGTTCGTCGACAAGCACGGGCTGGCCGCCCAGGCCGTCGAGATCGTCGGGCAGGCGATGACCACCGACTTCGCCTCGACCTTCGACGGCAGCGCCGCCAACATCATCGGCTACGACATGAATGTGCAAGCGGCACAGCAGGTCTACGCGCAGTCCGGTTTGGGGCCCGAGGACTTCCAGGTGATCGAGCTGCACGACTGCTTCTCCGCCAACGAACTCCTGCTGTACGAGGCCCTGGGATTGTGCGGTGAGGGTGAGGCGCCGCGGCTGATCGACGACAACGACACCACCTACGGCGGCCGCTGGGTGGTCAACCCCTCTGGCGGGCTGATCTCCAAGGGCCACCCCCTGGGTGCCACCGGTCTGGCCCAGTGCTCCGAGCTGACCTGGCAGTTGCGCGGCACCGCCGACAAGCGCCAGGTCGAGGGCGTCACCGCGGCCCTGCAGCACAACATCGGCCTCGGTGGCGCGGCCGTCGTCACGGCTTACCAGCGCGCCGAGCGCTAACCACCTGCGATTTGTGCACGCCCGGCAACGCTCACCGTTGCCGGGTGTGCACAAGTCACGGCGCTACAGGGTGATCACCTCGTACGCACCATCGGCGTGACGGGCCCGGATCGTCTTCTTGTCGTATTTGCCCACGCTGGTGCGCGGCACCTGCTCGATGAACGCCCATCGCTCGGGCAGCCACCAGCGAACAACCTTGTCCGCCAGGAACTCCCGCAGTTCGGACGGCTCCGCTGATGCACCCTCGTTCAGCACCACGACAGCCAGCGGCCGTTCCTGCCAGCGCTCGTCGGGCACCCCGACCACCGCGGCCTCCAGCACCGCCGGGTGGGCGATCAGATGGTTCTCCAATTCCACCGAGGAGATCCACTCCCCACCGGACTTGATGACGTCCTTGGCCCGGTCGGTCAGCGTCACGTAGCCCTGCTGATCGATCACACCGACGTCCCCGGTGCGCAACCAGCCGGTGTCGAACTTCTCGGCGTCACGGTCCAGGTAGTAGGAGCCGGTGATCCACGGCCCGCGGACCTCCAGTTCGCCGACCGCCTCGCCGTCGTTGGGCAGGGGTGCGCCCGCATCGTCGACGACGCGGATCTCCACGCCGCACATCGGCCGGCCCTGGCTGACCCGCATCTCCCACTGGCGTTCGTCGGAGACGCCGGGCAGCGGCTTGGCCACGGTGGCCAGCGGCGAGGTCTCGGTCATCCCCCAGGCCTGCTGGATGTGCACGCCGTACGTCTCCTGGAACGTCCGCATCAGGGACAGCGGCACCGCAGATCCCCCGCAGGCCACCAGGCGCAGCGACGAAACGTCGTGTCCCGGATTCTTTTCCAGCCGATGCATGACGTCGTTCCAGATGGTCGGCACGGCACCGGCCAGGGTGGGGCGCTGCGATTCGATCAGCTCGATCAGCGAGGCCCCGTCCATGAAGCGGTCGGGCATCACCAGGTTGGCGCCAGCCATCAGGGCCGCATACGGCAACCCCCAGGCATTGGCGTGGAACATCGGCACGATCGGCAGCACCGAGTCGCCGCAGCTGACGTCGAGCGCGTTGGCCGTGCAGGTGTTCAGCGCATGCAGGTAGCTCGACCGGTGGCTGTACACCACGCCTTTCGGGTTACCGGTCGTGCCGCTCGTGTAACACATTGCCGCCGCGGAGTTTTCGTCGATCTCGGGCCAGTCGAATTCGGCAGGCTGCCCGGCCAGCAGCTCATCCCAGCGCAGGACGGTCACGCCGTTCAACGCGTCCACGTCGCCGTCGCCGACCACGATCACGGTGTGCACGCTGTCCAGCAGCGGCAGCACCGGGGCCAGCAGAGGCACCAGGGAGGCGTCGGCGATCACCACGCTGTCGGCGGCCTCGTTGGCGATGTAGGCGATCTGCTCCGGGGACAGCCGGATGTTGAGCGTGTGCAGCACCGCCCCCATCGCCGGCACGGCCAGGTAGGCGGCGAGGTGTTCGGTGTTGTTCCACATGAACGTGCCGACGCGTTGGTCACCGCTGACGCCGAGGCCGCGCAGGGCGTGCGCCAGTTGGGCGGCCTGGCCGCCCAACTCCCGGTAGCTGATCGTGCGATAGCGACCTTGGCCGACGGCGGTGGTCACGGTCCGGTCGCCGTTGATTCCGCAGGCGTGCCGCAGTATCGCGGTGATCGTCAACGGCCAGTTCTGCATCGTGCTGTTCACGGGCGCGATGGTATGCGCTCACCGCGCAGCGCCGGCGGGAACGAATCGAATTCCCCGAACGATGTATGTAGGGAAAGATGAAGCGGTAACGACGAGAGGGCGAGACCGATGCGCATGAAATGGTCCCTGGCGGCAGTCGCGATGGCTGTATTCGGGGTGATCGGCGCGTCGTCCGCGGTGGCCTCTGCCGAGGAATCCGCCCAGGATGTGATCAACCGCCTGCAGTCCGAGGGCTACACCGTCACCATCGACAAGATCGGCACCGCGCCGCTGAATCAGTGCACGGTGACCAGCGTGCGCAACCCTCAGCAGGTCAGCCAGTTGGTGCCGTATGTCGGGCCGGGTCTCGGCGGTGACCGGATCCTGGTGCCGTCGATCACCAGCCGGACCGTGTCGGTGTCGCTCAACTGCCAGCGCTGAGGCTCACCTGGAGCAGTCCAGTGACACCGTGATGGTGCGTCGTACCACCACGGGCACCAGGTCGAAATCCTTCTTGCCGTTCTTGCCGAACCGTTCGACCCGGATGAGTCTGGTCTGGGTCTGCGGGTTGCGGACGCTGGTGACGATGCACTGATCGAGTGGTGCGCTGCCTACCCGGTCGATGTTGACCTGAAATCCCTCGGCTTCCAGTTGGCCGATGGTGACGACCGGCGAATCGGCATATGCCGGGCCGGCGGTTGCCAGAAATGTGCCTATTGCCGCCCCCGACGCGGCCAGCATGACGATTGGTGATCGCATGACCGTGTCTTCTTTCTTCTCTTCTCGCACTCACTTTTTCGGCGATGTCCTGCCCGTTGTTACGAGACACGGCCGGGTGCGGTTCAACGCAAGAGGCCCGGCCGGGTATACCGGCCGGGCCTCTTGAATGTCCGCTCAGGCGGGGGCGGGTTCGCGGGTGCGGTCGGCGTGGTCGTCGACCATGGTGAGTTCGTCGAACGGATCGTCGCCGCGCAGCACCGCATCGACCTTGGCCTTGTCCACGGTGTGTGTCCAGGAGCCGACGAGCAAGGTGGCCACCGCATTGCCGGAGAAGTTGGTCACCGCGCGGGCTTCGGACATGAACCGGTCGATCCCGACGATCAGCCCGACTCCGTCGAGCAGATCGGGACGATGGGCCTGCAGACCGCCGGCCAGCGTGGCCAACCCGGCGCCTGTCACACCGGCGGCTCCCTTCGACGCGACGATCATGAACACCAGCAGGCCGATCTGCTGCCCGACGGACATCGGGGCGCTCAGCGCGTCGGCGATGAACAGCGCCGCCATCGTCAGGTAGATCGCGGTGCCGTCGAGGTTGAACGAATAACCGGTTGGCACAACGACTCCGACGGTGCTGCGGTCGACGCCCAGGTGCTCCATCTTGGCGATGAGACGCGGCAGCGCCGACTCCGACGACGACGTCGAGAAGATCAGCAGGTATTCGCGGGCCAGATAGCGCACCAGCTTGAAGATGGATACCCCCGACACCGCACGCAGGAGGATGCCGAGCACGCCGAACACGAACAGCACGCAGGTCACGTAGAAGCCCAGCATCAGGGTGAGCAGCTGGGTGACCGCGGTCCAGCCGGTCTGCCCGACGACGTTGGCGATCGCGCCGAACGCACCGATCGGCGCCAGCCACAGGATCATGATCAGCACCTTGAACACGAGCTTCTGCAGGTGCTCGATGCCGCGCAGGATCGGTTCACCGGAGCTGCCCATGGCCTGCAGGGCGAACCCGACCAGCAGCGCCACGAACAGGGCCTGAAGCACGCTGCCTTCGGTCAATGCCGAGAACAGTGTCTCCGGGATGATGCCCTGGACGAAGTCCATCAGTCCGCCGGCCTCGTGTGCCTTCTCGGCCAGCTCGGCGCCCTTGCCCGCCGAACTCTCCGACAGGTGCATGCCGCTGCCGGGGTGGATCAGATTGCCTACCAGCAGACCGATGGTCAGCGCGATCGTCGACATGGCCAGGAAGTAGCCGAAGGCCAGGCCACCGACCTTCCCGACGGTGGCGGCCTTACGGACCGAGCCGATGCCCAGCACGATCGTGCAGAAGATGATGGGGCCGATCATCATCTTGATCAGGTTGACGAACATGGTGCCGAGCACGCCGACGCTCTTGCCGACCTCGGGTGCCACGAGTCCGACCACGACGCCCAGGACGACGGCCGCGATGACCGCGATGTAGAGCCAGTGCGTGCGGTCGCGACGACGCGGGGGCGCCGGCTCCGGGTGCGGCTCAGCGGTGACGCTCATCGGTTCAACCTCCAGTTCGGTCCGGTACGGCAGGAAATGCGCTTACCTGCACCTTCGACCATAGGGTGAGCCAGGTCACGTTTTAGTTCATTGTGTTCACGCAGCGATTGGCTGCTCAGATGCCCGTGCAGAGCGAGACGAACGGGATCGGCGCGCAGATGCCCACGGAGAAGTAGGGCGTGATGTCGCCGTTCCACGCCGGCGGAGGTGGCGGCGGGGGCGGTGGCAAGGGGGCGGCCACGCAGGAGTTGGTGGGCGGGTCGAACACGGTGCCCGCACCGCATTCGGCAGCGTTGCCGACCGCCGGGGAAATCGCCGTCACAACTGCCAGTGACGCAACCGCGGCCATGATGATGGTTGTCAAGCGATGAATGGCGCCCATCGCAGGTCTCCCTTGGATCTACCCTCGACCCTGCCTACGGTCCGAGTCTACGACTGCGCGCCCTTCTGCAGCACCCCCGAATTGACGACCGAGAAGATGGCCGGGATAGCCCAGAAGAACCCCGCTACCAGCGGGTATCGGGACGATTATGTTGGTAGTTCGTACGTTCGCACTCCCGGAGGTGTTGTGGCGCGTTGGTTGCGGCGGCTGTCATTGCGGGCCTGGCCGCGCTCGCTGGCCGGTCAGGCCATCGCGCTGCAGGTCCTGGTGGTCGCGGTGGTGGTGCTGGCCGGCACCGCACTGGCCCTTCTCGATGCCCGCCGCGACGGTGAAGATGCGGCTCGCCAGCAGGTGATCGGCATCGCCACCGCCCTGGCCGATGCCCCCTCGACCGCGGCGGCCATCGAATCGGGTACTGCGACAGAGGTTTTGCAGCCGGTGACCGAGGCGGTTCGCACCGGCACCGACATCGCGTTCATCACGATCATGGCGCCGGACGGAATCCGGTTCACCCACACCGATCCGCGCCAGATCGGCGGCCACTACCTGGGCACGGTGGAGCCCGCGCTGCGCGGTGAGACATTCAGCGAGGTCTACACCGGGACGCTGGGCCCGTCGGTGCGTGCGGTCGCACCGGTGCGTGGCCGCGACGGACGTGTCGTTGGCATGGTGTCGGCGGGGATCACCCAGCAGACGCTGGGGCAGCGCTGGCGCGCGCAGATTCCGGCGATTGCCGCGATAACCGCTGCCGCACTAGGGGTTTCGCTGATCGGCGGCTGGGCGATCCGGCGTAGGTTGCTGCGCCAGACTCGGGGTCTGCGGCCCGACGAATTGCGGGTCATGTACGACCACCATGATGCGATCCTGCATTCGGTGTCCGAGGGGCTGATCGTGATCGACCGCGACGGTGTGGCACTGGCCAACGATGAAGCGCGCCGGCTGCTGGGGCTGGCCTCCGGGCCCGTGCGCATGCAGGACCTGCCGGAGTTTCTCCGCAGCGCCGACCCCGGGGTGCGCGACGAACTGCATGTCACCGGCGACCGGGTGCTGGTGGTCAACCGCGCCTGCGTCGCAGGCTCCGGTGCCGAGGTCGTCACGATCCGTGATCGGACCGAACTCCAGGGCGCCCTGGGCGAACTCAGCTCGCTTCAGGTCCTGGCCGACTCGTTGCGGGCACAGGCACACGAGTCGGCCAACAAGTTGCACACCGTGGTCACCATGGTCGAGATGGGCCGCCCCGAGGACGCGGTGCGGTTCGCCACCAGCGAGCTGGAGTTGTCGCAGCGGCTGGTGGACCGGCTGTCGGCGGCCGTCGGCGAACCCGCTCTGGTGGCCCTGCTTCTCGGCAAGACGGCACAGGCCGACGAGCGCGGCATCGCCCTGACCGTCACCGAGGACACCCAGCTGGCCGCCGACGCCGCGCTCACCGGGCAGGAGATGGTGACGGTGCTGGGCAATCTCATCGACAACGCGATGGATGCCTGCGACCGCGAGGATCCGTGGGTCGAGGTCACGGTCAGCCAGGACGACCGCGAGTTGTTGATCCGGGTGGCCGACAGCGGGCCGGGAATGGATCCGTCCACGTTCGAGAAAGCCATGCAGCGTGGCTATTCGACGAAATCGGTGTCGTCTGGTCATGGCCTGGGTCTGGCGCTGGTCGCGCAGACGGTGAAACGGCACGGCGGAACGCTGCGGGCCGACGTCACGTACGGTTCGGTGGTGACCGCGACGGTGCCGCGCCGATGATCAAGGTTCTGATCGTGGAGGACGATCCGCTGATCGCCGAGGCCCATCAGGCCTATCTCGGACGCCTGGAAGGGTTCTCGGTGGCCGCGGTGGCACACACCGCGCGCGATGCCATGCGGGTGGCGGCAGCGGCCGCCGCGGCCGAGCATCCGATCGATCTGGTGCTTCTGGACATCGGATTGCCCGACGCCAGCGGAATCTCGTTGGCGTCCGGCCTGTCCGGGTTGCGGCCGGCCCCGGACATCATCGCCATCACTTCCGAACGCGATCTGGAGATGGTGCGCGCCGCGGTGGCCCATGGCGCCCTGGCCTACCTGCTCAAGCCGTTCGCCTTCGCGGCGTTTCGCGACCGGCTGGAACGCTACCGGCGCTACCGCTCGGCGCTGCCGTCAGGAACCGATGCCGCGAGCCAGGCTGAGGTCGACCGGGCCCTGGCCGAATTGCGGGTCGCCACCGAGAAGTCCACCGCCCCCAAAGGCGCTGCGCCGCAGACCACCGAGGACATCGCCGCTGCGGTGCGCGATGATCCCGACGGCCTGACCGCGGACGAGGCGGCCAAACGGGTGGGAGTGTCGCGGGTGACGGCGTGGCGCTATCTCGAGCGCCTGGCCGATGACGGCATCGTCACCCGCAGTACGGAGTACGGCAAGGCCGGGCGGCCGCGCACGCGCTACCGCTGGCGCTGAATCACGCGCCGGCCGGCTGGAGGGCGGGCAGCTCCTGCAGCTCGACGGCGTCCACCGAGACCAGCTGCGAGTACAGCGACTCGGCGACGTCGAAGACGTTGACCTGGCCGGCGTAGTCGGCGATGTAGAGCCGGGTGCCGTTGTCGCGCAAGACGACTGCGGCGGGCTGTGCATGCACGTCGACAGTGCCCTGGATCTGGCTGGACAGCGCACACCACACGATGACGCGGTCGTAGTCGACCAGGTAGGCGCGGGTGGCGTCGGGGCTCAGCACCAGCTGGGTGGGTGCCCCGCCCACCTCGACGGCGTCCACCACGGCCCCTGCGGCGAGGTCGACGGTGTGCACCACACCGCGGTGCTCGAGGTCGGAGGTCAGCACGTAGGCGACGCCGTCGCCGATCGCGATGTCGCGGATCGGGGCACCGATCCACACCGTGGCCTGTGCCTGGGCGGTCTCGGTGTTGACCACGACCAGCCGGCTGCCACGGAAATCGGAGGTGGCGACGTAGAGACGCTTGCCGCTCGAGTCGATCTGCAGGGCATCCAGGTTCACCCCCGCGCCGGTGGCGATGTCGATCGTGCCGACACGCTCTGCGGTGGTGTCGATGACGGCGATGTCGATGCGCTCATGGCCGGAGCGACCGGCGAACACGCGCTTTCCGTCCGGGCTGATGGCCAGGGCGGTGACGCTGAAGGCCAGCGGGTACTCGTTGAGCACGGCGCCGGTGATGGTGTCGACCGTGACGATCGAGTCGTGTCCGGCGGCGGAAACGCTGACGTAGGCACGGTCGTCGGCGACGACGACGGCGAAAGGATCTCCTGCGAGACGGACCGAACCCACCACGCCCATGGTGTGGGGGTTGATCACGGTCAGGCTCTGCGCCGCGGCGTTGGTGACCACCACGGTCTCGCGCTCGGGATCGACGGCGATGTCACCGATCGGCCCGCGTCCGACCTCGGCCAGACCGGCCACGTCGATGTCATCGAGCGCACCGTCGAATGCGACGCTGCGGACAGCCGTGTCGGCGATGGCGCGGTCATTGCGGCCAGAGCGCAGCGCTTCAGTCAGCGCGCGCAGGAAGTTGTTTGCCATCGTTATCGGCACCTCCGCCGGCAAGGCTTTTACCGGCTCTAGATTCCAGGTCGATCTGCGCCGGGAGTGGCGCGGTTGCATTGAGTCTAGCGACGAAACCGACAGGTCCTGGACGACTTCACAGCGAATAGGTGACCGTCACCGATACTCTCTCAGAATGCGCTTAGGAAATTCTTCGTTATCGACTCGTTACCTTTTGGTCGCATTCGATTAAATGCCTGTTACCAGGGACTTCCAAGCATGTCGCGGACGTGGCACATTTCACGTCCGGTAAGGCCGTCAATATCAATTCTTACCTTCTCCGGCAAAAGTGAGCGGTAGATCACACCGCGACACGCCAGCAAACTTTCTTTGGCGTCAACTCGACCCGACCGGCAGAAATGACGGTTGTGTGTTACGGCTGTGAAAGATGAGTCGTGCCCAAGCGGCAGTTCGCTGTCGGCAGCGTCAGTCCGGCACCGGCCGCAGCACCAGGCTGACTTCGCACGATCCGTGCGTGGCGTCCGGCCGCACCGAAGCCGCGTACCGACCGCCGATGACCTCGGAGTTCATGTCGATGACCTCCTGGATCATGCCCTGTTGGATGCCTCGCACCGTCCGGAACCCCAGGCGCGTGAGTTAGCTCGAATGCGGCCGCGTCAGAGCCGCAGCGCGGCGGCGGTCGCCGGACCGACGATGCCGTCGACCTTGAGGCCGCGGGTACGGCGCTGGAATTCCTTCACGGCGGCCTCGGTCTGCGGGCCGAATACGCCGTCGACCTCGAGATGCCCCGCGTAGGACGCGTAGGCCGTCTTGAGCCGGCGCTGCAACTGGGCGACCTGCGGGCCTTCCATGGGCCGGAACAGCAGAACGTCGGTGTACTGCCCCACCGGCACCGGCGGCCGGGGTGTCGGCGCCGGATTCGCGATATCGCCGATCTGCGCCTGGATGTCGGCGCGCAGGAGGTCCATGTCGATGGCGCCCGGATCCCACTTGCCTTGCGTACGGCCCGCGTACTCCTTGTGCCCGATGGTGCGTTCGGCGTTCTGCGCCAACCGGCGATTGATCGCGGCGCAACACCGCACCAGTGCGAAATACTGTGCGTCAGGCCAGTTCTTGCGATGCGACGCGGCTGGGCTGGTGCCGCTGTTCGCACACTCGATCCCGATCATGTGCCAGTTGCCCATATTCGTCGGCAACCACGGATACATGCCGACACCGGCGTGCCACGCTACCCCGAGCGCCACGACGGTCACCGTGCCGTCCCGAGCGATATGCAGCTGCGACAACGGACCGGGAAGATCCGGCCGACCGTTGGCGATCGACGCGGCCGTGGCGGTGTCCGACCCGGTGTGATGCACCATCACCCCGCGGATGTCCTTGAAATCGCCGTGCCCCCGGGTACGCCAGCCCGGATACTCCACGATGTCGATGCCTTCCGCCCGGAGCACATCGGCCAGCCAGACCGGGTCACCGGTCCATCGTCCCGTCTGAGGCACGGGGATTCCTTTCTGCGCAGCAAACGATCCGTGTGAACCAGCCTACGCGGAAGGACTGACACCGACCCTCATCGCGCAGAGCCGCCAGACCGGTTATGGATCAACTACTTTGCTCGCGGACAACACACGTGCGCGACCACCGCCTCCGGCGTTCGCGGACCGCCCGATCAGCAAATGGCCGACGTCAGCAGCCACCGCATTTCGCACCCGCATCGGCCATCGAATGTGCGAGCATCTGCGCATGGATCCGAAGGACGACCCCGAGGCCCGCATCCGGGAACTCGAGCGCCCACTGGCTGACGCCGCCCGCACGTCGGAACTCGGCACCGGAGGTTCTGCCGTTCCGCCGCCGACCCAGCCGTTGACGCAGGGGTACGCCTTCCCGCCACCGCCCCCGGGGCCGCCGGCGCCGTGGCCCGGCTACGAGCCGTACCCGGCACCGCCTCAGCCACATCGCAGCTCGTCGAGCAGCGTTCCGCTGTTCCTGGTGTTCGGCGTACTGGCGGTGTCCCTTCTGGTCGGCGGCCTGGTGGCGGCCTATCTGATGTTCAGCGAGACCGATACCGCCGACACCGACACCATCACCGACAGCCAGTCGACGACCATCCGGCAGACCACGATCAGTGGTGTGCCGTTACCGGGACCGGTTGGTCCGTCGCAGATTCCGGCCGGGCAGACAGTGATCATCTCGGGCATCGGCGAGAACCGGACCGTCGAATGTCAGGACAACACCGTGATCGTCAGCGGCATGCAGAACAAGCTCGAGATCACCGGCCACTGCGCGGCGGTGACCGTGTCCGGCATCGAGAACACCATCACCGTCGACTCCGCCGAATCGATCGGGGTATCGGGATTCGACAACCGGGTCACCTTCCACACCGGCAAGCCCGAGGTGGCCAACTCCGGTCAATCCAACGTCGTCGAGCAGGGCTGACCCGATCCCGCCCGTTCCACGCGCCCGAGGAATGTCCGCAACAAGCTCACCAACGGCGCCGGATTGTCTTCTGGCGCCCAGGCATACGAGTCGTCGATGAATTCCAGCGTGGCCTGCGGCAGAGTCCGCGCCAGCCGCGCCGCCCCCTCGGCCGGGAAGTAGCGCTCCTCGCGTGGCCATATCACCAGGGCGGGGCGGTCGTAGTCGGCCAGCCGCGGGGAGTACTCCGCCAGGTATGCGGGCGACAACGCCTCGAGGAATCGCCGATAGTCCTCGCGCACCAAGGGATCAGTGCGCAGTGGCCGGAGGTACTCCGCCATGATCTCGGCGGGGATGGGGCGTTTGGTCGCGCCGCCGTAGGTGATCCGCAGCCGCTGCACGGGTTTGACCCCGATGAGCTTCGACTGCAACAGCCCGGCTCCGGGGAGCGACGCGAGCCGGGACAGCACCTTGACCGGCCACGGATCGGAGTCGAACGCGTTGGTCGCGACGAGCACCAACGCTTCCACGCGCTCCGGATAGCACGCGGCGACCACCTGGGCGATGTCGCCGCCGTAGCCGTTGCCGACGAGCACCGCCCGCTCGATGTCGAGCCCGTCGAGCAGCTCGATGACGGTCCGGCCCAGACCGGGCAGGCTCAGATCGGCGTCCGGCACCGCGGGCGTGTGCGATCCCATGGCCAGATCAGGTGCGATGCAACGAATTCCGGTACCGAGACCGCCTGCGACGTGTCTCCACACCAAGCCGTTGGCAACCAGGCCGTGGAGTAGGACCACCGGCCGGCCCGTGCCGGTTTCGCGAACGCCGACCGGACCGCCGGGCAGCGTGACCAGCCGCCGGGAGTTGAGCGTGTTCATCTTCGCGTCCTCTCGCAGTGAGCACCGGGACAAAATTAATACAGGCTGTATGTAAACACGCCTGGCGCCGAACCTCAATACATACAGCTTGTTAAAATTCTTCGATGAGCGAAGATCCGCGCGACGGCCGCGAGCAGCGCAGTGAAGCCACCCGCTCCGCCCTGGTCGCCGCGGCCCGCTCACTGTTCGTCGAACGCGGCTATGCGGCCGTGTCCACCGGGGACATCGCCCGGGTCGCGGCCGTCACCCGCAACGCGCTGTACTACCACTTCCCCACCAAAGAGGCTGTGTTCCGGGCGGTCTACGAGGACGTCGAAGGCGAACTGGCCCAGCGGGTACTCCCGGTGGCCCTGGCCCACGACACCGGCCGTGGCCAGCTGGAGGCCGGTATCGAGGAGTTTCTCGACGGCTGTCTGGACCACACCGTGGCTCGGGTCAGCGTGCTGGAGGCCCCGGCCGCACTGGGATTCGCTCAGATGCGCGAGATCGACAACCGCAACTATCTCGGGGCACTTCGCGACGGCCTGCGGGCCGCGATCGAGTCCGGTGAGCTGCCCGACCTTCCGGTCGACGCGCTCGCGTCGATGCTCATCGGCGCCCTCGACGAGGCCGCCCTGCTGATCGCGACGGCCGATGACCCGGCCACCGCCCGCCGCGATGCCGGCGTGGTGGCCCGGGCCCTGGTCGACGGGTTGTTCGTGAAGTAGGGCGCTACAGCACCTTCGACAGAAACTCTTGCAAGCGAGGGTGTTTGGGGCTGTCGAACACCGCGGCAGGGCTGTCGTCCTCGACGATGTTGCCGTCGGCCATGAAGATGACGCGGGAGGCCACCTCGCGGGCGAAACCCATCTCATGGGTGACCACGACCATGGTCATGCCGCCCTCGGCCAGGTCCCGCAGCACCTGCAGCACGTCGCCCACCATCTCCGGGTCCAGCGCGCTGGTGGCCTCGTCGAACAGCATGATCGACGGGTTCATCGCCAGCGCCCGGGCGATCGCGACACGCTGCTTCTGGCCACCGGACAACGTGGCCGGCTTGACGTGCGCCTTTTCCGCCAGACCCACCTGGGTCAGCAGCTCCATGGCCCGCTTCTCGGCGGCAGCCTTGTCCATCTTCTTGGTCAGCAGCGGCGCCAGCGTCACATTGTCGATCACCGACATGTGCGGGAACAGGTTGAAGTGCTGGAACACCATGCCGATGTGCTGACGGACCTTGTCCAGGTCCACTTTCCGGTCGGTGAGGTCGAAACCGTCGACGGTGACTTTGCCCGCGGTGATGTCCTCAAGCTTGTTGAGGCACCGCAGGAAGGTGGACTTGCCCGAGCCCGAGGGGCCGATGACGCAGACCACCTCGCCCTTGCTGATCGTGGTGTCGATGCCGTCGAGCACCACCAGATCACCGAACGATTTCTTCAGGCCCTCGATGCGGATCTTGACGGTGCCCTCGGGCTCGGCGGCCGCGGCTTCCGGTACCAGCTGGGTCATTTCACGAGCCTCTTCTCGAGCCGGTCGGAGAATTTGGTGAGCGCCATGATGACGACGAAGTAGATGATGCCGATGATCAGCCACATGTAGAAGGACTGGAAGTTACGGGCGATGATGATCCGCCCGGTCTGGGTCAGCTCGGCGATGCCGATCACCGACAGGATCGAGGTGTCCTTGAGGGTGATGACGAACTGGTTGATATAGGACGGGATCATCGTCCGGATCGCCTGCGGCAGAATGACTCTGCGCATGGTCGGCAGATAACCGATACCGAGGCTGCGCGCCGCCTCCATCTGGCCCTTGTCGACCGATTGGATTCCGCCGCGGACGATCTCGGTCATGTAGGCGCCGGCGTTGAGCGAGAGCGTGATGATGCCCGCCGTCAATGCCGACATCTGGAAACCCAGTGCCGCCGGGATGCCGAAGTAGATGAAGAAGGCCTGCACCAGGAGCGGCGTGCCGCGGAAGATGTCGACGAAGGTGGTTCCGACGGCCCGCAGCAGGATCGACCGGGAGACGCGCATCAGCCCGAAGATGATGCCGAGCACCAGCGCGATGGCGATTGACACCACCGTCAGGATGAGAGTCATCTTCAGGCCGACCATCAGGATCGGGAAGGTGCTCTTGAGCAGTCCGATGAACGAGTTGTCGGCGTCGGTGGCACCCTCGCCGAGGTACGTCTCGACGATTTCGTCGTAGCGGCCGGATTCCTTGAGCTCCTTGAGGCCGGCGTTGAACTTTTTCAGCAGTTCGGCGTTGCGACCCTTGTTGACCGCGAACCCGTAACTGGCGCCCTTCTCCTTCGGAGTGACGGTCTTGAATCCGCTGCCCTGCTGGATGTTGTAGTTGAGTACCGGGTAGTCCTCGAATACCGCCTGCGAGTTGCCGGTCTTGACTTCCTCGAACATCGAGGCCGAATCGGCGAAGTAGACGGTGGAGAAGCCGTACTTGTCCTTGATCGACTCGGCGAACTCGGCACCCTGGGTGCCGTTCTTCACCGCGACGCGCTTGCCGCGCAGATCTTCGTAGGACTTGATGTCCTCGTTGGAATCCAGCACCGCCATCTGCACGCCCGATTCGAAGTACGGGTCGGAGAAGTCGAAGACCTTCTTACGCTCGTCGGTGATCGACATGCCGGCGATCACGCCGTCGGCCTGATTGGCCTGAACGGCCTGCAGCGCGGCGTCGAAGCCCAGCGGCTTGATCGTGACGTTGAACTTCTGGTTGGCCGCGATCTCGTTGATCAGGTCGATGTCGATGCCGACGAATTTGCCGTCCACATCCTGGAATTCGAACGGGGCGAAGGTGATGTCGGTGGCGACGACGTAGGTCTCGCCGTCGGCCGCGGCGTGGGGCGGGGCCAGCATCGCCGCCCCGAACAGCCCGATCAGCAACGCCACGACGGCGGCGATCAGCCGTTGCGGGGACCGGATGGCTCCGGCGATACCCTCGCCCGACGCGGATTCGGCTCTCATCGTCCATTCTCCTATCCAGGTGTGAAACGACGAGTTCTCACGCTATCGCCGCAAAGGCGATTCGGGCGGGATTTCCGGGGGTGCGGCCGAGCGCACCGACTCGGCATCGCTACATGGCCGAGCCCCGCGGGGTGAGGTCCTGCCGTAGGTGGCCCGCAGCTTGGTCCGTGCGCCGACCAACCGGAAGTAGCCTCTGTAGGCAAAGTCGGCCGGCGCGCAGGTGTGGAGGTACTTGTGGCCCTGTCGGTGGCCAGGCTGTTACCCGCATGCCGAACCCGGCCGTTCTCACTGGTGTCGCTGAACTTGCCGAAATCCAGATGGATACGTCGCTTTTCACTGTTCCAAGTGAACGCGCACCGCCGTCCCAGTCGAAGTTGCATATCCCCCGGCGGACTGCTCGGTGCGCACGCATCCCAGTCCGCTTGCGACATAGTGGTTTTTATGGCCAGAACATTGGCCGGCGCATAGAGCGCGTCGAGTTTCTGCTGATCTGGCGCACTCATCGGATCTCGACATCCCTCGAATTGCACTGCGCGGGAACGAGTTAGTTGCACACGAAAAGTCCAGGACCGAGACGCCACCGACCAGTGGCAAACTGCGTGTTCGGCTTTACAAATCACTCATGGTGTCCATCTTCCTGCCGCGAGCACCAGGACTGTAAAAGGACGTTCGGCCCGAAACGTCGCTTAAAGAGGTAGTGGACTACGCGTGAGGATGAACCGTCCGCGGCCGTACGTTTTCTTCAAGAGAGCGCCGGAGAGTACGGCGCTTGGTTCAGAGAGAAGTTTCGACATGAGCGTTTTCCATCCGGTTTCCGTGATCAAACGCGAAACCTCACGACAGACCGCACCGGCCCGGCATTCACACGAGCCCGTACTCATCACCGAACAGCAGGTGCTGTTCAGTACCGCCGCAGCAGCAGGCGCTCCCTCGCACCACAACCTCATCGCGATGATGTCGCATGCGGTGTCGGCGGTCGCCGAACACTGGCACGCCGCCGCTGACCGCAGGCACGCCCGCTACTACCCGTCGCGGTGCAGCTATCTCGAGAACGCCCTGATGGCGCGGGAGATGGAACGGCTCTGACCGCCGCGCAGCGGTCAGCCGGCCAGCGCGACCGGTTGGACCACCTCGGAGTATCGCGATGCGTCGCCGGCCACGATCCGGCTGCGACGACCGTGGACATCGACCGGGACATCGCCGGCCAGGGTGATGCGGCTCAGCCGGCGATACTGGTCGTCATAGTCGGCCACCGCGTAGTGCTGGGTAGCCCGGTTGTCCCAGACGGCCAGGTCGCCGGGCTCCCAGCTCCAGCGAATCGTGTTCTCCAACTTGATGACCCGATTCTGCAGCAGCTGGAAGAGCGCGGCCGATTCGGCGGCGCCGAGGCCGACGAACTGCTTGATGAAGTGCCCCAGCAGCAATACGCGCTTACCGGTCTCGGGATGGACCCGCACCACCGGATGCTCGGTCTCGTAGTACTCCGACTCGAACTCTTCTCGGTACTGCCGGTGGCCGTCGGCCAGCTCCTCGTGGCGTCCGTCGTAATCGGCCGCATAGTCGTACTGGTTGGTGTGCACGGCCCACAGGTTCTCGACCAGTGCCCGCAGCGGCTCGGGCAACAGATCGTAGGCCGCCTCGGTCGACGCCCATGTAGTGGTGCCGCCGTAGTCGGGCAACGTGACCGCCCGCAGCAGCGAGGCTTTCGGGATGCGGTCGACGAACGTCACATCGGTGTGCCAGCTGTTGGCCTTGTCATACCGCGAGTCGATCGGCAGGACCCGCTCGCCGCGCGACGTGACGGTCGGGTGCGCTTTCGTCGGGGTACCGAGCAGGCGCGCGAACGCCAGCTGACCGTCATCGTCGAGGTGGTGCTGCCCGCGGAAGAAGATGACCTTGTGCTCGAGCAGGGCGTCGTTGATCGCCGATACCGTGGGCCGGTCCAGGCCGCCGTTGACGTCGATTCCATCGATGCGGGCCCCGATGTGGGCACCGAGTTTCACTACACGCAGAGAGGACACCCCGACACCATCTGCGACGGGGTGCGGTGAACACCACGGTTGCGCTCACCACGAGCGCAAAGACCTACGAAGGTCAGTCGATCCGGATGACGTAGGTGCCGTCGTCGTCGCGCTCGATCTGTCCGTCGAGGGCGTTGATCCACACCGGGGTGTCGCGTCGCGAACCGAGGAACGCGCTCTGCACGGACCCCCCGGGCTGCAGGTCGACGTTCCACTCGTCGTCCTGGGCGACGATGGTGAGGATCTCCTCGCCATTGGCGCGACGGATCGAGATCAACTGGCCGTTGGAGTCCAGGTCCTCCAAGTCCGCGTCGTCGTCATCGAGGAACTCATCAAGCTCAGCGTCATCGAAGATCTCGGCGTCCGAACCCCTGACATCGTCATGCACGCCGAAGACTGTACCCAGGATCACGTCTTCCGATGAAGACCCCGGGGGTTCCAGACGCTAACGTGCATCCGACGTTTACAGGCCGTTCGCCCGGGGAACAACGAGTCCCGCTGCGGCGTTGGCCAAGCATTGGTCTGGTTATTAGGAGGATCATCTATGGCAACTGATTACGACGCACCTCGCGTCAAGGAAACCGACGAGGCGTCCGACGAGTCGCTCGAGGAGCTGGCTGCCCAGCGGCGCACCGCCGCCAACACCGCGGTGATCGACGAGGACGAGGTGGTCGATTCGTTCGACCTGCCCGACGCCGACATCTCCGGCGAGGAGCTGAGCGTCCGGGTCATCCCGAAGCAGGCCGACGAATTCACCTGCTCGAGCTGTTTCCTGGTGCACCACCGCAACCGGATGGCCCTGCAGAAGGGCGACCAGTTGCTCTGCGTCGACTGCGTCTGACGCGGTCGACGGGCCGACCCTGCCTTCTAACGGCAGCAGTTGGGGTCGAGCACCGTGCACAAAGCGACGAGTGAGTCCCGGCGCGGGCGGTGGTAGACGTTCATGCCGCGCCGTTCGGACTCCACCATTCCGGCTCGTCGCAATTGCGACAGATGGTGGCTGACCGTTGATTCGGCCAAGGCGACCGCCGCGGCCAGGTCGCAGCCGCAGACTTCCCCGGCCTCCGCGCTGAACAGCAGCGATACCAGTTTGACGCGCACCGGATCGGCCAGCGCCTTGAGCCGCAGCGCGATCTCCAGCGCTCCGTCGTCATCGATGGGGCCGGCGGCTACGGGTGAGCAGCAGACCGGTTCAGAGGTGTCGACCACCGGCAACGCCTTGGGCATGAAACCATTCTGCCAGAGGATCTTGACTTATATCGAAGAGGTGGCATCATCGGTGCTGTCCGCTAGTTCGACATAAGTCATAAAGGTTGGGGTGGCCGTCATGTCCCGAACACAACTCGCCCTGAACGTCGACGACCTCGACGAGGCCATCACGTTTTACTCCAAGCTGTTCAACACAGCCCCGGCGAAGGTCAAGCCCGGCTACGCCAACTTCGCAATCGCCGCTCCACCACTGAAATTGGTACTCATCGAGAACCCCGGCCACGGCGGCACCCTCAACCACCTCGGAGTCGAGGTCGAGTCGAGCGAGCAGGTACACGCCGAGATCGCCCGCCTCACCGACGAAGGCCTGTTCACCGAGGAAGAGATCGGCACCACGTGCTGCTTCGCCACCCAGGACAAGGTCTGGGTGACCGGCCCGGCCGGCGAGAAGTGGGAGGTCTACACGGTTCTCGCGGACTCGGAGACCTTCGGCACCCACTCGTCGGCACTCGAAGAAGCCGAATCCGGCGGCGTGTGCTGCAGCGCGAGCACACCTGAGACCACGTCGTGAACCACGCTGTCGCAACGCGTCTTTCCACGCTGGACCGATTCCTTCCGGTGTGGATCGGTGTGGCCATGGGCGCCGGATTGTTGCTCGGAAGGTTCGTGCCGGGTATCGCCGATACCCTGAATCAGGTTCAGGTCGACGGCATCTCATTGCCGATCGCCCTGGGCCTGCTCATCATGATGTACCCGGTGCTGGCAAAGGTGCGGTACGACCGGCTCGGAACGGTCACCGGCGACCGCCGGCTGCTGGTCAGCTCGCTGATCCTCAACTGGGTGCTGGGGCCGGCCCTGATGTTCGCGCTGGCGTGGCTGTTCCTTCCCGACCTCCCCGAGTACCGGACGGGTCTCATCATCGTCGGGCTGGCCAGGTGCATCGCCATGGTGATCATCTGGAATGACTTGGCCTGCGGCGACCGTGAGGCCGCCGCGGTTCTGGTGGCACTCAATTCGATGTTCCAGGTCGTCATGTTCGCCGTGCTCGGATGGTTCTACCTGTCGGTGCTTCCCGGCTGGCTCGGCCTCGAGCAGACCACGATCGACACCTCCCCATGGCAGATCGCCAAATCCGTCCTCATCTTCCTCGGCATCCCGCTGCTGGCCGGCTACCTGTCGCGCCGCATCGGTGAATCGGCGCAGGGCCGTGATTGGTACGAGTCGACGTTCCTGCCGCGGGTCGGCCCGTGGGCGCTGTACGGACTTCTGTTCACGATCGTGGTGCTGTTCGCATTGCAGGGCAACGAGATCACCGGCCGTCCGTGGGATGTCGCACGCATCGCGCTTCCGCTGCTGGCCTACTTCGCAATCATGTGGTGCGGCGGCTACGCACTGGGCGCGATCCTGAAACTCGGGTACGAGCGCACCACAACGCTCGCATTTACCGCCGCGGGCAACAACTTCGAGCTGGCCATCGCAGTGGCGATCGCCACCTACGGCGCCACATCGGGTCAGGCTCTGGCCGGGGTTGTCGGTCCGCTGATCGAGGTGCCTGTCCTGGTGGCGCTCGTCTACGTGTCCCTGGCGCTGCGGAAACGGTTCATCGGCGCAGGAGATGACCAACCGGTGAGGAGCAGTTGATGTCCGAGCGCGACCGCCCCCGCGTGTTGTTCCTGTGCACCCACAACGCGGGCCGATCCCAGATGGCGATGGGCTACTTCGCCCACCTCGCCGGGGACCGGGCCGACGTGTTCTCCGGCGGCTCGGAACCGGCCGACAAGGTGAACCCCGCCGCGATCGCCGCCATGGCCGAGGTCGGCATCGACATCGGCCGCGCGCAACCGCAGCGATGGACCGACGCCATCGTCGAGGCGGCCGACGTCGTGGTCACCATGGGATGCGGCGACACCTGCCCGTATTTCGCCGGCAAGCGCTACGAGAACTGGGACCTGGCCGATCCGGCCGGTCTCGGGGTCGAGGCGGTCCGTCCGATCCGCGACGACATCGAGCGACGTGTGCGCGACCTGATCACCGATCTCGGGCTCGATCCGGCCGGATGACCCGCGGTCGCGGATCGTCGCGCTAGTTCTGCGCGCCGCCGGATGACTTGTCGCGGGACGGCTTGGCGTCGGCGGTGTCCTGGTCCCCCGGCTTGTCCCCGGCCCTGGTCTCTGCCTTGTCCCGCGAGTTGAGGCCGAGATGCTTCTTGAGGCCCGTGCTCACCCGGTCACTGAAGTCCTTGACCTCGGCCTGCACCCGCTGCGCCGTGTCCTTGGCCGGACGAGCGATCCGCTTCGTCGGGATGGGTCCCGGATCTTCCAGTTCTGCAACCAGTTTCGCCGGCGCCGCCGGGGCCGGCTCGACCACGGGTGCCAGGTCGACGACGTCGGGAGCGGCGGGCACATCGAGTATGACGGCGTTGGCAGGTGCGGCCAGGCCGATCGGCTGCGCAACCGACAGGGGGCTGCGCGACGATGTGGTGAAGTCCGGCGGCGGGGGCGGCGCGGTCGCCAGCGCGGTGGTGATGCCCAGCTGAGCGGCCTCGATACCGTCGACGATCGAGCGCGCCCCATCGCCGAGCGAGATCAGGAAGTTCCTCGTTCCATCGACGGCGGCGTCGACGATGTTGCTCAGATCGAAGGTCAGCACGGCGGCGACCAGGTTCTGCGTGCCGACGATGAACGACGTCGCGACGCCGCTGCCGGCATCGAGCAGCCCGTTGGCCACGTCGATGACGGCTTGGGGCCAGGCGGCCGACAACGCGGCCTCCACCACGAGGTACTTCTGATTCCGCCAGATCGCCGAATCCAACAGCGGCTGCCCGACCGCCACCACCGCGTCGCGGACCGCCTGGGTGAAGGTGTCGAAAGCACCGACGAAATTCAGATCGAAGATCTGCTGGATGATCTCCACTGTGACGCCGGGGATGGCCAGCACGGACTGCCCCAGACCGATGCCGGCCTGCGCCAGCCCGGCCAGATAGACCGCCCAGTTCTCGGCCCAGTTTCGGATCGACTGCCGCACGATCGGCAACGACAGGATGTAGGGCCACTCGACGTCGGTGAGCTGAACGGGTGAGGTCACCGTCGGCGCCGTCACCTGCACAGCAGGCGCCTGCCACGATGGTGTGGCCGGTGACATCGCCACCGCGGTCGCGCCGACGAGCGCAACTCCGGTGGTCAACCACGGGCGGACCGCAACGTCCATGCACAGACCTCAATCCTGAGAATCACATGAGTATTTGACGGAACTGTAACGGGTCGCGTGCCGCTCGGCGCGCCGACCACGCCACAAAGTCGCGCCGAACCGCGCCGAGGCCGCACCACGCTGGCCTACCGTGACATTCGTGACTGAAGCCGCCATTCGACAGCGCATCGCCGAGGGTGTGAACGCGATCCGTGCGCGCGATCTGGACACGCTGACCGCCCTCTATGCGCCCGACGTCGTCTCGTTCGACCTCGGCGCCCCGCTGCGATATGCCGGTGACGACAACAAGCGCCGCGCCTGGCAGGAGGTGTTCAGCGCGTACACCGGACCGATCGGTTACGACGTGCACGAGCTGACCGTCACCACCGAGGGCGACATTGCGTTCGTGCACAGCCTCAACCACGTCCGCGGCACCATGACCAGTGGCCGGGACGTCGACATGTGGCTGCGGTGGACGGCATGCCTGCGGTGTGTCGATGGTGTCTGGCGCGTCTTTCACGACCACGTCTCGGTGCCCGCGGACCTTGAGTACGGCAAGGCAATTGTGAATCTCACGCCGTGATCCGCTGGAACCGCACACATCACGGCACATAGTTCTTATCCTCAGACCTGCAGACCGACAACGAGGTTGGAGGCGCAGATGTCTGACGGGACCGTGGCGGAAGCCCGACATGCTGAGCACAGCTACCACTTCGACCGGCACACCGCCCAGTACCGCGACCAGTTCGAGCCGATCACCTCGCAGATGCTGGACTCCTGCCCGCTGGCCTGGACAGACACCTACGGCGGTCACTGGGTGGCCGCCGGCAGCAGCGAGGTCTTCGAACTCGCCCGCTGTCCGCACATCTCGAACGACAACGACATAGTCGGAGAGCGAAAAGGCTACCGAGGCATCAACATTCCCCGCGGTGAGGTGAGCACACAGTTCCGCGGCGGCATGCTGGAGATGGATGATCCCGAGCACCGCGCCTACCGAACACCGCTCAACGGCTACCTTTCACCGGCCGCGGTCGCACGGTGGAAACCGGTGGTCGACGAGCTGGTCAGGGCATGCCTGGACGAGAAGATCGAAGACGGCAGTATCGATTTCGTCGACGATCTGGCGAACATCGTCCCGGCGGTGTTGACGCTGGGCCTGCTGGGCGTTCCGCTCGGCGAATGGGAGATCTACTGCGAGCCCGCGCACGCCTCGGTGTACACGCGGGCCGACTCTCCCGATGCCAAACGCGTCTTCGACCTGTCGGTGGCCTCAGCGGTGCACATGATGGGCCACGTCGCCGTCATTCGCGAGGATCCGCGGCCCGGCTTGATCGACGCCATGGTCCAGATGCGCATCGACGGCGAGCCGGCGCCCGATTCGGAGATCCTGGGCATGCTGATGCTCCTGATCGGCGGCGGCTTCGACACCACCACGGCACTGACCGCGCATTCGCTGGAGTGGCTCTCGCAGCATCCCGATCAGCGCGAGCGGTTGAGCCGGGAGCGCGACACCCTGCTCGACTCGGCGACCGAGGAGTTCCTGCGATTCTTCACGCCTGCACCCGGGGACGGCCGCACCGTCGCCGCGGACATCGAGGTGGGTGGTGTGCCGCTCAAGGAGGGCGAGCGGCTGTGGTTGTCCTGGGCGATGGCCAACCGCGACCCACGGGTCTTCAACGACCCCAACGAGCTCATCATGGACCGAACCGGCAACCGGCACTTCAGCTTCGGGCTCGGCGTGCATCGCTGTATCGGTTCGAACGTGGCGCGCACGGTGTTCAAGTCGATGCTCACCGGGGTGCTCGACCGGATGCCGGACTACCGGTGCGACCCGGCCGGTGCCGTGCACTACGAGACCATCGGCGTCATCCAGGGCATGCGACACCTGCCCGCGACGTTCACCCCGGGCCGCCGGAGAGGACCGGGGCTCGCCGACACCCTGGAGAACCTGCAGCGGATCTGCGATGAGCAGCAGTTGGCCGCGCCGATCACCGTCCGCAAGACCGCCGCGGTCATCGACTGGAAAGTGTGACGAGATGAGAACTGGACTTCACCTGGTACGACAACTGGTCCTGGTCGCCGGGCTCACGGTGGCGGTGGCGGCACCGCTTGCCGGGGTCACCGCCGCCACCGCGCTGGCGGCGTGCCCCGACGGCGAGGACAACGACACCTACACCGGCAGTTGTGTGCCCTACCTGGTGCCGAACTCACCCGGCGGCAGTGGCAGCCTGTGCCCGGCCGGCGTCGGCGGCACGGAATGCGGGTCGGCCGAAGTCCAGGCGACTCCGACTGCGCCGGTCGCGCCGACGGGCCCTGAGCAGGAGCTCGAAGACGTCAGCACGCCGGACTTCTGATGGCCGGTTCCCGCGGGGACGTCCAGCTCGAAAACGATTGGTTCCGCGTGACCCGGTGGACGATCGACCCCGGTGGCGCGATACCGATGCACCGGCACGATCACGAGTACGTGGTTGTCCCACTGGTCACCGGCACGATGCATGTCGTCACTGCCGAGGGCACCGAGATCGTCGCGGAACTGGTTGCCGGCCAGAGCTATTCGCGCCCAGCGGGCTCCGAACACACCGTCGAGAATCGCGGCGACCACGACCCGATCGTCTTCGTCGAGGTGGAGCGGCTCTCCTAGGCGCCTGGCCCCTGTGACGCACATATCAGCGCTGCAGGGCTGTGACGAGCGGTTTTCCCCCGAATTGGGGGACGACGTAAGCCGGCCGCGTTCATAATCTCGTTGCCATGGCGCACAACGGAAACAACGACTGGTCCCAGCCCGCAGCTCTCGCCATCCCGAAGGAGGGCTACTTCGAACTGACTCGGGGGCGTTACGGCCCGGTCTTCCCCCGCACGCCCGCGTGCTACGGCTTCAACATCATCGCCAAGGTGAAGGAGGGCCGCGAGGACGCGATCCGGGCCTACGGCAAGCAGCTTGAGGCGGCCGTGGCCGCACAGCCCGATGTGCTGGCGCCGCTCAAGCTGCACTACCTGCGCTGGCAGCTGTTCGACGTCGGCTCCGGACTGCATTTCCAGTACCAGGGCATCTTCGACACCGACTTCGACAAGTACACCGAAGATGCCGTCAAACTGTTCAGCTCGACGGGCATCACCACAGCCTTCGTCAACCTGGAGGGCTTCCCGGAGGACTGGAAGACCAACCCGGAAGCGTTCATCATGTTCGTCCGCGAGCACCAGGTGCCCAGCTTCCTGGAGTACGGCGAGTACCCGTACGTGACGGCCGACGAGGTCAAAAAGGCGTTGCGGCTCAAGGCCGCATTCTCCGACATGCTGGACCAGATGCAATGAGCCAACTCGAATTCGACGATATCCAGCACATCATGCTGACCGGGACACCCCACTTGACCGGTCGGTACGAGTTCCTCTCCTTCGACACTCCCGAAGCTGGGCAGGCCTGGCTGTCCGAGATGGTTCCACTGGTGCAGTCGGCCACCGATGTGCGTGAGACGGTCAACGTCTTCAAGCGTTGGGTCAACCTGGCTTTCACCTGGAACGGGTTGCGCGCGCTGGGGCTGGACGAGGAGTCGCTGGCGAGTTTCCCCGCCGAGTTCCGTGAAGGCATGGCCTCGCGGGCCGACATCCTCGGGGATACCGGTGCGGCCGCCCCCGAGCACTGGTCGGGCGGGCTCGCCGGCGACGATCTGCACGCGATCGTCATCCTGTTCGCCCGGGACGAGGAGGAACGCGTGCGGTGCGTCGGTGAACACGACGCACTGCTGGCCCGCTGCGCCGGGGTGCGGTCGCTGTCGCATCTGGATCTGGCCGCCACCGCTCCGTTCGAGTACGACCACGATCACTTCGGGTACCGCGATCCGGTGTCTCAGCCGCAGATGAAGGGTTCGGGCGAGGCGTTGATACCCGGCGCGGGCGGGTACCTGGCACCGGGCGAGTTCCTCCTCGGCTATCCGGACGAGGAGGGCCTTGTCGCGAACCAGCCCACACCCGAGGTGCTTTCGCGCAACGGCAGCTACATGGCCTACCGCCGCCTGGAGGAACATGTCGGGGTCTTCCGCGACTACCTCAAGCAGAATGCCGAGGGCGCCGAGGGCGAGGAACTGCTGGCCGCCAAGTTCATGGGGCGCTGGCGCAGCGGTGCGCCGCTGGTGCTGGCCCCCGAACACGACGACCCGGAACTGGGTGCGGATCCGATGCGTAACAACGATTTCGACTACGGCGAGATGGATCCGCACGGATACGCCTGCCCGATCGGTGCCCACGCCCGCCGCCTCAACCCGCGCGATACGGAACCGAATCCGAATCGGCGCAGGCTGATCCGGCGCAGCGGCACCTACGGTCCGGCGCTGCCCGAAGGGATGGCCGACGACGGGATCGAACGCGGGGTCGGCATGTTTCTGATCTGCGCCAGCCTGGTGCGGCAGTTCGAGTTCGCCCAGAACGTCTGGATCAACGACACGGCGTTCAAGGATCTCGGAAACGAACACGATCCCATCTGCGGGACCCAGGACGGCACGCTGGACTTCAAGATCCCGAAGCGCCCAATCCGGAAAGTGCACAAGGGATTACCCGCGTTCACCACGCTGCGCGGTGGGGCGTACTTCTTCCTGCCCGGCCTGAACGCGCTGCGCTACCTCACCAACCTCCCAGCCCAAGAAACAAGGTGAAAGCATGACCACACCCCTGCCCTATGCCCGTACCTACAACCAGGCGCACATCGCCCGCCCGCGCACCGGCGGCCGCCGCGTCAGCATCTACTGGTCGTGGAGCTACCCGTGGGAAGTCCAGCGCGACCCCGCAGAGCTGTACAACCGGTTCTCCACGGTCACCGAGGTACGCCTGGCCACCTGGCCGGCCTACGAGAAGCCCGAGTACAGCCCCAAGGAGTTCCTGCAGGGCATCGACGGAACGCTGGAACTGTTCCACCGCTCGTCCTTGTCATTCCAGGACGTCGCCGGCGAGGCCACCGGGCATCCGGTGGCGGTGTTCCAGCGGGTCGATCAGGCCGGCTACCGGCTGCCGATCGATGAACGCATCCTGGACGACACCGACACCCTGATGATCTTCGGCCTGGACCACCTGCTCGGCGACGAGGCCGCCACCGAAGACGAGATCGCCGCGATCAAGCAGTGGCTGAAGCGCGAGGGCACCTGCCTGATGCTGGCACCGCATCACGACGTCGGCTTCACCGACGACAAAGAGCAGCAGCAGATGGAGTACTTGCACCACGGCGATCCCCTGACCCCGCGGATCCAGCGGTTCAGCGGCTACGCGCGGTCGCTGCTGACCGGGCTGAACATTCCGGTGCACAACACCTGGGGTCTGCGGCCGGCCACGGTCGAGGGCACCAAACAGATTGTGCCGCTGACCACTTTCCGCGATCTGGATTCCGCGGGGCTCCTGCGGGACGTCAGCACGCTGGCCTTGCATCCGCACCTGCCGCATTATGAGCTGACTGCGCCCGAGGGGCCGGATCTGCGCGTGTTGGGCCGGCAACCGATCGACATGACCCGGCCGCACCCGTTCACCATGGCGGGCAACACCGAGTTCAACGCACTGATCCACATGCCGCCGTCCGGTGACCGCGCCGGCGACATCGTGCTGGTCGACTCAACCCACTTCACGACCCTGTTCGGTGCCAGTGACAGCCTGAAGTCCTTCTGGCGCAACCTCGTCACGATGGCTTGATGGGGACCGGCATGAACGATCTGCTGCTGCAGGGTTCGAATATCGCCGTTGTCTTCTTTGTTGTCTCCAGCACTCTGGCCGTCGGTCTGAGCCTGACCGTCGGCCAGATTCTGGCCCCGCTCAAGAACGTTCGCCTGGTGGCTCTGTCCCTCGTGGCCAACTTCGTGTTGGCTCCGCTGGCCGCGTTCGGGCTGTGGAAGGCACTCGGCCTCGACGAGCCCCTGGGGATCGGGCTGCTGCTGGCCGGGCTGGCGGCCGGCGCACCGTTCCTGATCAAGCTCGCCGAGTTCGCGAAGGCCGACATGGCCTTCGCGGTGGGCCTGATGGTGCTGTTGATGGTCGTCACCGTGGGGTACGTGCCGCTGGTCTTGCCGATCTTCGTGGCGGGCACCGCGGTCAACCCGGCCCAGATCGCGGCATCCCTCGTAGTGCTGATGCTCATCCCGCTGGCCGCCGGCCTGCTGCTGCGGGCCCGTGGTCCGGGAGTGGCCGCGCGTATCCGGCCCGCGGTCGGGAAGGTGTCCACCATCAGCATGGTGCTGGTGATCGTGTTCACCATCGCTGCCCATTTCAACAGTGTGCTATCGGTTTTCGGCACATTCGCCATCCTGGCGGCCGTCGTGTACACGGTGATCTGCGCCGGGATCGGTTGGCTGCTGGGCGGTCGCGCGGCACGGGATGTCCTGGCGCTGGGGACCGCTCAGCGCAACGCCGCCGCGGCGTTCGTGGTGGCCGGACAGAACTTCGACGATCCGAAGGTGGTCGTGATGATCACCGTGGTGTTGATCGTCGAGTTCCTGATGTTGTTGCCGTTCTCGCGGCGGCTCGCGCGCTCTCGCTGAGCAGCCCGAGCCGGTCGGCCTCTGCCACCGCGGCTGCCCTGGACGAGACGCCGAGCTTGCGGTAGATCGATTTGGCCTGACTCTTCACGGTTTCGCGGCCCAGCGTCAGCTCACCGGCGATGCGCTGCAGGGACAGATGAGTGGCCAGGTGAGGCAGCAGCCGAAGCTCGGCCGTCGTCAGCGACGGCCGAGCGCCGCGGGCCGCGCGGGCTGCCGCCAAGGCCCGGATCCGTTCCAACCATTGCGCGATCCCGACCGCGTCGGGCTCACGCCGGTGGGCGCGTTCCGCCTCGCCGAGGTGACGCTCGCACAGTTCGGTGTCGTCGATCTCCACGGCCGCACCGGCGACCAGCACATGGGCCGTCAGCGCGGTGCGGGCGGACAGATCACCCAGCCGGTCCACGAGCCGCTCGGTCGCGCGGATGGCCGAGCGCGCTCCGGTGACGTCACCGCGGCGAGATCTGACCAGCGCGTCGACCGCGTAGACCACCACCATCGGGACCATGTCGGACAGGTCTGTCGAGTCGACGATCGAGCGCGCCGCGTTGGCGTGTGAGGCGGCGGCAGGCAGGTCGCCGTCGCGCAGGTCCAGTGCGGCAAGGTGGGCCAGCGCGGCGGCCTGGAATCCAGGTAGGTCCTCGATCACCGGAAGCGCCGATTCCAGGGTGGCCCGCGCCTGGGCGGGTTCGCCGAGCATCGACAAAGCGGCGCCCTTCATCGTGGTGGCCGCGCCCCACCACGGGTTGACCAGGTGATCGCCTGCGCCGCAAACCGTTTCGGCATGACGGATCACTTCCCCGACTCCCCCGACACCCAGCAGCGAACCGATCAGTGCCGCGGCCACCTCGACCGAGGGCGTGCCGTCGGCGAGCGGTTCACCGGTATCGGCGGCGCTCGCGGTCAGCAACGACCGCTGGATCAACTCGGCGTCACCGGTCATCACGCCCAGCCAGGCCCGCGCGATCGCGGCGTCGGGATACTCGGTGAAGGTCTGTTCATCGATCAGGCTGAGCCGCCGGGCCAGGATCCCGACCCGGCCGTCGAAACCCAACCGCACCGCGTCGATGCCCACCAGTGCCGCCGCCTGAGCGCGATCGTCGGCGGCCAATGCCTGGGCCAGCGCGCCGTCGACGTCGCCGGCCTGAGCCAGCCGGTCTGCCGCCCTCGCCGCCAACTCCCGGAACCGGTCCGGATCGCGGTCGCGCAGCCGCGCCCGCAGCAGATCACCGAACAGCTGGTGGTAGCGGTACCAGATGCCTTGCGAATCAAGGGAAACCAGAAACATATTGCCCGAACCGGTGATCGCGTCGAGCATCGCGGCCGAATCGGTGCGCCCCAGGAGCGCATCGAGCTCGTCGGCGCAGAAGCGGTCCAGGACGGCTGATTCCGTCAGGAACGTGGCGGTGTCGGGTTGGAGCTGGCTGAGCACTTCCTCCACCAGATAGTCGGCCACAAGCCGATGCCGGCCGGTGACCGCTTCAACGGGAGCGCCATCGCGCAACGCCAGGGCCGCCATGACCACACCGGCCGCCCAGCCTTCGCATTTGTCGAGCACCCGCGCGATCGTGGCCTTGTCGGTGCCACCACCGATGGCCGCGAACGCCTCCGCGCCTTCGGGTCCGGACAACTGCAACTCCGGAATTCCGATCTCGGCCACCTGCCCCTGAAGCCGGCGCCGCGCCAGGTCGAGCGCCGGCAGGTGCCGGCCGACGAGCGCCAGCGTCGTCGAATCCGGGGCGAGGTCCACCACCGCGCGCAGGGTGTCGAGGGCAGCGGGGGCCGACAATTCATGAATGTCGTCGAGCACCAGCACAACCGGGCCACAGTCCTCCAGGGCCCGGACGAAGGCCGACACCAGCTGGGATTCCGCCCGGCCCGCGCCCTGCAGGTAACGCAGCACCGCCGGGTCGATGGGTTCGACCTGGTTCAGCGCCGTCGCCAGGTGCAGCAACAGGTGCGCGGGGTCGTTGTCGAGGTTGTCCAGCCGCACCCATGCGAACGGGCGTTCATCGGCGTCGTCCCACTGCGCCACCACGGTGGTCTTCCCGTATCCGGCGGGCGCCGCCACCACGGCCAGGCCGGTGCGATTCCGCAGCAAACGGGTCACGCCCGGGCGGGGAACACCGGCGCGCGCGGTTGCCGGTCGCCCGACGGTCGCCACCGGAATGTGCGACGCCCAGGGTCCTGCTACCACCTACGCATCCTAGGTCAGGTGCCTCAAGGCGCTGCGCCGTCAGAAATGCCAGCGGGTGGTCTTGACGCGTTGCTGGAACGCTTCGAGTGCCGCCAGGTCCTTCTTCATCAACGGCTTGTTCACCTTCTCGGTGAAGAAGTCGATCAGCGGCCCGGCGAAGAACGCGGTCATCACGGTTCCGATGCCGACCTGCCCGTGGAATACCAGCGCCAATGCCACGAACGCGAGATCCTGGGCCACGCGCACCACCCGGTACGGGAGGCGGGTGTGGTCGACGATGATCGGCGCGATGGCGTCGTAAGGGGCGTTGCCCAGCGCGGCGGTCATGTACATCGACGCGCCGGCGGCGAACAACGTGATCCCGATCAGGAACATCACGGTCTGCACCAACCGGGTCGGCTCGCTGGGCACCAACGGGCTCAGCAGCGCCGAGAACCACTGGACGAAGTACCCGGTCATAACCATGTTGATCACCGAGCCGATCCCGATGTACATCCGGCCGAGGAAGAAGACCGGGATCAACAGCACCGCGTTGCTGATCAGCTGGTAGGTACCGAGATCCAGGCCGATCGTGTTGCTGATGCCGATGTTGGCCGCGGTGTAGGGGTCCACGCCCACCTGCGCGACGCGCAACACGGCCGATCCGAAACCGAGGATGGCCACACCCACCAGAGCCCAGAACGACCGCCGCCAGTAATGCAGGTTCTGACCAGCCACAATCCACGACTATGGCAGAACGGGGCGGTTTTTCACGCTCGACGCGTCAGGACAGCTTCGTCAAGGTGAACGAGAAGCGTTCGCTGCGCTCGGCCGGGCCACAGTCGCTGGCCTCCCAGCTCGCGTATCCGCTGCCGGCCAGTGTCGCGTCGTCCCAGGAGAGCGTGCGTGAGGCGGTCAGCGGGGTGCCCTCACAGGTCCCCGCGTCGGGCCACGGGCTCACCATCGTCCAGCGCCCGGCCTCCAGGTGGGCCTGCCCGCCATAGGGCGCCCACGTCGCGCCGCCGGTCGCTGCCACGTCGGCGCAGCCCTGGCCGCAGGACGTGATGGTCCAGGTGCTCCACGTCGACGGACCGTCGTGGTCGTAGCGATAGGTGCCGCTGAGTTCTTCGGCCAGAGCCGGACTCGCAAAACCGACGGCCGTTGCGGCAATAACCATCGCCGGAACGATGCCCATGACAAGTCTCACGATCGCACTCCCTGAAGTCGCCCCGACCCGGTCCCATAAATTGACGGGCAGAGCATCTCACACGAACATGCCTCGGGCACAGCAGGATTGACCTTGAGGTGGCTGTCTCGCGGCGCCCGGGTTAGCTGGCCGCAGGCCGGGCAGTTAGCGGGATTCGACCTCGGTCTCGACCAAGCCGGCGCTGCGGGCATTGACGACGACATGTTCCCAGCTGGTCGCCACGGCCGCGATCACCGTGATCGCGGTGGCGAAGCCGGCGAGTGAGGCCAGCACGGTCGCCCACTGCCCGTCGGTGGCCAGGCCGAGCAGGATCGCGAGGAATGCCCCGGCCAGTACCAGTGCGGCGGCCGGCGCACTGCGCCACCATGCCCGGCGCGAAGATTCGATCGGCGTCGTCATATGACCCACTGTCCCGTCGCTAGCTGAGGAGAGCTGAAGCGTTCGTTATGGGAACGCTCTGAACTGTGCGCATCGCTGGCAAAACCGCTCAATCCCTACTCGCGCACCCCACCCGGCTATCGTGGTCCAACATGGCCAACTTGGATCGTCGAAAAATGATGATGTTGTCAGGTCTGGGCGTGATGGCGGCGGCTCTGCCCGCCCCGCAGGCCCAGGCGCTCCCGACCAAGCCCCAGGCACCACGCGTCCCGGCACCCGCAGCGCCGCAGGCGGCGGTTAACTACGTGTTCGCGGACGAATTCGACGGGCCGGCGGGTTCGTCGCCGAACACCTCGAAGTGGACCATCGCCAAGGCCCGCGAGACCTTCAAGGAACCCACCTACTGGGAGCAGCCCGGCCGCATCGGGCAGTACCGCGACGACCGCAAGAACGCATTCCTCGACGGCAAGGGGAATCTCGTCATCCGGGCCACCAAGGAAGGCGACACGTATTACGGCGCCAAGCTGGCCAGCGTGTGGGAGGGCGGTGCCGGCCACACCTGGGAGGCCCGGATCAAGTTCAACTGCCTGACCCCGGGCGCCTGGCCGGCCTTCTGGCTGGGCACGCTGGGCGAGGGCGAACTCGACATCGTCGAGTGGTACGGCAACGGCAAGTGGCCGTCGGCCACCACCGTGCACGCCAAGTCGAACGGCGGCGAGTGGGAAACCCACAACATCGCCGTCGACACCGCCTGGCACACGTGGCGTACCCAGTGGGATGCCAACGGCGCCCGGTTCTGGCAGGACTACACCGAAGGTGCCAAGCCCTACTTCGAGGTCTCGGCCAGCCAGCTGCCTGACTGGCCGTTCAACCAGCCCGGTTACACGATGTTCGTGGTGCTGAATCTCGCGGTCGCAGGATCGGGCGGCGAAGACCCCAGCGGCGGGACGTACCCGGCCGACATGCTCGTGGACTACGTGCGCGTCTGGTAGACACGGTAGCGCACGACTACTTCGTGGTGATGGTCTCGGCGAACGTGCCGTCACCCTTGTTCAGCCAGCTGATGGTGCCGTGCTGGAATTCGGTGATCCAACCACCGTTGGCGACATCCGGACCGCCGGCCGTCTCGTCCTCGTCTTCGGTGGGGAAGCCCAGCTTGCCCGCCGCGCCGCCGTTGGCGGTGTACACCCGAAGGATCTCGCCCTGCACCACGTGGGTGCCGGCCGATGGCGACGAGAAGATGGTGCCGTTTGCGAACGCCTGCACGGTGCCGTCGCCGACCTTCTCCGGTTGCGCGGTCGGTAGACCGAGTTTGGCTTCACCGCCGGCGTCGGCGTACTCCTCGGCGATGGGGGGATCGAGTACCACCTCGCCGACACCCGGTGCGTTGACCGTGCTGGGCGCACCTTCGATGGCGGACGAGACCGCACTCGAGGCGGAGCTGGCCCCCTCCTTGGCCTTGCTCGTGCCGGCGTCATAGGCCGACGACGCGGCACTCGTCGCACTGGACAAGGCGTCTCTGGTGTCGTCTTTTGATTCCTCTGAGCATGCAATGGCCGCCGCCCCCGTGATGGCGAAAGCTGCAGCCAGCGCACCTGCGCGTTTCATCAGCTTTTGATCCATTTTTCGAACGTAACACCGGTGTCCACGCCTCATCAGCAAATGACGGGATCCTGGGAAAACGCCCGCCGCGGCTATCGTGAGGTAACGGCGAACGGAGGGCAGATGAGCTCGGGGACCCAACTCGACCGCACCGGTGCTGCGACCAGTGTGAGCGAACACGCGGACCGCTTCACGATCGACGTCGACGGCAGGACGGTCGGGCTCGCCGATTTCCACGACCGTGACGGGCGCCGGATCTTTCCGCACACCGAGGTCGAGCCGCAGTACCGCGGCCGCGGGCTGGCGACGATCCTCATCGCCGAAGCCTTGCGTTCCACCCGCGCTGCGGGGCTGCGTATCGTGCCGACGTGCTGGATGGTGGCCGAGTACATCGACAAACATCCGGAGTATGCCGACATCACCGACCGGTGAGCGTGCTGTTCTTTCAGCGCCGCGCGGACCGTGAGTCGGCGGCGACCAGCGTGAGGATGGCGTCGGTCAGCCGGTCCAGGTAGTTGTCGTCGGCGTCGATCTGCATGACCGACTGACGCCAGTAGAGCGCTCCCCCGATCATGTCCAGTGCGACGTCGATATCCGCGTCATCGGCGATCTGGCCACGGCGGCGGGCCCGCTCGAAAAGTTGAGCGGCCTTGAGCCGGCGGGGTTCTCGGATCTGGCCGGCGATGGTGGCGGCGTATTCGGGATCACGCGCGGCCTCGGCGAGCAGGTCCGGGATGATGGTGCGGGCCAGCCGGTGGGTGAGCGCCTCGCGTCCGTTCTGTAGGTACGCCCGGATGTCCCCTCGAAGCGTGCCGGTGTCGGGGACGTCGATCGCCGCGACGGCCACCTTGGTCACCAGGTCGACGGCCAGGTCCTGCTTCGATTTCCAGCGGCGGTAGATGGCGGCCTTGCCGACGCCGGCGCGTTTGGCCACGGCGTCGACGGACAGCCTGCCGTAGCCGACGGCGGCCAGCTCCTCGAAGAACGCGGACTCGATCGCGGCGGTCACGTCGTCGAGGAGGACGGGACCGCCGGAGGTCCGGCGCGGGGAGGAGGCCACGGGCCGATTCTACGAGACGGAACGGTTGCGTTCCGTTTAAACGCGGCCTAACCTAATCGAGACGATGCAGTTCCGTTTCGTTAAGGAGAAGCCATGAAGTTCCTGTTCGACGACGAGTCGTTCTCGTTCGAAACGCTCCGCGCAGCCGGTTACGCCAACGCCGGTGGCGCCGATCTGGGCGAGATCCTGGTGACTGCTCGAGCCATCCCCGGGGGCGATGAGGCCGCCTGGCATCGCGAATGGAAGGCCACCGCGCAGCGGGTCGAGGCCCTCGGCCGTCAATCGCTGGCCGCCGGTCACACGGTCAGCGCCCGCGAGGCGCTGCTGCGGGCCTCCAATTACTACCGGACCGCCGAGTTCTACCTCCGCGAGAACCCCGCCCACGACCCCGAGGCCAAGGAACTGTTCGACCGCTCACGCGAGACGTTCCTGGAATCAATGGCGATGTTCGACTTCGGTTTCGAGCGCATCGCCATCCCCTATCAGGACACCGCGCTGCCCGGATACCTCTATCTGGCCGACGACTCCGGAGTCCCCGGCCCCACCGTCATCTTCAACGGCGGATACGACTCCACCCTCGAAGAGTCCTACGTCGCCCTCGCCGCCGGCGCTCTGCTGCGCGGGTACAACGTGCTGGCGTTCGATGGGCCCGGCCAAGGCGCCACGTTGCGTGAGCAGGGCCTGACGTTCCGGTCCGACTGGGAGGCCGTGCTGGCACCAGTGGTGGATTTCGCCCTCGGCCGCCCCGAGATCGCGCCCGCCGCGATCGCCGTGTTCGGTTACAGCCTGGGCGGTTACCTGGTGGCCCGGGCCGCCGCCTTCGAGAAGCGCCTGGCCGCGGTGATCCTCAACGACGGTGTCTACGACTTCTACGCGGCGCTGGCCAACATGATGCCGCCGTTCCTTTCCAAATGGGTCGACGAGGGCAATGACGAGGCCGCGGAGGCGGTGCTGGGTCTGCTGATGGCGGTGAACACCCAGACCCGCTGGGCGGTGCGAAATGGGCTGTGGGCGTTGGGAGTCGACTCGCCCGCCGGGCTGGCCCGCGCGTTCAAGGCCTACACGATCGCCGACGTGGCCGATCAGATCACCACCCCGGTGCTGGTGCTCGATGCCGAGAACGACCAGTTCTTCAAGGGCGAGCCGGTGCGGGCAGCCGAGGCGATGGTCAACGCGAAGACCACGCTGGTGACGCTCTATGAGGCTGACGGTGCGGGCGAGCACTGCCACATGGGTGCCGCGTCCCGGGCGAACCAGGTCATGTTCGATTGGCTCGACGAGCAGTTGGGCACTCAGGCTTGAGGGGTCACAAGATATTTCTCGCCGGTGGCCTTCTGCAGATAACTGTTGAACGCCTCGGGCTGCAGCATGCCGGCCAGTGACACCTCTTGGGTGTAGGCGCTCGCGAACGTCGTGGTGAGTTCGGCGGCGACGCGGGCGCGCAACCGGGCGATGGTCTCCGGTCCGGCACTGGCGAGGAACGGGGTGAGCAACCAACCCCCGACACCCCAGGCCATCCCGAAGTTTCGGGTCAGCACGGTGGGGCCGGTGTCGAGGCTGCCGTAGATGTACACCTGCTTGTGCACGCTCGACCCGTAGCGCGAGTACTGCGCACCGGTCGCGTTGGCGGCTCGCTCCATGCCGTTGAGGATCTGGCTGGCCAGCGTGCCACCGCCGGTGGCGTCGAACGCCAGCGTCGCCGACGTCGCCTTGAGGGCCTCGACGAGATCGGCCTCGAACGACGGCGACGTCGAGTTGCAGACATGGACCGCGCCGAGGCCGCGCAGGATCTCCTCCTGCTCGGTCTTGCGGACGATGTTGACCAACGGCACACCGTCGGCCTGGCAGGCCTTGACGAGCATCTGGCCGAGGTTCGATGCCGCGGCGGTGTGCACCAGGGCCGAATGTCCTTCGCGGCGCATGGTTTCCAACATGCCCAGGGCCGTGAGCGGATTGACGAACGACGATGCGCCGTCCTTCGCGGTGGCCCCCTCGGGCAGCACCAGGCACGCCTCGGCCTTGACCACCCGGTACTGCGCATACATCGCGCCACCGGCAATTCCGACTGTCTTGCCGAGCAGTGCTTGTGCCTGCGCCGACTCCCCCGCCGCCACCACGGTGCCCGCGCCTTCGTTGCCCACCGGAAGCGAGATGCCGACGCGTGCCGCCAGACCACCCAGCGCGCCGTCGCGCAGCGGTGCGGTGACGACGGGGCGGTCCGCAGTGCCCGACACCGTCGCGTCCGACATGTCGGCGGCGCTGGGGATCAGCAGACCCAGATCCGACGGATTGATCGGCGAGGCTTCGACCCGGACCGCGACTTCGTCTTGCGCCGGGGTGGGCACCGCAACCTCATGCAGCGACAACTCCAGCGTGCCGTCCTCGGTCACCAGCGACCGCAGTTCCAGAGCTGTGTTGGGTAGCGCCTCAGTCATGTCTGAACACTACGTCGCTACACCGAGCATTTGCCCCCGGTGAACAGATCGCACGTGGTCTGCAGGCCGTTGAGCACCCCGGCCGGGATCGCGGAAATGAAGTCGGTCGCGCTGATGGCGTGCAGCGACGTGAGGTCGGTGGCTTTCTGTGTGCCGATCAGCACCGCCACGGCATCTCCCTTTTCGGTGGTGATCGTGAAGGTGTCGTCGCCGTCGCCGTACTGCCCGGCGCAGTCGGTTTGGCATGTCCCGGTCGCTGGATCGATTTTCTCGTCGAACATGTCGTTGATCCACCCGGCGGACAGCTCACGGACGGCCGGCGGGTTCTGCGGCTGCGGGAATCCGGCGATCAGATACGCGGTGGCCTGAATCAACGGATTGCCACCCTGCATCGGGTCCATGTGCACGCCGCCGTCGAGCACGACACCGGTGAACTGCCCCGGCCTGGCCTGCGTCAGCTGGTCGTTGACATCACTGAACACGTTGAGGAAATTCAGTGGTGCGCCAATCTCGTAGATCGGGATGTAGTCGTTCGGATCGTCGTCACCGGGGTCGACGGTGCCGTTCGTCTCCAACTCGTCGAGCCGCTCCATCGCGTCGGGGATGATCGAACCCATCGGTACCGCGTCGTAAATCACCACGCCGGCAAGCTCATTGGGTGCGTCCAGACCCTGTTCGCGTCGACGCGTCAAGCCCTCGGCGTAGTACCCGGCCACCCCGGGGGCGAACCCACCACCCAGGGAGTGCCCGACGAGCACGAATTGTGTTGGCACATCGAGGTTATCGGTGCGGCCGGCCTTCAGCTCGGCGGTGTCCATGCTGGCGTTGAGGGCCGTGCGGTCCGGATCGAGGAACAACTGAGCGACTGCCTCGTGCAGGTTGTCGCCGCCGAGCCACATGCCGTCGGCCTCGAACGGGTTCGACGTGAACGTCGTGGTGACGACGACGCTGTTGGTGGTGTGCGCCAGATAGGACGCGGTGTAGCTGTAGAGCGGCCCGTTCGCCAGGAAGCCGTGCTGCAGGTAGATCATCCGAGTGGGCGGCTCACCGTTCTCGGATGTCGAGAAATACCAGTTGGATTCGACCTCATGGCCTTCGGAGATCACCAGCGTCGATGTGCTCACCTCGACGGAATCGCGCAATTCCGGCGGCACCACCGGATCACCGCCGACGGCTCGCTCCAAGGTGGCGAGGGTGTCGAACACCGCGCCGGTGATGACCGACAGCGGCTTGGGGTAGTTCTGCGGCTCGGGGTTGAGCGCCAACGCGCCGAGGCCGCGGATGACGTCGTGGATCGCCTCGACCGGGTCGTTCGGCTGGGCCGGTGGGTCGGCCTGGTCCGGGGCGACCGTGTCCAGGGCGGCGCGCCCCCGTGGGGTGGCCAACGCCGATCGAATGCTTATCGGCGGCCGGACCCGGACTTCAACGGGGCTCGGCGCCTTGTCGGCGACGCTGCTGGTGTCGTCGGCGACATCAGGGCCGGCCTCGTCGATGTCGCGCACCGCCGTCCGGACGTCGCGGACGGAATCACGAAATGCCGTGCGCACCTTCGTCCGAACTGAGTCCGCGAGCTGGTCTGATCGGACTGCTCGAGCGCGAGGTTTGGTCTCGGCTGCCGTGCCGCCGGTGCCGGCAACCTCGGCTTTCGGGCGTTGCGTCGCCGTGCGCACTTTCCGGTGCTGCGAAGGTTTGGCGGCGTCGTTCTGGGTGGCCGACGGCTTCGCATCCTGCCTCGAGGCGCCGCCCTCGTCGGCATTGGCGGTTCCCGCCCCGGCCAGCACTGCTGCCGACATGCCCGCCGTGAAAAGCCCAGCACCCACCCACGCTGCTACCCGCGCCATTGTTCTCCCCCGTTACATCGAACTCGATGTTTGTCACGCTAGCGGGGAACGGTGTTCCTTCGGACCGGAATCCGCGAGATCTCGGGTGCGGTGGCGGCTAGCCGAGTTCGAGCGTTTGACGCGACAACCGGAAGAACTGCCCGGAATCGGAGTCCGTGCAGGTGACACCGGAAGGTTGGGACTCGCACTTGATTGAGCCGGCGGATCGCGCCTGGCCGTACGGCAATGTCGGTACTCCCGGCTCGAAGATGGTGTCACCGTGGCAGTGCACGACGGGTGCCCCGCCCCGCTTCAGGCTGATGCGGTCGCCCCAGTTCAGGTGGCAGTCCGCCGGCTTGGGCGGCGGGGCGTAGTGGTGTTCGCGGATCTCGCACACGACGCCGTTGGTGGCGTCGGTGCCGTCGGCACCGGTCGACAGCAGACACCATATGTTTCCGGACGGGGTGACGAATTTGGTGCCCGCCGGGCCGGCATGCGCAGTGCCGGGGAGCGCGAGGCCGACCGACGCCACGGCGACGAACGCGACGAGACGAGGCCGGACTCGCCGAGTTCTCAACGGATTCTCTCCCCGCTCCGCCATGGATGCAGTATCTCCTTCGGCTCCCGATATTGCTCCGCTTTGCTCCGGTCAGGGGCTCCCGATCGCCGGCACGGTATCGGGTGGGCCTTTCGGTCGCTGATAGCCGGGACAGGTGACCTCGATCTTCACCTGTCGCCACCCGGTCCCCCGCTCGTCGGCGGGCATTTGGCCACTGATCGTGTACACGTCGTCGACCTTGGTCGCGGTCATCTCCCGCGAATCCTTGGTAAAACCGTTGGCCTCAGGTATTCGGAAGCCGGCAGCCGTGACCACCAGCCGGTTGGTCGTCGCCAGCATCACCCGCACGCTTCGCCTGTGGTCCGTCGCCGACGGCGACGCGTAGATCAGCAAATTGCCGTCGGGAAACCTGGTGCAGGTAACGTGCGCCGCCAGCGTGTGCACGTCGCCGTCCAACACGATCTTCACGTCGGACAGCCCGCCACCGGGCGCACAAGCCGCCACGAACGCGGTCGCCGCCGCGACGCCGACGAGGGCACGCATCTGTGCAGTATGGACCGACTGTGGTCCCTACGCCACGGCCCGACCTTCGTGCACGCGCGCGAATCTAGAGCTTGCCGGCCGCGAAATCGGCTGCCTGCGCGACTTTTCCGGACTGCACATACGACACGTGGGCACCCATGTCCCAGCCGCCTTCCCAGCAGATGGGGTCGCCCTCGTTGCACTGGGTGATCGTGTTGGCGGCGTACCGCGGCGCCAGCACCGGCAGCACCTGCCCGGCGGCCAGCAGACCCGAGAAACTGGTCTGCGGGGTACCGAACAGTGCGCTCGCCGCGACATGATCAGCGACCTGCGGGGCGGCCTCGTTGGTGGCCTTTTCGATGACCGCCGCGCCCTGCGAGTAGCCGCCGAGCACCATTTTCGTGTTCGGACAGCTGGCGGCGATGGACTCGATGAGGGATCGCGCCGAGTCGGTGCCGGCCGGTGTGCTGACGTTGAAGTCGTTGGTGGCCGGGTAATCGACCGCCACCGCGTCGACGGTCCGCGGCGCCACCCGAGCCCGCAAGTCGTCGACGAACGGACCGCCGACACTGCCCAGGCCAGGCGGCTCATTGGTGCCGCGGGCGAACACCACCGTGACATCGGAACACGGTGCGGCCGCGGCCTGCGGAGGCGTCATCGTCGGGACGGCCGCGGCCACTGCGGCGAACGCCAAGATCAAAGCGGGCTTGCTCGTCATACCGATCGATCGTAGGTCCGCCGCGGGCCGTTCCCCCGATCGGTGGACACGCGATTCACCCGATTCATAGCCTGACCAGCGGACAGACTCGGCGGCTCCCAGACGAGATGGTGTTTTCAACACACCAACACCCACCGAGGGGGAACCACATGACCACCAACAAGACCACCAACCGCATCGGCTTCGCCCGCCGCTTCGCACTCATCGCCGCAGCAGCGGCCGTGCCGGCAATCGGACTCGCCATCGCGCCGACCGCCGGCGCGCAGGTCGCCGAGTTCGGCCCGTGCGGAAACGTGCACGACAACGTCGACCTCTGGAAGGACGTCAAATACGCCACGCCCAAGCACAAGGACGGCGCCATCGACGTGGTGTTTCCCGGCGGGGACAAGTCCCGCGGCTACGCGGTCCGGCAAGGGCACCACCCCGCTCAGCTGACCGACCTGCTGGTGATCCCTACGGCACGCGAGACCGGCATCGAATGCGACAACTTGCTGGATGCCACCGCTCCCCGCTACTTCAAGGACGCCTTCGAGCAGGCCAGCATTCTGCCGCCGGGTAACCAGGGTCAGGCCCCGGACTGGGCGCTGGGCATCAACTCCGCCGACAACCGCGGCCAGGATCAGCTGCACATCCACGTGACCCTGCTCGACCCGACTGCCCGCGCCGACATCGACCAGGCCGTCAAGAACCACAAGGTCACCAAGGATGAGAAGGCCTGGAAGACCTCGGTGATCGGGGTGCGTGGCCACACCCAGGCCGGCCCGATCGAGAAGAGCCCCCACGGCTACCGAGCCTGGAACACCGACAACATCGACCAGAACTTCTTCGCCGCGTTGAACACCCAGATCGTCGCGCCAATCAAGAAGCAGGACCCCAGCTTCGGGATGGGCAACGAGACCCTGCTGATCACCAAGAACCACCAGGGCCCGGGGTTCATCGTGCTGGCCAGTGACGAGAAGTCCGGCATCACACCCTCCGGCGTCAACAACATCGAGCGGTTGCTCGACAAAGGCTGAGCCTGCCTGCAAGCCCAACGGCCACCCGTGCTCGGGTGGCCGTTGGCGTGCGTGGGTGCGGAGGTCAGCGGGCTATCGTCAGCAACAGAGATGCCTCGTTGTAGGGAAACGCGTTGTAGAGCAGCCGGGAGCCAGGTGTGACGAGTGGCGCGGCCTCGGCCTTGCTCACCACCCGTGGTTTCGTGAGTGCGACAACCCGTCCCCGCTTGCGCAGCAGCGTCGGTCCGCCGGCCAGCACGTTCTTCAACCAGTCCGTCTGCGGGCCGTAGCCGATAAGGATGGCGTAGCCGTCGCGGGTCTCGAACACCAGAAGGGGCGTTCGATAGCGCTTTCCCGACTTCCGGCCCACATGCTCGAGCGTTCCGAGGCTCGGCAGCCACGGTGTGATCGCACGGGCCAGCGGATTGGTGACTCGCTTGTTGAACTGTGCGATTCGTCGAGGGACGCGCATTTGTCGGAGTGTAGGTGCTGATCGACGCCGGTGCCCCCAGTCGGACTCGAACCGACACTTGGCGGATTTTAAGTCGGACACCGCAGCCTCAGTAGAGTTGCTGTAACGCTCGCCGAAAACACTTCAGCGGATCCAATACCCTAGTCACACCGCGTGAGAACGGCTCACCAGCCCGCTACAGATAAGCATTGATCGTTGCTGCAGGTGACCCGTTTGCGACCGCGCTGCTGTTACACTGCTGTCAGGACTGCCTCGCTACGTCAGAGTTGCAGCCATTGACTTAACGCTGGCATGCGCGAAATAGGCCTTGTTCTCGGGCGACGTATCTGCGTTGCTTATTGAGCCCACTGGCGGCGCAACAGGAAGGCGACCCGCCAATTGGACTATTGCATCGTTCGCGAAGAGTCGAATCAACGTCTCTCCATTGAAGGCAAGCTCAGGCGATAAACCGTCGGAGCCCCGCCATTGATTTTCCACTACCATCGCGGTGGTTACACGAGATAGCAGATCAATGTCCCCTATACTCAATAAGTTTTCGCCGAATTCATGAAAGTTATTGTCCGGACTCAAGACCGCTATCACGAAGACAATGGAATTGAAGTCAAGGCCTGAATCTAGCACCGCCGTTAAGTCATTCGTAAGGCAGTCACGATAGTAGGCGTTAAGATCTCCAAGAGCATCGACTTTTGCCTCATTCGGTATGCGCGCATCTCGAAGGATGCGGAACGCAAGCGCAAGAACGTCCTCCTGAGAAAGTTCGGCTCTTAGATCGATCACGTCGATCATCTTGCTTTGCAAGGCTTTGACGGCCTCTTCCTCGACCCAGCGCCACAGCACCCGCTGGGCAGAATCGAAGGAAGGCGCCTCTTCTGGACGCGCGTTCAACCGCTCGAATAGAAATCGCACTAAATTCAAGTCGGCACCGAGAGGGTCGTCTGATCGTCGCCTTTCACTCTTCTCATACGCCAACGCCGCACGCTGATTATCAGGACCATCAAGGATGTCGCGGTAATGCTTTACGTCCACACTCTCGCCGTCGCCAAACATTATGTTATTCAACGCAGACTCGATAAGCTGGTCTTCGACGTCGTCTTCAGCGATGCCAAAGAGGAAGTACCGCTGAAAATATGTATCATCTGCTAAGGCAAGCTTATGTTCCTTAGGGTACAGCATTGTCGAACGTATACCTTTAAACAAGCCGCCCAGAATATGCTTGACCAGTGCCGCATCGTCATCGCCGTTCACCAGCGGACGGATGCGCTCAATCCACTGTTCGTCGGTGATTTCAGTTTCTTTGAAGTAGTCCGTTATGTCCTTACCGGATTGGAGTGCGTTCTTCCAAGTTGGAATCCGGTCGTAAATGTTGTGGTAGAAAACGCGTAAAAAGCTAAGTGCAACAAAGTCGGCGACGTCGACTTCCCTGAAATTCAACATGCCGCCAAACGCAAGAAGCTGTTCTTTGAATCGGATTTGAGCCCTGGGAGTGACGAGCGCAGGTCCAAGCACTGCGATATATTCGGATAACCGTTCGGCCTGCACCGGGTCGAGCCGAATATCTAGACGCTCTATTAATTCCACGATCGTCCTAGAAAGAAGACGCCGCTGGATAATGCCAGCTATCGGTGGCACCTCAAACGGGTACTGAACGATCTTTTCCATGAACGCTGTAGAACGCGTAGCCAATCCCTTTGACTTCAACAGACTTTCAACGGTGGACTGGTCGTACGCAATTAGGTAGTGCACATTTGGGAATCTGCCAAGCAAACGCACAACCTTCAACAGCGACAATAGCTCTTCCGCATCGAGGCGGTCAATATCGTCGGCAATTATGAGGACTCTTGACCCAAGAGTTTCCAACACATTCGACACTTCCTTAAACTGTTTGTGCCACGGCGGATTGGTAATCTCCAAAGCTTTCTCGGCCGCGCCTCCCAGTCCGGCCCCTGCCTGGGGAACAGCTTTGAGTAACTGAGCACACACGCCAGCATATTTCCTAAAGGCTTTTCTAGCGTTTCTAGACCTTTCGTCGTCTCCTTCGAGAAGTGAGTCGACGGCGGCAAGAAATTCGGATTGCAGTCCAGCAACCGTATCTGAAGCCCACGGCGAGAAGATCGCGATTTTCCAATCATTGCCTAACCGGTCCCGGACGAAATTGATTAGCGAAGTCTTGCCACTCCCCCATGGGCCGACCAGACCGAACACGGTGCTCTTCTGGCCAGGTACACAAGCATCGATGCGCTCTGCAACCATGCCCGCAAATGGTTTCCGGTCTAGGCCATCTTCTTCGTCCGACTCGATTGCATCGTCCGTCCAAAGCGGCTCGGCTGGTGGGTCGGCGATGTCCGAGTCAACGGGAGCGCTTTCCTTCTCGCTTGACCGCCAGAAACGCCAATCAGCCATTCATGCCTCCTCTATGCAGACGCCGGAGCCACTCTATGCGTTGCACCGATACTGGGTGTCGGGGCGCGCGGATAGCCTCCGTGTATGGCTGTCGACGAAAGCTGACCTCAATCAGTGGCAGGCTGCTCTCGGATGAGAAGGTTCCCGAGCTCAATGTGCGCATGGCGAACCTGGAGCAGGACGTCCGACATCTCACGCAGACTGTCGAAGACACTCGTGTATGAGTGGTCCCAACGAATAGGCTAGCCAGTCTTGCGTTTTAGCCCGACGACGTTGGCAGGCTCCACCGTTCCGCGCCCACCTTCGGAGCTACCTGCTCATCCTCGTTGATGTAGTCCGCGTAGGTCGTGAGCGTCAGCACGAACGTACTGTGCCCCAGCCACTTTGACACCTGCATGTAGTGCTCACCAGCGCTCAGGTTCATGGTGGCGAAGGTATGCCGCAGATCGTGGAAGCGGACAGCTCCGAGACCGCAATCGCGGCAGTCCCAACTGATCCGTCCACCGCTGGACTCCAACAAACTCGACTCGGAGGCTAGCGAGTACGGTTGGGGACCGGGGCTTGTCCGTCCCGGTTTTGACAACGCCCCACCGTCCGAGGGCGGCATGTACAAGGGCCTTTCTCCCAAATGCTCTCCGCAGATTGGCATCAACCGCCAGTAGACCGGTCTGCGCGCGGGTCCCAACACCCGCTTTCGCGGCCACGCTGAACTGTCAGGGTCAAGCCAACCCGGCCCCTGGCGCTTCGGTGTGTTCAAGGCCAGAGCCGGGGGCTAGGCGCGGCCGAGGCAGCAAATGGTCGTGCGTTTTGTCGCACGGTTGTGCGATCCTGTACGGCTGCCCACTAGAAGGGAGCCACACATGCTGTGACGGTACGAGAAAGGCACGAACGTGGACGGCGAGGATCAGGAACACGTGGAGCAGGTACGAGACTGGGTTGGTCGGCTGGAGGCGTTCGCTTCAGCGCTGGACGACATCGAAGGCGACAGCGCCACCGACTTCGCGATCAATGCACTTGAGGCACTGCAGGCCCTGGTGATGCCGCACATCGTAGCGACTAAGTCACCGGCAATGTTGGTGGCGCTGGAAGCCGTAGCGGCCTCAACGCAGGCGACCACTGATGTGATCTTGGATTGGGCGGACACGCCCGACGTGCGGGACCGCTACACACGCGACACGGCACAAACACACTTAAAGGCCGCGCTGGAAGATGTGTTGTCCGGTAGCAAGCGCTGGCTTTCCGACCGTGCGCCCGCACCGGAGGAAATTCGGCAGCGAATTGCTGAAGCTGGCAAGCGGATGCAAGAGGCCGTGGAACTGCTTGGCGAGCGCAACGCCGAACACGACCGTCAGGACGCCGAGGCGGAGGCAGACCCCTACGGCGCGATTCTGATTCACCTCGACCCCAGCCGATCTGATGCCCCGATCATTGAGAAGGTGTGTTCGTTGACTGCAGAGGACGACAAGCGTTACCGCGATGCGTACGAACGGCTTCGGAAGATGCTGGACAGTGAACTGCTGGAGCACATCTCCGACGAGAGCGACCGGTTCATGGATCAGCTGGTAGCCATCCTTGAAGACCTAAGGGACAACAAGATCGGCATCTTCAACGAGGATGCGTGGGACGAACGCAGGCGCAAAGTGCGCTCGGCGCTGATCAGCTTCACCAGTGCCCTACAGAGTCACGAAGATCAAACCGTCCGCGCTGTTCGCGACACCTTCGCCCGCAAAACGCCGCAGGAACAGGCCGTGTTGGCTCTGTTCACTGACTTGAAAACGACGTCGTTTGAGTACCGCTGGCTGCTCAAGATGCGCGATGCCCTGCTGCACGGCGACATCAACGCGTTCAAGTACGACTTCGAGGCACGTCTGCACGGCGAGAACGCCGTCAACGTATACATGGATCGCAGCTACATGTTCGACTTCACCAAAGAGGAACGGGGAAAGCCCTGGCTGAAGCGAAACGAACTCGAAGTCATGACGTCTGACCCGAGTGTTCTGGACATGATCCAGAAGCTCCAACCGCTGATGGGTCCGTTGCAGGAGAAGCTGGACCGGATTCTGTACCCCGACGCAGGCGAAGACGCCGCGACAGTACGGGAGTTCCTGGCCCGATACCCTGACGGTGCGCAGGGACAACGTGCGCTGCAAAACGGTCCAGGTCCCACCCGCCGGAACATGTCCTCCAGCATGACCCCGCTTGCGCCCCGTGTGCTCACCTTCGCGACCAGCTTCCAGGGCTGGGAAGACTAGCCGGACCGCTGTCACGCCGCTGTCAGGGACCCGTCTGTGGTCGGTTCGAGGCGCCGTCTGGATCGCTGATAAATGGGCTCTACGTGGGACGTTGTATGTCAAGCTTCCGTGCCCCCAGTCGGACTCGAACCGACACTTGGCGGATTTTAAGTCCGCTGCCTCTGCCAATTGGGCTATGGGGGCCGTCGCAGGAGAGCATATTTCAGGACGGTTCGCCCTCATCAGACCGCCCCGAGTACCCGAAGCGGCGATCACCCCACCTCGACGACGATCTTGCCGAATGGGCCGCGATCGAGATGGTCCAGCGCCGCCGATAGCTCGTGGAATGGATAGCGCGCACCGACCACAGGTTTCGTCCCCGTGCTGTCGATGGCGCCGACGAGGTCGGTGAGTGCGCGCCGATGGCCCGTGCCGATACCGTGAATTGTGACGTCTTTCATCAGGATTGGCATGACCGGTGTGGATACCTCGAACCCGTCGAGTGCGCCGATGAGATGGATGTGACCACCGACTGCGACGACTTGGGCCGCCTTGCCGAGATGCGCCCCTCCGACGAGCTCCAGCACATGGTCGACACCGTGGTCGCCCGTCAGAGCGAGGATGGTCTCGGCCCAGTCCGCGCTGCGCCGATCCACGACGTGGTCTGCGCCCAGTTGTGCGACTCGGTCCAGTTTGTCCGCGCTGCCCGACACGATGACCTCGGCGCCATGCATCTTGGCGATCTGAACCCCGAACAACGCGACGCCTCCGGTGCCTTCGACAAGCACCACATCGCCGGACCGCACGTGTCCGCGTTCGACCAGCGCGAACCATGCCGTGAGCCCGGCAACAGGCAGAGTGCTGGCTTCTGCCGCCGACAGCGTCCGTGGAGCCCGGACGACCCAATCCTGGGGCAGCGCAACATATTCAGCGAGCACCCCGGGATAGAACCCGCCGAGCGTCCAGTAAGAGGGCGTCCGCGCGTCACCTGCCCGGGCGCCGTCGAGCCAGTCCGGGGTGAATACCGCGAGCACCTGGTCATCCACGGCGAACCGGGTCACCGAGTCTCCGACCGCCACGACGGTCCCGGCGAGATCGGACCCGGGTGTGAAGGGGAAGTTCAGTGGCAGTCCGCGCCCGCTTTCGATCACCATCTTGTCGCGATGATTCAAGGAAACCGCAGCCACCTTGATCAGAACTTCGTCGGGACCGGGCTCCGGGACAGCCACCTCACGCAACTGGAGCGCGTCTCGGCCAATTCCGTCCATCTCCCACCGGCGCATGATTTCAGCCATGAGCCGCTGCAACCGGGGCAAACACACGCATATTCCCGCGGAATGGCAAGCCGGGCGCCTCGGCCGCGGCCCGGGCTGAGAGGGTTGCGAAGGTTTGGTTGAATGAGCCCCAAGGCTGGACAGCGACGGGGGCCGCATATGCCGAGCAGTATCGCGAATTCGATTGCCGTAGTTGCCGAACGGATCGCGGCAACACTGGGACCACGGGCCATGCGGATGATCGCCCGCTTCAACAAATACGTCACCAACCCGCTGCAGCGGCTCTGGGCGCCGTGGCTGCCGTACATGGCCGTCATCGAGCACATCGGCCGCAAATCCGGCAGGCCGTACCGCACGCCGGTCATGGCGTTCGTCGACCACAAGTCGGTCCGCGTCGTGCTGAACTACGGCGAGCACTCGGACTGGGTGCGCAATGTCCGGGCCGCCGGGTCGGCCCAACTGGTGCACCGCGGTCGGCACTACCGCCTGACCGATCCCCGTGTCATCCCGGCCACCGACCAGAAGGCCCGCTTCGTCGCCTCGTTGGCCCCGCGAGTGTGAAGTTGTTTGCGAGTTTCGGCCAAGATCTCGCAAACAAGTTCACGTTGGGCGCCGGACACCGGGCGTAGGCTGCGGATATCCCGACTCCCGGGAGGCTGCGATGCCCGAACTGGCCATCGAACTGCGCGACGTGGTGCGCGAGTACAAGGTCGGCGGTCAGACAGTGCGCGCCCTCGACGAGATCAGCCTCCAACTCCACGGTGGCCAGTTCGTGTCGATCATCGGGCCGTCCGGCGCCGGCAAGAGCACGTTGCTGCACCTGCTCGGCGCGCTGGACTCCCCCGATTCTGGCTCGATCACCTTCGACGGTGAGGAGATCGGCCGGCTCGGCGATGAGCAGCAGTCGGCGTTCCGGCACCAGCGGGTGGGCTTCGTGTTCCAGTTCTTCAACCTGCTGCCGACCCTGTCGGCCTGGGAGAACGTGGCCGTCCCCAAACTGCTGGACGGCGTCCGGCTGGGCAAGGTCAAACCGCAGGCCGTCGAGCTGCTGGACCGCGTCGGCCTCGGTAACCGCACCGAGCACCGCCCGTCCGAACTGTCCGGCGGCCAGATGCAACGCGTCGCGGTGGCCCGGGCGATGATGATGGACCCGCCGCTGATCCTCGCCGACGAACCGACCGGCAACCTCGACTCCACGACGGGCGCGGCGATCTTGACCTTGCTGGGTGAAGTGGCTCACGACGAGGGGCTGGGCCGGCTGGTGGTGATGGTGACCCACAATGCCGACGCCGCCGCGGCCACCGATCGGGTGATCACCCTGCAGGACGGCCGGCTCGGCTCCGACGAGATGTCGGTGGTGCCGGGGTGAGACTCGGCGCCGCAGCGAGTCGGCTCCGAGTCTTCAGCCTGCGCGAACTCACCGTGCACCGGCGGCGCACCCTCGCCTCCATTGCCGTAATGGCGGTCTCGGCAATGTATCTCGTGGCGATCCTCGGCATCTTCGGATCGATCACCGGATCGGTGAACCGCCTGGCGGACGGCGTCGCCGGCGTCGCCGCCCTCGAGGTCTCGGGTGTCACCGACGCGGGCTTCCCCGAATCCGTGCTGGCCGACGTGGCCAAGGTTCCCGGCGTCGCGACCGCCGCACCGATGATCCGGATGACCGCGCCCACCGCGACCGAACCGGTGCTGCTGTTCGGCGCCGACGACCGCAGTCGCGCGTTGGAGGGCGCGCTGAAAGATGCGGTCGGAGTGGATGTTCAAACCCCGACGGCACAAGAGGGTGTCCGCGTCGGGCCCGCAGTCGGTCATGCGAAGGGCGAGACGTTCCAACTGGGCTCCGGGTCGGTCACCGTCTCCGAAGTCCTGGTGGGCAAGCAACTCGCGGACCTCAACGGCGGCCACTACGTACTGGCCCCACTTCCGCTGGCGCAGAATGTCACCGGGAGACAAGGCCAGCTCGACTCGATCCTGATCACCACCACCCCCGACGCCGACCTCAGCAGTGTCCGCGAACAGGTCACGAAAGCCGTGAACGGCCGGGCCATCGTCGCGGCACCCAGCCTGCGGGCGGCCCGCGCCGGTGACGGCGTCAAGCTGATGAACTACATGGCGCTGATGGGCGCGGCGGTCGCGTTGGTGGTGGGCGCGTTCCTGATCTACACGACGATGACGATGGCGATCGCCCAACGCCGCCCGGTCATCTCGATGCTGCGGGCCATCGGTGGCCGGCGCGCGACGATCGTCCGCGACATGCTGGCTGAGTCCGCGATCCTCGGATTGATCGGCGGCACCGTCGGGTCGCTGCTCGGAATTGTATTGGGCCGCATGGCGATCGGTCGGCTGCCACCGACGATGACCCAGGGACTTGAGGCCCGCATCGAGTATTGGCTGCCCGACTACGCGATCCCGGCAGCCATCGCAGCCACGGCACTGACCAGTGTGGCGGCCTCGGCGATGGCCGCCCGGCAGGTGTACAAGGTCTCACCGATCGAGGCGCTGGCGCCAGTCGGGGTATCGGCCGCCGACAATGTGCCGCGCTGGCTGCGGATCGCCACCGGCATCGCGGCCGTGGCGGTGCTGGCCGCGTCGATCCTGGTGGTGTTCTACCTACCGGGCTCCATCGCCTTCGTGGCGATCGCCGCCCTGTTCACCGCGCAGATCGCCCTGGGTTTCGCGCTCGCCGGGCCCATCGTCACGGCCACCGCTGCCGTGGCGCGCCTGTTCGGCTCGGCCGGAGCGCTGGCGGCGGCGACCGTCGAACGGGCCCCACGCCGAGTGTGGGCCACCGTGATGACCGTGCTGATCGCCGTCGTCACCACCGTGGTGATCACCGGCACGAACAACGACATGATCCGATCGGCCCGCGACATCTTCGCACCGGTCGCCGACGTCGACGTCTGGATCAGCGCCAACTCACCCGACCAGTACCCCACCGGCCTTCTGCCACAGGGTCTTTCCGAGAAGGTGGCCGCCGTGCCCGGCGTCGCGGATGTCACCGAAGGAGCACTGGGCTTCGCCGTCGTCGGCGGCACCCGCGTCATGCTCGACGGCTTCGCGCCCGGCAGCCACGACGCCCTGTTCCGCGCTCTCGATGACCAGGTGCGCAGCGATGTGCTCGCCGGCCGCGGCGTGGTGCTCTCACAGAATCTGGGCAGGACCCTCGACGTCCGGCAGGGCGACGAGCTGGAATTGCACACGCCGCACGGCCCGCAGCGGACCACCGTGCTGGCCCTGGTCCCCTACTTCTCCACGGTGATCGGCACCGTCGGGCTGGGCCTGGATCAGATGCGCGCATGGTTCGACCGGCCGGGCGCGACCACGCTGCAGGTCACCGTGGCCGACGGCACCGACCCCGACCGGCTCCTGGCTGACGTCCGAGCTGTGGTGCCCGCGCCGAACCACACCTACGACGGCCGCACCGCACTGGCCGGCCTGGAGGCCCCGCTGCACCAGAGCATGCTGATCGCCAATGCCGTGTGGATCATCGTCGTGTTCGTCGCCGCCGTCGCGCTGCTGAACACCCTCACGCTGTCGGTGCTCGAACGGCGCCGCGAGATCGGCGTGCTGCGGGCGATGGGATCCAGTCGCCGCTACACGTTGGCCATGGTGCTGGCCGAGGCGGCGGCGATCGGCATGCTGGGCGGCGTGCTGGGGCTGCTGGTCGGCCTGGTCGATCAGTGGTTGTTCAGCCTCGTCAGCGGGGACGTGATGAATTTCGACGTCACGTTCCGACCGAGCCCGATGGCCGTGGTGTTCACGCTCGGCGCCCTGGCGATCAGCCTGCTCGGGTCGCTGCCACCGGCCCGACGCGCCGCGCGGCTCAACATCATCGAGGCCGTCAGCGTCGAATAGTCGCGACGCCCTGCAGATGTGGCGTGCACGGCGGCGGCACCAGCGTCCACCGGGTGCTGCGCAGCCCGCTGGTCTCGAATCCCGCTGCGGCAATCGCATCGACGGTGCGGCGGTTCGGCCGACAGCCCGACGACAGCCACGCCCACGGCCTGGCGATCAGATCCTGGAATCGCCCCATCAAGCCTTCACCGCGGACGTGTTCCAGCACGACCAATCGGCCATCGGGCGTCAGCACGCGCCGGATCTCGCTGAGCGTGGCCGCCACGTCGTCGACCGAACACAGCACCAGGCCGACGTGAACCGAGTCGAAACTGTTGTCCGGGAACGGAATCGACTCACCTGACGCGGCGACAACATCGACGTCGATACCGCGGCGCCGGGCCAGCGCGCGTGCCATCCGCCGCATCGTCGCATCCGGCTCCACGGCTGCGACCGACGTCACCGCCGCAGGCAGGAACAGCAGATCGGTTCCCGGCCCGAGCCCGACCATGAGCAACCGGCCCGTGGCATGGCTCATCGCCGACCGGCGGTACCGGCGATAGAACAGCCTGTCGAACACCGGCATACCGAGCCGATATACGTACGGGAACAACGGGTTACGGTGCTTCAAGCCTTTGATCCAAGATCCAGTCGAAACGGTGGATATTCGTCGGTCATCAGCGACACGTAGACGGCGACGCGATACCGCCACCGCACCATGCCCATCAGCAGGTCGAACATGTCTTCCGAGACCGTCCCTCGGGCCAACAGGCGCACCGCGGAGATGACGCAAAGTACTTGCAGCAGCGCCTCCATCGCCCAGCACATGATGATCTGCGGAAGCGCCAGCAGCCACCACTTGACCAGAACCGCCCACCGGGAGAGTTGCTCGGGATAGTCGACCTCGAGATCCCCCGGATAGTCGGCGCGGGGTTTGAGGCTGAACGGCGGGTACTTGTCCGTGGTGTTCATCGGGAACCGGTAATTCATCACGCGCCACGACCAGCGCAACACCCCGACGTTGAAATCGAATAGGGCGCGCGGATATCGGCCGGTGAACAAGATCGCGACACCGGCAGCGACGGTCACCAGTGGATAGACGAGGTACAGCCCGATCAATATCGGATAGTGCGGCACCGCCAGCACACACCATTTGACGAGCCACAGCCGGCTCGAGGGCGCGTCGATCGCGCCCCGCACCCGTACGGGCTCAGCGGGCATGTTCATCACTGCCCGCTGTCGCCGCGGCGAGATCCCGGCTGATCGCCGCAGCCATCCGGCGGTGGCTCACCACCCGCAGGAACGTCGCCAACACCCAGGTCATCATTCGATCCGGGACCATCGCGGCCGGCCGCAGCACGGTCTCGCCGTGCGATACCTGCAGCGAGGCCACCCGTGACACCGCGGCGACCCGGCGCCGACGAGTCTTCTCGTACCAGCGCAGCGCACCGGGGAGATCGCCGTTGGCGCCGCGGTGGAAGTCCGCGATCGCCTTGCACAACACCATCGTGTCGAGCAACGCCTGGTTGGTGCCTTGCGCGAGGGTCGGCGGCATCGTGTGCGCCGCATCGCCCAGCAACGTCAGCGCGCCATGGCCCGGACCGGGAATGGGATGGCGGAAATGCGGATAGGGCGAGCGCGCCAGATCAGCGTCGGTCAACGTCGCGAGTACCTGATCAACCAAGGGCGACCATCCCGTGAAATTGGCGCGGATCACCTCGATAGGGCGTTCCGGCCGCACGAAGTCGGGCGACCACGGCAGGTCGAACCACCACTGCACCTCGGTGTCCCCGGCAGGCCACAAACCGAGGTTTCCGTGCTCCCCGACGATGACGAAAGCGACGTGCCGATCGGCCGCCTCCGGGAGTGCGGCCAATCCTTGCCAGCTGCACCAGCCCGTGGGCTCCGCGTGCAGTGCGCCGACGATCTCGCGGACCTTGGAGTGCAGGCCGTCCGCGCCGATCACCAGATCGCCGTCCGCCCAACTTCCATCGGCGAAATCGACGCGAACACCGCGACTGCCGTTCGCGACGCCGACCGCCTGCATGTGGCACCGAATCCGTTCCGCCGGAAAACCTTCCAGCAGTCGTTCGAGCAGGATCCGGCGCGGCACCATGCGGACCGGCGCACCCATCTGGTTCACGATCGCGGTCACATCCAGGGTCGTCATCGGGCGCCCCGTCGACGTCACCACCCGCACGGTGGACAGCTCCTGGCCGGCGCCGTCCATGTAGACGCCCAGCTGCCGCAGCACCGTTTCCCCGTTGGACCAGATCGTGACGGCGCCGCCGCCGGCCCGCACCTCGGGACGCTGCTCGAACACCGTGACGTCATGGCCGTCCCGCAACAATCCTCGGGCGATCGAGATGCCACCGACCCCAGCGCCGACAACAAGGACTCTCAGCGGCCTTTGCGGCGCTGGCAGGACGTGGTGCCGACTCTGGGGCCGTTTGGAGCCCACGGCTCAATTTATGTCCGCTGCGGGGCCCCTGTACAGGGCTTTCGGGTACCGGTCTAGCGTGGGCCGCCCGGCCCGGCCGACACCACCACCACCGGCCGCGGGAACCGCAGCGTCGCACACGCATCGTCGAGCGTCATCTCGATGGACCGACCGAGCTCGGACAGATCGTCGGGGCCCACGGCGAAGTCGAAGCCACCGCCGCCGACCCACACCCGGGTGAGCACCAGCGCATGCGTCCGGCGGATGTCGGCCATCTCGGCGATCACGTCACCGACCACTTCCGGAAACGCGGTGAAACAGTCTTTGCCCGAATCGATTTCGCGATACACACCGACAAGATCGAGTCGAGGACCGTTCAGTACGGCGGTGACGGCGTCAGCACCCGCAGCACTGAGGATCACCCGTTGCCGACGGTGCCGCACAGCACACGACACCAGCAGGTGGATCTGCTCGGCACTGTTCACCACCACCCGGCCGACCCCTAGATTGGCGCTGCAGAACACCAGTTCGTCGGCACTGAACCCGTCCGCGTGCACGACCAGCCGCATCGGATGGATACCCGTCCCGATCGCCGCTGCGAGATCTCGGCCGTTGCGTACCTCGACGGTCAACCCGTGATCGCGAGCCCATTTGGCCACATTGTTGTCCCGTAGCGCCCAGGCCGGCAGTGCGAGTTCGACCGGATCGAGCGAGCGGCACCACGTGGCGCAGCGCCGCATCGCCGCCTGCTCGGGCGACTGCGGCAACGCCGCCGCCGATGTGGACCACAACCCTGACGTCAGTGTCACCAGAACCTCTTCTTCACCACGCCGCGGCCGGGTGCCGCGTGCGCCTGTTTCCAGCCTTCCGCCACTTCCGCGGCCGGGCCAGAATCCTTGCGGCGTCTTGATGCGCACGATCGAAACATTCACGCCGCGTTGATGTCTGGGGGCAGCAATGCGTGGACGGATGGCGCGACGGTGAGCGCGGGCCGCGGTAAACGGTAGCGTGCGCACTGCTCATCCAAGACCTCACCGAATGCCTCGGCGACGCGACGAAGCGCCCACGGCTGCAGGCCGAACAGGCCACCGTCCAAGCCCGCCAGGCTGATCCGGCGCAGCAGCACCGAATGGCCGCACCGGATCCTGGCCATGTCAGCGACCGTCGCCCGCAGCGCTCCGAGCCCGATGGGATCGTGGGACGGGTCAGCTGTGCAGTGCAGGCCGACAAGGTCGAGCTGCCGCTGGCTGAGCACCTCGGCGACCGCCGCCGCCATGCCGTCACCTGCACCGACGAACACATGCTCAAGCCGGCGGGCACCGCGGGCCAGGGCCGCAGCCTGCTCATCGGAGTCGATGACAAGCCTGGCCGCCTGTCCCAAACCGGCCCGCGCCATTGCGGCCGCGCTTCGCGGGTGCATCACGAGTTGCTCCGGCCGGATACCCGATGCCAAGGCAAGATTGAACTCCGCGGCGGTCACGACGTCGACGGTGACTCGGTGCCGGCGTATCCATGTCGCGGCCGGGTCGAAGGCGAGCAGCTCGGCGGGGTAGCTCACCGACATGCCCTTGAAAGCGCTGCGCCACAATGCACAGCGCCTGACCACCACCGCCTCGTCCAGCACCGTCTGCGGCCGCACGAGGTAAGAGGTGGTCATCATCTGACCATCCCGCTGCCTGAGCCAGGCCACCAGGGTTTTAGCGGTCTCTTGATACCTTGCGGGCCAACTTTGACGTCACCTTGATCGCTCACTGCAGCGCGTCGGCGACTGGGCCCACCACAAGCGCGGGCAGGTACTCCAAGCCGATCAGCAGCAGGGTCGAGGCCAGCGTCAACACCACGAAGGTCGGTGTGTGGGTACGCAACGTGCCGGCGGTGACGACACCGGGCCGCTGGGCGGCGAAAGCCCCTGCGAGAGCGAGGACCGCGATGATCGGCACGAACCGGCCGATGACCATCGCCAGCGCCAGCGCGACGTTGAACCAGGTGGTGTTGCCGCTGAATCCGGCGAAGCCACTGCCGTTGTTGGCCGCCGAGCTGGTGAAGGCGTAGAGCACCTCAGACAGCCCGTGCGACCCCGAGTTGAGCATCGCGGCCCGCTGGCCGGGCATGGCCATGGCGATGGCGGTTCCGACCAGTACCGTGATCGGCAGGGCCAGGATGTACAAGCTGACCAGTTTCATGTGCCTGGCCTGCAGGCGCTGCCGGAGATACTCGGGCGTGGTCCCGACCATCAGCCCACCGAGGAACACCGCCAGCAACACCATCATCACCAGGCCGTACACGCCACTACCGGCGCCACCGGGAGCCACCTCACCCAGCATCATGTTCAGCATCAGCACCGCGCCGCCGAGGCTGGCGAAACTGTCGTACGACGAGTTCGCCGCCCCGTCACCGCTTGCGGTGGCAGCCTGGCCGAATGCGGCGCTGCCGGGCACGCCGAACCGCACCTCGGTGCCCTCGACCGGCGCACCCACGGCCTGCACGACGGTGCCGTGCGGCACCGTCGTCGCCGCGACGAGGGCGACCGTCGCCAGGATGTAGAGCGATGCGACGACGGCGAACAGCGCCCAACCTTGTTTGCGGTCTCCGATCATCACGCCGAAGGTCCGCAAGAATGCCACCGGAATCAGCAGCATCGCAACGATTTCCACGAGGTTGCTCAACGGATTCGGGTTTTCGAAGGGATGCGCGCTGTTGACGTTGAAGGCACCGCCACCGTCGCCCGACACCAACTTGATCGACTCCCAGGTGGCCACCGGACCGCCGAGCAACGTCTGGCCGCCGCCGGCGATCGTCGAGACCTCCTGCGCCCCGTGAAAGTTGTTGACGACGCCGAGAATCAGCAGGATCAGGGTGACGAGCACCGTCAGCGGCAGCAGGATCCGGACCACGGTGCGCACCAGATCCACCCAGAAGTTGCCGATCACCTCGCTCTGATACTGTGCGAGCCCGCGGATCAGCGCCGCCGCGACGCACATGCCGACAGCCAGGCTCGCAAAGGCCTGTACGCCAAGGCCGGCAATCAGACCGGCGTGGCCCAGCGTCGCCTCACCTGGGTAATTCTGCCAGCTGGTATTGGTCGTAAATGAAATTGCGGTATTGAACGCAAAGGCCGGTGTCATCCCTTTATGGCCCCATGGTTCGGGCAAATACACCTGCAAAAGCAGAATCCCGTACAGCAACAGCACACCTACAGCTGAAAAGGCCAGCACCGCACCGAGATAGCCCGTCCACCGCTGCTGCCCGTCGGGCTGTACCCCGACCAGCCGGTAGATCACCCGCTCCACGCTCCAATCGGTGCGCGAGGTGTAGACCGCCGCGATGTAATTCCCCAGCGGGACATGCAGAAACGCGACCAGGACGGCGATCGCGGCCAGCTGACCCCAGGCTGCCGTTCCCCACAGCGATGGATTGTCGATGGCTCCAGCTCCTTCACGCGGCGATGATCCCGAAACACGGTAGGAACCGGCAGCACAGAAATTCGACGGCGATTACGCATTTCCTACGCCCCAACCCGTCGCTGTTGACGCCACCTTTACGCCGCTGACGACGGCCTGCCTCGCGCCCGGGAAAGAACCCGTAAAGGTCGGGCAGGCGAGCGTAAAGAAGACATAAAGATCGTGGCCCGCCACCCCTCGCAGACGGACGCTGGGTCAGTCGCCGAGATCCGGCGACCCGAATACGTGTTGGAGAACCCATGTCCGTAGTGGTCTTCATCGTGCTGACAGTGGCGATCTTCGCGCTGCTGGGCCTGGTGCAGAAGTTGGTCGAGGGACTGTGAGCTACGAAAACGTCGTCGGCCTGGGCCTGGCGATCCTCATCGCGCTGTTTCTCTTCGCGGCGCTGCTGTTTCCGGAGAGGTTCTAGTGACTACAACCACCGCGGGGATCGTGTTCCTCGTCGTCCTCATCGCCGCCGTGGCGGCGGTCCACGTGCCGCTCGGCGACTACATGTACCGCGTCTACACGGCGGACAAGCACTCCCGTGCTGAACGCTTCATCTACCGCCTGATCGGTGCCGACCCGAAGGCCGAGCAGACCTGGGGCGCCTATGCCCGCAGCGTGCTGGCCTTCTCCGCGGTCAGCGTGCTGTTCCTGTTCACCTTGCAGCTGGTGCAGGGAAAATTACCGCTGCACCTGAACGATCCGGGCACCCCGATGACACCGGCGCTGGCCTGGAACACCGCCATCAGCTTCGTGACGAACACGAACTGGCAGGCGTACTCGGGTGAATCCACCCAGGGCCATCTGGTGCAGATGGCCGGCCTGGCCGTGCAGAACTTCGTCTCGGCCGCCGTCGGCATGGCCGTGGCAATGGCTTTCGTCCGCGGCCTGGTCCGGCGCAACACCGGCGACCTCGGCAACTTCTGGGTCGACCTGGTTCGCGGCAATCTCCGTATACTGCTGCCGATTTCGGTCATCGGCGCGCTGATCCTGGTCGGCGGCGGCGCCATCCAGAACTTCGCGCTGCACAGCGAGATGGTCAACACGCTAGTCGGCGGCACCCAGACCATCCCCGGCGGCCCGGTGGCCAGCCAGGAAGTGATCAAGCTCCTCGGTACCAACGGCGGCGGCTTCTTCAACGCCAACTCCGCGCATCCGTTCGAGAATCCCACCACCTGGACCAACTGGGTGGAGATCTTCCTGATCCTCATGATCCCGTTCTCGCTGCCGCGCACCTTCGGCCGCATGGTCGGCAGCCCCAAGCAGGGCTATGCGATCGCCGCGGCGATGGGAGTGATCGCGACGATCAGCGTCAGCCTGATGATGCTGTTCCAGCTGCAGGCCCACGGCACCGTGCCCACCGCGGCCGGCGCGGCGATGGAAGGTGTCGAGCAGCGGTTCGGCATCGCCAACTCGGCGGTGTTCGCGGATGCGACGACGCTGACGTCGACTGGTGCGGTGGACTCGTTCCACGACTCCTACACCAGCCTCGGCGGCCTGATCACGATGTTCAACATGCAGCTCGGCGAGGTGGCGCCCGGTGGTGTCGGCTCCGGTCTGTACGGCATGCTGGTGCTGGCGATCATCACAGTGTTCGTCGCGGGCCTGATGGTCGGGCGCACACCGGAATACCTTGGCAAGAAGATCACCCCGCGGGAGATCAAGCTGGCCGCAACGTATTTCCTGATCACACCGTTGCTCGTGCTGACCGGCACCGCGGTGGCGATGGCGATGCCGGGCCAACGGGCGGGCATGCTCAACACCGGACCGCACGGCTTGTCGGAAGTGCTGTACGCCTTCACCTCCGCGGCCAACAACAACGGTTCGGCCTTCGCCGGAATCAGCGTCAACACCGAGTGGTACAACACCGCGCTCGGCCTGGCGATGGTGTTCGGCCGGTTCCTGCCGATCATCTTCGTGCTGGCGCTCGCCGGATCGCTTGCCAAGCAGGGCAAGACGCCCGAGTCCATCGGCACGCTGCCCACCCATCGACCCCAGTTCGTCGGCATGGTCGCCGGCGTCACGCTGATCCTGGTCGCCCTCACCTTCCTGCCCATGCTCGCGCTCGGGCCCCTTGCTGAAGGAATTCACTGAAATGCCAAGCGTTCACTCCTCCCCCGTCGCCGAGCGTCACGCCAGAGTGGCTGCCGACGGCGGCAGCCACTCCAGCGTGACAAAAAGCAAGCGAATCAGCGGCGGCCTGCTCGACCCGAAGATGCTGTGGAAATCGACCCCGGATGCGCTGCGCAAGCTCGACCCGCGCACGCTGTGGCGCAACCCCGTGATGTTCATCGTCGAGATCGGCGCCGTCTGGAGCACCATCCTGGCCGTCCTCAACCCGTCCTGGTTCTCCGGGTTGATCGTCGTCTGGCTGTGGCTCACGGTGATCTTCGCCAACCTGGCCGAGGCCGTCGCCGAGGGCCGCGGTAAGGCCCAGGCCGAATCGCTGCGCAAGACCAAGACGTCCACCATGGCCCGCCGGCTCACCGGCTGGTCACCGGGCACACCAGGTCACGAAGAAGAGGTCGCCGCTCCGCTGCTGCAGCAGGGCGACGTCGTGGTGGTCGAGGCCGGCCAGGTCATCCCCGGCGACGGCGATGTCGTGGAAGGCATTGCCTCGGTGGATGAATCGGCGATCACCGGTGAATCGGCACCGGTCATCCGCGAGTCGGGTGGCGACCGGAGCGCCGTCACCGGCGGCACCACGGTGCTGTCCGACCGCATCGTCATCCAGATCACCCAGAAGCCCGGAGAGAGCTTCATCGACCGGATGATCAACCTCGTCGAGGGCGCCAACCGGCAGAAGACCCCCAACGAGATCGCGCTGAACATCCTGCTGGCCTCGTTGACGATCATCTTCGTCTTCGCCGTCGCCACCCTGCAGCCGCTGGCCATCTTCTCCAAGGCCAACAACCCCGGCGTCGCAGACACCCTGGCGCTCAACGGAAACGGCATCTCGGGCATCGTCATGGTGTCGCTGCTGGTGTGTCTGATCCCGACCACGATCGGCGCCCTGCTCTCGGCGATCGGCATCGCCGGCATGGACCGGCTGGTACAGCGCAACGTGCTGGCCATGTCCGGCCGCGCTGTCGAGGCCGCCGGTGACGTCAACACGCTGCTGCTCGACAAGACCGGAACCATCACCCTCGGCAACCGCCAGGCCGCGGCGTTCGTGCCGTTGTCCGGCGTGACGCCTGAGCAGCTCGCTGATGCGGCGCAGCTGTCCAGCCTGGCCGACGAGACGCCCGAGGGTCGCTCCATCGTGGTGTTCGCCAAGCAGGAGTACGGCCTGCGCGGCCGCACACCCGGGGAACTCGACCAGGCGCACTGGGTGGAATTCAGTGCCAACACCCGGATGTCGGGTGTCGACCTGTCCGGCGACCATCGCCTGCGCAAGGGTGCCACGGGCGCGGTTGCCGAATGGATCCGCTCCGAAGGCGGCCGGGTGCCGACCCAGCTCGGCGACATCGTCGACGGAATCTCCGCTGCGGGCGGCACTCCGCTGGCGGTCGGCCACGTGGTGGACGGCAAAGCCGAGGTGCTCGGCGTCATCCACCTCAAGGACGTCGTCAAGCAGGGCATGCGGGAACGCTTCGACGAGATGCGCCGCATGGGCATCCGCACCGTGATGATCACCGGAGACAATCCGTTGACCGCCAAGGCCATCGCCGACGAGGCCGGTGTGGACGACTTCCTCGCCGAGGCCACGCCCGAGGACAAGATGGCGCTGATCAAGAAGGAGCAGGCCGGCGGCAAGCTCGTCGCGATGACCGGTGACGGTACCAACGATGCGCCCGCCCTGGCCCAGGCCGACGTCGGCGTCGCGATGAACAGCGGTACCTCGGCGGCCAAAGAGGCCGGCAACATGGTCGATCTGGACTCCGACCCGACCAAGCTCATCGAGATCGTCGAGATCGGCAAGCAGCTGCTGATCACCCGCGGGGCGCTGACCACGTTCTCCATCGCCAACGACATCGCGAAGTACTTCGCGATCATCCCGGCGTTGTTCGTGGCCCTGTTCCCCGGCCTGGATCTGCTGAACATCATGCGGCTGCACAGCCCGCAATCGGCGATCCTGTCCGCGGTGATCTTCAACGCGATCATCATCGTGGCGCTGATTCCTTTGGCGCTCAAGGGTGTCCGATACACCCCGAGCAGCGCGTCCAAGCTGTTGAGCCGCAACCTGTACGTCTACGGCCTCGGCGGCATCATCGCGCCGTTCATCGGCATCAAGCTGATCGACCTCGTCGTCCAACTCTTCCCGGGAATGTGACATGAAATTCTCCAACCTGCTCCGCCAACATGCAGCCGCCCTGCGGGCCCTGCTGGTGCTCACCGTGATCCTGGGTATCGGCTATCCGGTCTTCATCTGGCTGGTGGCCCAGCTCCCAGGGCTGCGCGACAAGGCCGACGGGTCGTTGCTCGAGGCGAACGGAAAGCCGGTGGGCAGCAGCCTGATCGGACAGTCCTTCACCGACGCCGACGGCAATCCCCTGCCCCGCTACTTCCAGAGCCGGCCGTCGGCGGCCGGTGACGGGTATGACCCGATGGCCACCAGCGCCAGCAACCTCGGCCCCGAGAGCATCGTCGATACACCGGACAAGCCGAGCCTGCTCACCCTGGTGTGCTCGCGCAGCGCGGCCGTCGGCGAACTCGACGGCGTCGACGGCGCCCGGCCGTTCTGCACCGGAGGCGGTGTCGGGGCGGTGCTGTCGGTGATCGGGCCACGGGACGCGCGCGGAAACGTGGTGCACCCGACACAGGTCGTCAGCGTCAACGAGCCGTGCGACACCACCAAGACCCCGTTCCTCAACACGTATGAGGGCGTACGGGTGGAATGCGCCAAGGCGGGCGAGGACTACAGCGCCGGTCTGATCGTGCCGATCCGCGGCAGCGCCCCGGCCGACCCCGCCGTCCCGGCCGATGCCGTCACCGCCAGCGGCAGCGGGCTGGACCCGCACATCTCGCCGGCCTACGCCGATCTGCAGGTCAATCGCGTGGCCAAGGCGCGTGGACTCGACCCCGACCAGGTGCGCTCCATGGTGGCCCAGCACACCGACGGACGCACCCTGGGCTTCTTCGGCGAACCGCGGGTCAACGTGCTCGAACTCAACATCGCCCTCGACGCGCTGTAGGCACGAGGATGATGGTCTTGTGAATACGCCGTCGTCCAGCCCCACCAAACGCGGTGAGCTGCGCATATATCTGGGCGCGGCTCCCGGCGTGGGAAAGACCTACGCGATGCTCGGAGAGGCGCACCGCAGGCTGGAACGCGGCACCGACGTGGTTGCCGCGGTGGTCGAAACGCACGGTCGCAAGAAAACCGCCGATCTGCTCGACGGCATCGAGACCATCCCGCCGCGCTACGTCGAGTACCGGGGAGGCCGCTTCCCCGAACTCGACGTGGCCGCGGTGCTGGCCCGCCACCCGCAGGTGGTGCTGGTCGACGAGCTCGCCCACACGAACACCCCGGGCAGCAAAAACCCCAAGCGCTGGCAGGACGTCGAAGAACTGCTCGACGCCGGGATCACCGTGATCTCGACGGTCAACGTCCAGCACCTGGAGAGCCTCAACGACGTCGTCACCCAGATCACCGGAATCGAGCAGCAGGAGAAGGTTCCCGACGAGGTGGTCCGGGCGGCCGACCAGATCGAACTGGTCGACATCACGCCGGAAGCGCTGCGCCGCAGGCTGTCCCACGGCAACGTGTACGCACCCGAACGCGTCGACGCCGCATTGTCCAACTACTTCCGGCGCGGAAACCTCACCGCCCTGCGCGAACTGGCGCTGCTGTGGCTGGCCGACCAGGTTGATGCCGCACTGGCCAAATACCGTGCCGACAACAAGATCACCGACACGTGGGAGGCCCGCGAACGCGTGGTGGTCGCCGTCACCGGCGGGCCCGAGTCGGAAACCCTGGTACGCAGGGCATCCCGCATCGCCTCGAAATCCAGCGCCGAGCTGATGGTGGTGCACGTCGTCCGCGGCGACGGACTCTCCGGGGTCTCGGCACCCCAAATGGGCAAGGTGCGGGAGCTTGCGCTGAGCCTGGGCGCCACCCTGCACACCGTCGTCGGCGACGATGTGCCCGCGGCGCTCCTGGATTTCGCGCGCGAACGCAACGCCACCCAGCTGGTGCTCGGCACGTCGCGGCGGTCCCGGTGGGCCCGGATGTTCGACGAGGGCATCGGCGCCGTCGTCGTGCAGCAGTCCGGCAAGATCGACGTCCACATGGTGACCCATGAGCAGGCCCGCCGTGGGTACGGCTGGTCGACGGCCACGCCCCGTCAGCGCCACATCGCGTCCTGGCTTGCCAGCCTGGTGGTTCCGACCGCGATCTGCCTGGCGATCGTGACCTTGCTGGACCCGTATCTCGGGGTCAGCGGCGAGAGTGCCCTGTTCTTCATCGGTGTGCTGATCGTCGCGCTGCTCGGTGGCGTTGCGCCCGCCGGACTCTCGGCCCTGCTGTCCGGGCTGCTGCTGAACTACTTCCTGGTCGACCCGCGCCACACGTTCACCATCTCCGAACCCGACAGTGCCGTCACCGTCGTCGTGCTGCTGCTCGTCGCGGTGGCGGTCGCCGCGCTGGTCGACGGTGCGGCGAGCCGGGCCCGCGAAGCCAGGAAGGCCTCGCAGGAAGCCGAACTGCTGACGCTGTTCGCCGGTTCGGTGCTGCGCGGTGCCGACCTGACCACCCTGCTGGAACGGCTGCGGGAGACGTACTCCCAACGCGCGGTGAGCCTGCTGCGCGAACACGACGGCACCACGGAGATCGTGGCGTGCGTCGGCACGAAACCGTGCGCCGAGGTGGACACCGCCGACACCGCGATCGAAGTCGGCGACGACGAGTTCTGGCTGCTGATGGCCGGACGCAAACTGGCCGCGCGGGATCGCCGCGTGCTCAGTGCCGTCGCCAAACAGGCTGCCGGACTAGTCAAACAACGCGAGCTCACCGAGGAGGCCAGCAAGGCAGCGGCCATCGCGCAGGCCGACGAGCTGCGCCGGTCCCTGCTGTCGGCAGTCAGCCACGACCTGCGCACGCCGCTGGCCGCGGCCAAGGCGGCGGCATCGAGCCTGCGCAGCGAGGACATCGACTTCTCCGCCGAGGACACCGCGGAACTGTTGGCCACCATCGAAGAGTCCATCGATGCGCTCACCGCGCTCGTCGGCAACCTGCTGGACTCCTCACGGCTGTCGGCCGGCGTGGTCCGCCCCGAGTTGCGCCGGGTATACCTGGAGGAGACGACCCAGCGCGCGCTGCTGGGAATCAGCAAGGGCGCCACCGGGTTCACCCGTGAGGGTCTGGACCGGGTGAAGGTCGAAGTCGGCGATGCCGTCGCCATGGCCGACGCCGGACTGCTCGAGCGGGTGCTGGCCAATCTGATCGACAACGCGCTGCGCTATGCACCCGACGGCCCCATCCGGGTCAGCGCCGGGAAGGTCGCCGACCGGGTACTGATCGCGGTGATCGACGAGGGGCCCGGAATGCCGCGCGGAGCCGAGGAACAACTCTTCGCACCGTTCCAGCGCCTCGGCGATCACAACACCACCATCGGCGTCGGGCTGGGCCTGTCCGTCGCCCGGGGCTTCGTCGAGGCCATGGGCGGCACCATCTCGGCGACCGATACTCCCGGCGGTGGCCTGACCGTCGAAATCGACCTTGCTGCACCACCAAAGGACGAACCGGCATGACACCCACCAACGCCGCCAAGACCCGCGTGCTCGTGATCGACGACGAACCGCAGATTCTCCGTGCGCTGCGGATCAACCTGTCGGTGCGCGGCTATGAGGTCGACACCGCCACCAACGGCGGGCAGGGCCTGCGCGCCGCCGCCGATCACCGGCCCGATGTGATCGTGCTCGACCTGGGTCTGCCGGACATGTCGGGCATCGAGGTGCTGGCCGGGCTTCGCGGTTGGCTGTCGGCACCGGTGATCGTGCTCTCGGCCCGCACCGACTCGTCCGACAAGGTCGAGGCGCTCGACGCCGGTGCCGACGACTACGTCACCAAACCCTTTGGTATGGACGAATTTCTGGCCCGGCTGCGCGCCGCCGTGCGTCGCGGTGCGGCGGCGTCGGAAACCGACGAACCCGTCATCGAAACCTCATCGTTCACCGTCGACCTCGCGGCCAAGAAGGTGACCAAGAACAACCACGAGGTGCATCTGACGCCCACCGAGTGGGGCATGTTGGAGATGCTGGTGCGCAACCGCGGCAAGTTGGTGGGCCGCGAAGAGCTGCTGCGTGAGGTGTGGGGGCCGGCCTACGCGAAGGAAACTCACTATCTGCGGGTCTATCTGGCCCAGCTGCGCCGCAAGCTCGAAGACGATCCGTCCCATCCGGTGCACCTGCTGACCGAGGCCGGGATGGGATACCGCTTCCAGGAATGACTTCCCCTCCGCGAGGAAGGGCTACCGAGAGCCCGCGGTGAGCGCAAGGACCGCGCGGCTGAGGCGCCGGCGCGGCCACCCGAGCATGCCGTCGTCGGCCAGTGCGGCCCGGGCGGCATTGCGGCCGCAGATGCCGTGCACCCCGCCACCGGGCGTGGCTCCCGCGCTGCCGAGGTAGACATTGGGCACCGGCGTCTCGGCCCGGCCGAAACCGGGCGCCGGCCGGAAGATCAACTGCTGGAACAGCTGCGAGGTCCCGCCGTTGACCGCGCCGGTGTGCAGGTTCGCGTCGCCGGCCTGCAGATCCGACGGACGCTGGATACTGGTGGCGACGACGTGGTCGGCGAAGCCGGGAGCGTGGTCCTCGAGCACCTGGCTTACCGTCTCGGCCAGGCGTTCCGCGGACGCATCGTCTGCCAGCTCGCGTGGCAGGTGCGTGTAGGCCCAAGCACTCTCGGCACCTGCCGGTGACCGGCTGGGATCGGCGGTCGACATCTGGCCGAACAACATGAAGGGATGCTCGGGAAGGGTCGCGGTGTTCAGGTCGGCCATCCAGCGGATCAAGCCGTCGCGATCAGCGCCCAGATGTACGGTGCCCGCGTCGTTCAGACTCTTGGACTTCCACGGCACCGGCGCGTCGAGCGCGTAATTCACCTTCAAAACCGGTGTATCCCAGACAAAGTGGCTCATGCTCTCGGTCACGGCGGCAGGCACGGCCTGTACGGGCAGCAGGTCCCGATAGAGCCGTGGCGCGGAGGTATCGGCGATCACCGCCCGGCGTACCCGCACCGAGGCCCCGTCAGCGGTATGCACGGCGACCGCCCGACCGCCGCTGACCTCGATCCGCTCGACCCGTCGGTCGCATTCGATGCGGGCCCCGGCCGAGCGCGCCCGGTTCACGAGTGCCGTCGCCAACTGGCCGGCGCCACCCACCGGTACCGGCCAGCCGCGGTCCTGGGCCATCATCAACAGCAGGTAACCCATCACCCCACTGCCCGGTGCATCGATCGGCACATCCGCATGCATCGCGTTGCCCAGCAGCAACAATCGGGCCGCGTCGCCGATGAACAACCGATCGGCCAGCACGCCCGCCGGCAACAGCAACGCGTGGGCCAGACGCAGCGCCTCGGCCGTACCCAGCGCGCGCAACAACCCGACCACCCCGCGCACCGGAGGAAACGGTGCGAACAGAGCCGAGATGAGTCCGTCGCGGATCTGCTCCCACTGTTCGAAGAGTGCGTACCAGCGCCGGCCGTCACCCGGCGTGCGTCGCTCCAACTCGCTTGCGGTGCGGTCCAGTTCGCGATAGATCACCGGGGCATCATCATCATCGGCCGACCGTGCGTGCCCGACCACCGCGGGAGCATGCGTCCACTGCAGCCCATGGTCCTCAAGATGCAGCGCGGCCAGCGCCGGGGACACCACCGACAACGGATAGAACGCGCTGTAGAGGTCACTGACATAGCCCGGGAAGAGTTCGGCGCTCTTCACCGCTCCCCCGGGCACGGGCTGCGCCTCCAAAACCACCACGTCCCAGCCCGCGTCGGCCAGCATCGCCGCGGCCACCAGCCCGTTGTGCCCGGCCCCGATCACCACGGCGTCGGCGGTGTCACGGATCATTCCGGCTCGGTCCGACGTTCGGCCAGGGCCACCAAGCGTTCGGTGCATTCCCGGTTGCGAGGGTAGACGGCCATCAGCGCCAGCCGCCGCGGGATCCAGTTCAGCGGCCCACCGACCGGCACCTCCGCCATCTCGATGCGTGATCCCGTGGGGGTATCCGCGAGACGCAAGACGATGCGGGCCATCCCGAACGGGCGGGTCTTGGCCAGGAGCACGAGTTCCTCACCCGGCGTACAGGATTCGACCTCGGTCTCGTCATTGACCACGACCGGCCAGATGCCGATCGTGTGGTGGATCAGACTGCCCGGGGCGGGCCAGTTCGGATCCACCGCACGCATCCGCGTATTGCCCACCACCCACTGCGAATACGTCCACCCGTCGGCGACGACATCCCACACCTGCTTGCGGGTCGCTGTCGTATCGCGTTTGACGGTGAGTGAACTGTCCACTGCTGCCGGGGAAGATTCCATGGTGCACAGGCCTTTCAGGTTCAGTGCCGTCCCGCCGGACTGGAGATGAGCCGGCTCGCCGCGGCTTTGACCGAATCCGGCAACACCCGGTTGGCCAGGCCCATCGCCTTGGAGGACACGGACTCGGCGACCACCTTGCGACGGCCGCTCATCAGCGCTTCATATCCCTGCTTGGCGACCTCGGCCGGATCGTCCTTGGGCATCTGGCCGACCACGGTGTCCAGCATGCCGCCGCGTCGGAAGAAGTTGGTGTCGGTGGGACCCGGCATGAGCGCCGTGACGGTGATGTCCGTGTCGCGGAACTCGTCATGTAGCGCTTCGGACAGCGACTGGACGAACGATTTCGAGGCGTTGTAGACGGTTTGCAGCGAACCGGGCATCGTGGCGGCGATCGACGAGGTGAACAGCACCTTGCCCGCCCCTCGTGCCGCCATGTCGCGCAGCACCAGCTTGGCCAGCTGGGTGGTGGAGCGCACGTTGAGGTCGATGATCCCCAGGTCGGTGTCCAGATCCCCCTCGACGAACGGGCCGGCGCGGCCCGCACCGGCGTTCAGCACGGCCACGTCGAGGTGGCGCGTGCCGTCGGTGGCGCCCTGGATGACGGCGTAGTAGAGCTGATCGACGTCGTCGGGGTTGCGAAGATCCACCCGGATCGCGCGGGCACTGACCCCGCTCGACCCGAGTTCCTCGGCGCGGGCATCAACGGCTTCCTCGTCCGCGACCAAGACCAGGTCGTAGCCGTCGGCGGCCAGCAGTTTGGCCAGCTCCCATCCGATGCCGCTCGAGGCACCCGTCACCATCGCCAGCGGTCGTGTTTCACCCATGGTCGCTGGGCTACCCGGCAGCGGCCAAGTCAAACGTGGCTGCCGCCCGCAGACAAAAGGCCACCGTTTGTCGATCATTTGCGAAGTAGTGCCGGGTTTGGAAGTGACGCAGATTACGGTTTGCGCTATGTCCGGTTACCGCGATCTGTTCACAGCCAGCCTCAGCGACCCAGCCACCTTCTGGGCCGACGCCGCCAAGGCGGTGACCTGGACGTCCGAGCCGCAGCGCATTCTCGACGACACCAACCCGCCGTTCTACCGGTGGTTCCCCGACGGGGAGCTCAACACCTGCGCCAACGCCCTGGACCGCCACGTCACCGAGCGCGGTGATCAGACCGCCCTGATCTACGACTCTCCCGTCACCGGCACCAAGGCCACCTACACCTACCGCGAATTGCGCGACGCCACTGCCCGGTTCGCCGGGGCCTTGCGGGGCCTCGGCGTCAACAAGGGCGATCTTGTGGTGATCTACATGCCGATGGTCCCCGAGGCCGTCATCGCGATGCTGGCGTGCGCCCGGCTCGGCGCGGTCCACTCGGTGGTGTTCGGCGGGTTCGCCGCCAATGAGCTGGCCACCCGTATCGACGATGCCCGGCCGGTGGTCGTGGTCAGCGCGTCCTGCGGCATCGAACCGACGCGCATCGTCGAGTACAAACCCATGCTGGACGCGGCCCTGCAGATCGCCGAGCACAAGCCCACCGCATGCGTCATCCTGCAGCGCGAACAGTGTCCCTGCGAACTCGTCGACGGGCGCGATCACGACTGGCAGCAGCTGGTGGCCGACGCCGCACCGGCCGATCCGGTGCCGGTGGCCGCCACCGACCCGCTGTATGTGCTGTACACCTCGGGCACCACCGGTAAACCCAAGGGCATCGTCCGCGACAACGGCGGGCACGCGGTGGCCCTGCTGTGGAGCATGCGCCACATCTACGACGTGGCACCCGGCGACGTGTTCTGGGCGGCCTCCGACGTCGGCTGGGTGGTCGGCCACTCCTACATCGTGTACGCGCCGTTGCTGCTGGGCGCGACAACCGTTCTCTACGAAGGCAAACCGATCGGAACGCCTGATGCCGGGGCGTTCTGGCGGGTGGCCGCCGAATACGGCGTCAAGGCGCTGTTCACCGCCCCGACGGCGATCCGCGCGATCAAGAAAGAAGATCCCGACGCCTCGCGTCTGGCCGATTACGACCTGTCCGGGCTCAAATACCTGTTCCAGGCCGGCGAACGCCTCGACCCCGACACCTACCACTGGGCCGCCGACAAACTCGGCATCCCCGTCGTCGACCACTGGTGGCAGACCGAAACCGGGTGGGCCATCGCCGCCGACCCGATGGGCGTCGAAGCCCTGCCGATCAAGGCCGGATCGGCCACGGTGCCGATGCCGGGTTATGACGTGCAGATCCTGCGTTCGGACGGCACCCGCTGCGAGGCCGGTGAGGAAGGCGCCATCTGCATCAAGCTGCCGCTGCCGCCGGGCACGCTGCCCACGCTGTGGGGCGACGACCATCGCTACGTCGCGTCGTATCTGTCGGCGTTCACCGGGTACTACCTCACCGGCGACGGCGGCTACATGGACTCCGACGGCTACCTGTTCGTGATGGGCCGCACCGACGACGTGATCAACGTTGCCGGGCACCGGTTGTCGACAGGGTCGATCGAGGCCGTGCTGGCCGACCATCCCGCGGTGGCCGAGTGTGCGGTGATCGGTGTCGCCGACGAACTCAAGGGCCAGGTGCCGCGCGGGTTCGTGGTGCTCAAGTCCGGGGCTTCCGGGGACAACATCACCTCGGAGCTTGTTGATCGGGTGCGCGAAAGCATCGGCGCGGTCGCGGTTTTCAAGAAGGTCGACGTGGTCGCCGCCCTGCCGAAGACACGCTCGGGCAAGATCCTGCGCAAGACCATGCGGGGTATCGCCGACGGGCTGGACGAGCCGGTGCCTTCCACCATCGAAGATCCCGCGGTGCTCGACGCCCTCAAGGATGTCCTGCGCCCCTAGGCTCTTCCGTCGAGCCCTAGGGCAGGCGGGGCCACGCGCGGTTGCTCAGCAGCCGCAGCCCGTTGAGGGCGACCAGGATGGTCGAGCCCTCATGGCCGGCCACGCCCAGCGGTAACGGCAAGTGCCCGAACAGGTCCCACGCCACCAGGACGGTGATGACGGTGGCCGCGATCACCAGGTTGGCGATCACCAGCCGCCGGGCCCGCCGGGAGAGCGCGACCACCGCGGCGATGGCCGACAGGTCGTCGCCGACGGTGACGACGTCGGCGGTGTCGACGGTCAGGTCGGCACCGCTGCGCCCCATCGCCATCGAGGAATGCGCGGACGCCATGGCCGGCGCGTCGTTGACCCCGTCGCCCACCATGAGCACGCGCCGCCCGGCTGATTCAAACTCCCGGACCGCGGCAGCCTTGTCTTCGGGTAGCAATCCGGCCCGCACATCGTCGATGCCCAGTTGCCCGGCCAGCCGGACAGCCGCGGCGTGGTTGTCACCGGTGAGCAGCACGGGCGAGCACCCGGTGACCGCACGCAGTGCCTGCACCGCCGCCACCGCCCCCGGACGGGCCTGATCGTACAGTCCCAGTATCCCGATCGCCCGGCCGTCGACGGTCACCACGACGGCGGTCGCCCCGGTGTCCTCGATCTCGGCCACGGTCGGGACCTGCGGACCCGCATAGGCCGCCGGGCTGAGTACCTCGACCGGGCGTCCGTCGACGATCGCGCGGACCCCGCGGCCCGCTTGCGCGGCGAAACCGGTCGCTTCCGGCACCGCGACGGCGCGGGTTGTCGCCTCGGCGACGACGGCCCGCCCGATCGGATGTTCGCTGAATTGCTCTGCGGCAGCGGCAGTTGCGAGTAGACGGTCCACGTCGGTGCCGTCCAGGGGAACCACGTGCGCTACCTGGGGCGCGCCGGTGGTCAGGGTTCCGGTCTTGTCGAGCACGACGACGTGCGTATCGGCCAGCCGCTCCATCGCGACCGCGGATTTCACCAGCACACCGCGGCGGCTGGCATTGGCTATCGCGCACAGCAGGGGCGGCATGGTGGCGAGAACGACCGCGCACGGCGAGGCCACGATCATGAAAGTCATGGCGCGCAACAGAGTTGAGCGCAGATCGGCGCCCAGTGCCAACGGTATCGCGAACAGTGCCAGGGTGGCCGCCACGACGATCACCGAATAGCGCTGCTCGACCTTCTCGATGAACAGCTGGGTCGAAGCCTTGGTCGCCGAGGCCTCGGCGACGGCCGCCACGATGCGGGCCATCACCGTGCTGGAGGGGTCTTGGGTGACGGTGACCTGCAGCGCTCCGGAGGTGTTGAGCGTTCCGGCGAAGACGTCGTCACCGATCTGTTTGGTGACCGGCAGCGGTTCACCGGTGATCGAGGACTGGTCGACGTCCGAGGATCCACCGAACACGGTGCCGTCAGCCGAAATCCGCTCTCCGGGCCGGATGAGGATCTGGTCGCCGGGCCGCAATGCCTCTGCGGCGACGACGCGCTGGGCGCCGTCGCTGTCCAGCAGAGTCGCGTCCGCGGGGGCGAGGTCGAGCAGACCCCGCACCGAACGTTCGGTGCGTGCGGTGGCCACGTCCTCCAACGCGCCCGACGTCGCGAAGATGACGATCAACAGCGCGCCGTCGAACACCTGCCCGATGGCTGCCGCACCGATCGCCGCCAGGATCATCAGCAGATCGACGTCCAGCGTGCGCTCGCGCAGCGCCTGCACTCCCGCCCACGCGGGTTCCCACCCGCCGGTGGCGTAGCAGGCCAGATACAGCGCCCACCACACCGGTTCCGGTGCCCCCAAGAGTTGCGCGGCCAGCCCGGCCAGGAACAGGACCATCGCTGCGGCGGCCCACCGCACCGAGGCCACCGACCACAGCCAGCCCAACGACCGACGCGGTGGCGGCACGGGACGGCTGCGTGCCGGCGTTGGCGCCAGTGCGGTCATGAAACGTCTCCCGTCAGATGCAACAACGCACACCTTTATACATGTAGAGATTGAAATGTATCACCAATGTCTTGATCCACATGCTTGAATGAATGCCATGGGACACGGAGTTGAGGGACGGCCGACGCCGCCCGCGTCCCTCGATGCCGCATCGGCGGCCAAAGTCGCCGAGACGCTACAGGCCCTGGCCTCCCCCAACCGCTTGCTGATTCTGACCCGGCTGCGGGAGTCACCCTGCTCGGTCACCGAGTTGTCCGCCGCCGTAGGCATGGAGCAGCCCGCCGTGTCCAATCAACTCCGGTTATTGCGGGCGCTCGGCCTCGTGACCGGTGACAGGTCCGGCCGCAACATCGTTTACCGGCTGTACGACAGCCACGTCGCACAACTGCTCGACGAAGCCATCTACCACATCGAGCATCTCCGACTCGGGGCCCGCGACACCATCGCGTAAGTCCGGAAACCGCTGCGGACAAAGAGTTTCATCCACTGTTCACCGCAGCACGCCGACCTGAAACACGCCGTGTGGCAAAACAGCGCGCCATTGCCGGAATCCTTTATTTTCACCGTGGGCCGAACTATTGTGAAGTAGTTATATGTTGATGTCCGCCCATACTCGGGAGTTTGCTGCCGGCCCTACCGGTGGCACCCGACAAGTGAGGAGTTGAACAACGATGCGCATGGCAACCAAGGGATCGTGCACCTGTCGCTGCAATGCCTGCGACGGTGGCCACCACTGCGGAAACCCCCCGAACTGCAACGCGCGGCGCTGACGCCGTCGGTGACCTGTCGTCCGGGTGACCGGCGGCAGGTCACCACCTCGTACCGGATCAGCCGCCCGGTCATCGGGCTATAGCCTCATCGATCGCACCGATCGGTCGTGCGATCTCGCGCTGTCGCGCTTCGTCATTCTTCTCACCACCGCCTCCAGTTCCCCGGTTCCGGGCCGGCGCTGCCTTATGCTGCGGCTGTGCTCACCGCGCTGACCTGGGGTCTGGTCGCTGCTTCCTCCCTGCTCGTCGGCGCCATCGCCGGCGTGGTGCGCGACTGGAACAAGCGCCTCGTCGGTCTGGTCCTCGGCTTCGGCGCCGGGGCACTCATCTCCAGCATCTCCTTCGAACTCGCCGAGGAGGGCTTCCGGGCCAGCGGCGCCTGGGCCGTGGCACTGGGCCTGGCCATCGGGGCGGTGGTGTTCTATCTCGCCGACAAGGCGGTAGATCGCATGGGCCGCAAGGGAACCCAGACCGCTGGACTGCCCTTGCTGCTCGGTGCGCTACTCGACGGCATTCCCGAACAGGCCGCGCTCGGCATCGGCATCGCCACCGGTGCCGGCGTCAGCCTGGCCCTGGTGGTGTCCATCTTCGTGTCCAACCTGCCCGAGGCCATCGGCTCGGCCAGCGACACATCGTGGGCGGCTGGGCCGCGATCGCCGCCCTGTGCGCGGTGGCCACCGTCGGCGGCTATCAGCTGCAGAACGTCGCCGGCGCCCAATTGCAGGGCGGGATCAACGGTTTCGCCGCCGGAGCCTTGCTCGTCATGCTGGTGGGCTCGATGATCCCCGAGGCCACCGAGAAGGCAGGCGAGAACGCCGGACTGGCGGCCGTGCTGGGATTCGCGGTCGCCGCGGGACTGTCGCTGGCCGGGTGAACCCGCCGCGGGTTAGGTTCGGCAGGTGACTGCGCAGTGGCACCTGGGGCCTCTCAGCGTCGGGGTGCACAACCTGTTCGTCGCGCTCGGGGTGTCCGCCGCACTGCTGGTGTTCGTGGCCGAGGCGCGCCGGCGCGGCGCGGTCAACGAGCAGTCCGTGGTGGCCGCGGCCGGGGCGCTGATCGGCGGCGCGATCGGGATGAGGCTGACCGGGTGGGTGCGCCACCTGGATTTCAGTGCGAATCCGAGCCTGGCGCAGGCCTGGCAGTTCGGCTCGCGCAGCATTCTCGGCGGACTGCTCGGCGCCTACCTCGGGGTGCTCATCGCCAAGCGTCTCGGGGGTTATCGCGGCAAGACCGGCGACCTGTTCGCCCCCGCGGTCGCGCTCGGCATGGCGATCGGCCGCATCGGCTGCCACCTCACCGAAGCCCCCGGTCGGCCGACCACCCTGCCGTGGGGCATCCACGCACCGGCCGATGTCCCCGAATGCCCCGGGTGCCTCACCGGTGCCGCCATGCACCCGTCATTTCTCTACGAGATCGCCTTCCAGCTCGCCGCATTCGCGGTGTTGCTGTGGCTGCGCCCCCGCATCGGCAGGCCCGGTGAACTGTTCGTGCTCTACATCGCCGGTTACGCGGTGTTCCGCTTCCTCGTCGAGTTCGTCCGCGAGAACGAGACCGTGTGGCTGGATCTGACCCGCCCGCAATGGTTCTTGCTGCCATCGTTGCTGATCCTGGGATTTCGGCTGTGGTACGGCTACCGCCGCGGGTACTATCGCAACCCAGCCCACACGCAGGAGGTGCCCGCATGACGACACCGCCCGGCCCACCTGACGACACTCCCCCGCACGGCTTCGACCCGCCGACCTTCGGTCCCCAAAGCTTTGAACCGCAAGGCATCCCACCGGCCTATCACGGTGACCCGGCCCCACCGCCGCCTCCGCCTCCGGGCCCACCGGTGTACCAGTACCCGCCGGGTTATCCATACGGCCCGCCGCCGCAGCCGCAACGGCGCATCTCGGTTGCGATGGTGATCCTCGGGCCATTCATCTACGCCCCGCTCAACCTGCTGATCGGGTTCATCGCCTTCATGGGCGCCGGGGCGGCCGACAGCGCCGGCGGCAGCGCCAATGTGGTCCTGGGTGGCGCCGCACTGCTGCTGGCCGCCATCGCCTTCGGCGGCGGCACCCTGATGTTGTTGTCGAAGAACCCGACGGCCAAAGGCCTTGGCATCGGGCTGATGGTCGGCTGGGCCCTGGTTTCGCTGTTCACCGCCGGATTCTGCACCGGCCTCAACCCCGAGTTGTACGCCTTGTGAGCGCCGGCATGGGGTTGCGCGGCGACCGGCTGCACCGATACGTCACCGCGTTCTGCCCGCGCTGCCACGACGAGGCACCCGAGCGCCCGCTGGCCGATGTAGTCCGTCTGGCCGGCATCCTGGTCGAACGCGACGGACACATCTGGCTCGAACGCGGCTGCCGCACACATGGATTGGTCCGTACCCTGTACGACGAGGATCCCGAGATCCTGTCCTATCTGGAAGAGTGGACCGCCCCGACCAAGGCCCACATCCCCGACGTCGCGGGGAACTTCGACCCGATTCCCTCGGCCTATCTGCGCGGCCTGCCCGAGATGCAGACGCAACACACCTGCATCCTGCTGGAGGACATCGCCGAGACCTGCAACCTGCGCTGCCCGACCTGCTTCACCGACAGCTCACCCGACCTGCGCCACGTGGTGCCCACCGCCGACGTGCTGGCCAACGTGGACCAGCGACTGGCCCGCGAGAACGGCCGCATCGACGTCCTGATGCTCAGCGGGGGCGAGCCCACCCTGCACCCCAACCTCGCCGACCTGCTCGAGCAGCTGGTCACCCGGCCGATCACCCGAATCCTGATCAACAGCAACGGAGTCCGCATCGCCAACGACGACCGGTTGCTCGACCTGCTGACCAAGCACCGTGAACGCGTCGAGGTCTACCTGCAATACGACGGGCTGTCCGAGCAGGCGCACCGCCACCACCGCGGCGGCGACCTGAGGCGGACCAAAAGCCAAGCCCTACAGCGGCTCTCCGAGCGAGAGATCTTCACGACCCTGGTGATGACCTGCGCTCTGGGCGTCAACGACGACGAGATCGGGGACATGGTCCGGCTGGCCCTGGACACCCCGTACGTCGGCGGGCTCACCATCCAGCCGCAGTTCGGCTCCGGCCGCTCCGGCGTCATCGACCCGTTGAACCGGCTCACCCACACCGGGGTGCTCAAGCGGCTGGGACCGCAGACCGGCGGCGCCGTCACCTGGCGCGATCTGACCGCGCTGCCGTGCTCGCACCCGCACTGCTGTTCGGTCGGCTACCTGGTCCGCGACGACAGCGACCGGTGGCGCTCGCTGGTGGCGCTGATCGGCACCGAGAGCCTCAAGGACAAGCTGGGACTGGTCTCCAACCGCATCGCCGACACCGAGATACCCCGCGAGCTGCGCATGGCGGTGCAGGAGTCACTGCTCGGCTTGCTGTCCGAGCAGTCCTCGCTGTCGCACCCTCAGATCGGGGATGTGTGGCGAGCGATCTGTGAGAGTTGCGATCTGGGCATGGGAACGCTGCTGACGCTCGCGTCGTCGGCACTGCCGGGCCGCCGCGGCAAGATCCGCCGGTTGCTCGGCGAGCGCGTGGTGCGCCTGACCGTCAAACCGTTCATGGACATGTCCACGATGATCGAAGAGCGCCTCACACAATGCTGTGTGCACGTCGGAACCCGCTCCGGGCAACCAGACAACGCGCAGCATCAGTGCGCACCCTTCTGCGCCGTGCAAGCCTGGCCCGCGCTGGGGCGTCAACGGATGTCGCTCTCGGTGGGGCAGGAATTACCGCTCATCGAGATTCGATGACGCGGCGAACAGGCTGGTCACCCGACATCCATTGAGCGATCGCGCAGGTCGCGCCCACCCCAGCCGGATACGCGGGTCGCCCCGAGCCGCTGGTCAGCACCTGTTTCTGCCAGGCACCAGTGGCACAAACTGCGAACTAGTGTTCCTAACCGTCCTCTTAAGCTGCTAACTTCGCATGAAGTGGGTGTCCCACTGCCGGGGGCCTGCCACGTGTTTTTTGGACCAGTCAGGAGTGAATGCCTTGAAGATGACCAACATCAGTACGGCTTTTGCCGGAGCGGCCGTCGCCGCCGCGGCGATCGTCGCAGGCGCCCCGATGGCGCTCGCCGAAGACGGAGGCGTCACCACCTCCGCGCTCGGTAGCCAAGCCAAGCTGGACAACGGCGCCCAGGGCTGGACGGTCACCGACCTGAAGCCCAGCACCGACACCATCGACTACCAGACCCGCGGCACCCTGTGGGAGGTCACCGCCACCAACGAGGCCCTCCAGGGCTCGGTGACGCCGATCGTCTCCAACTTCAACATCCGTGCCGCCGACGGACAGAACTACCGCGCGCTGTTCCAGGTCCCCAGCAAGCAGGGCGTCAACCCGGCCACGCTGGCGCAGGGCCAGAAGACCAGCGGCAAAATCTACTTCGACGTGACCGGTGACCAGCCGACCGAGGTCGTCTACAACGCCGGCGGTCGCGATCTGCTGGTGTGGGACAAGCCCGCCGCGCCCGCCGCAGCCCCGGCTGCCGGCGCCCCGAAGCGTCCGGCCCCGGCCGCCGCCCCGGCCGCCACCCCGGCTGCACCGGCCGGCACCGGTGCGGGTAGCCGCGCGACGGACCTGCCCGCCGCCACCCCGGCCCCGGGCGCTCCGGCCGCCACCCCGGCCGGCACCGAAGCAGTTCCGGCCGCTCCGGCACCGGGTGCTCCGGCTGTCCCCGCGGCACCGGCCACCGAGCCGGCGCTGGTTCCGGCCGGCACCCAGCCGGTGGTCACCACGCCCGCCCCGGCCCCCGCGGTCGCTCCGGCGAGCAGCCACGGGACCGCGTCCTGATCTAGGTAGTCACGGCAACGGCCGGATGCGGGCAACCGCATCCGGCCGTTGTTTTATGTGCCGAGAAGCCTTGCCGCGAGAACAAGATCAGGCGATCGACAGGGCGATGCCGTCGAGAATGTCGTGCTCGCTGACCACCAGCTCATCGATGCCGGCCCGCCGGTCGAGTACCGCCGCCAGCTCCTCGACGATGATCGCGCCGCCACCGATCACATCGGCACGGCCGGCGTGCATCGGCCCGAGCGCCAGGCGTTCGGACCTGGTCATCCCGATCAGCTGCTCGCACACCCCGAGAAGATCGTCGAAACCGATGCGGGACAAGTGAATCGCCTCGGGATCGTATTCGCTCATGCGCTGCGCCAGCGCCGACAACGTCGTCATCGTCCCGGCCACACCGACCCAGGTGTGCGCGCCTTCGACCGGCACCACCCGCAGCGCCTCGGCCAGGCCGTCACGGGCCACCGCCCGCGCCTGCGCCACCTCGTCCGCGGTGGGTGGGTCGGAATGCAGGCACCGTTCGGTCAGCCGCACACACCCGATGTCGGCGGAGAAACTGGCCCGCACCGCCGTGTCGCCGCGCACCACCTCGGTCGAGCCGCCACCAAGGTCGACGACCACGAAAGGGCCTGCGGCAGGGTCGAGTTCACCGACCGCACCGCGGAACGACAGCTCGGCCTCCTCGGTACCGGTGATCACCTCGGCCACCGATCCGGGCACCACCTTGCCCAGCAGCCGCGCGGTCATCGCGAAGAACTCATCGCGGTTGCCGGCATCGCGCGCCGCCGAGGTGGCCACCATCCGCACGGCGCCGACCGAATGCTCGGCCATCAGCGCCACATAATCGGCCAGCGCGGATTCGGTACGCGCCAAGGCTTCCGGCGCGAACTGGCCGGTGGCGTCGACGCCCTGGCCCAGCCGCACGACCCGCATCTCGCGGTGCACGTCACGCAGCTTTCCGTCCACGACATCGGCGATCAGCAGACGAATCGAGTTGGTGCCACAGTCGATTGCGCCGACGCGCCTCAAACCCATACCTCACGATCCAGGATTCCGGCCATCGCCGGCTCGACCGCCAGCACTGCCAGCGCCTCATCGCCGAACGGATTGACCCCGCGGCCCTTGGCCAACGAGTGGGCCATCACGACATGCAGACATTTGACCCGGTCGGGCATGCCGCCCCCGGTGAAGGTGGTGCCCAGCGGTTCGATCGCATCCCGCTCGGCCAGGTAGGACTCATGGGCCCGCCGGTAGGCCGCGGCCAACTCCTCGTCCTGTTGCAGGCGTTCGGACATCTCCCGCATCAGACCCGACGATTCCAGCCGGCTGGCGGCCGCGGTGAGCGCCGGGTGCGTCAGGTAGTACAGCGTCGGGAACGGCGTGCCGTCAGGCAGCTTCGGCGCGGTCTTGACCACCCCCGGCTCACCGTTGGGGCAACGGTAGGCGACCTCGAGCACTCCGCGTGGCTCGCGGCCCAATTGCCGTGTCACGGCCTCGATGTCGGCAGGATCAACCATTGGGACCTCTGGGCTCGGACGGCGGGGGCGGTGGGGCCGGCGGCCCGCCCGGTGCCGGCTTGGGTCCGCCGATCGTCGGCGAAACCCCGTGCGGCTCATCGGCGATCGTGTGCCACAGCGAGGTGTACCAGGGCTGCCCGGCGGGCACCGTCGACCCGGGCAGAACCGGTGACTCCGGCTCGCCCGACTCGATCGCCCCCGGTGGCAGCTGCACCTGGTACGGGGTGTCGCCGGGCATGACGAAGCCGAGCCGTTCCCTGGCCTGGGCCGCGATGTACACCGGGTCGGCCAGCTTGACCTTCTGCTGCTCCAGCTCGGCGATCTGAGCCCGCAACTGCTGCTCGCTGACCTTGAGTTGTTTCATCTCGGTGCGCTGGGCGAAGAAGGTGCGAACTGGCCCGGCGATCGTCAACGTCAGCACACACACCACCGCGGCCAGAATCGCCGCCCGGCGTGCCGTCGACCCGAACCGCTGTTCGGACTGCAGCTCGGCCTGGTACTGAGCCTGCACCGCAATGGCTTTGGTGACCTTCTCGTCGGCAACCGGCTCGGCCTGCGCCGGACGGGATTCAGCCGTCCGGCGGCGGGGCTGCGAAGCGCGCGGCCGATTCGACTCTCCGGCCTTGCCCGGCTTGCCGGGTCGGGAGGCCGGAGACCGTCGCTTCGGATCGGGCCGCTTCGCTTCGGGCATCGACTCGTCGGTGTGTTACTTGGCCTCGAACCGAGGGAACGCGAGATCGCCCGCGTAACGCGCGGCGTCGCCGAGCGCTTCCTCGATGCGCAGCAACTGGTTGTACTTGGCCACCCGCTCGCTGCGGGCCGGGGCACCGGTCTTGATCTGACCGCTGCCCACCGCGACCGCGAGGTCGGCGATGGTGGTGTCCTCGGTCTCACCGGAGCGGTGGCTCATCATGGTGCGGTACCCGCTGTTGTGCGCCAGTGCAACGGCATCCAGGGTCTCGGTGAGCGTGCCGATCTGGTTGACCTTCACCAGCAGCGCGTTGGCGGCGCCACGCTCGATGCCGTCCTCCAGACGCTCCGGGTTGGTGACGAACAGGTCGTCGCCGACGAGCTGGATCCGGTCGCCGATCGCCGAGGTCAGCGCGACCCAGCCGTCCCAGTCATCCTCCGACAGCGGGTCCTCGATCGAGACCAGCGGGTAGGAGTCGATCAGACCGGCGTAGAACTCGGCCATCTGCTCAGCCGAGCGGGTCTCCTTCTCGAAGGCGTAACCCGAACCCTCCGTGTAGAACTCGGTGGCGGCGACGTCGAGCGCCAGGGCCACATCGCTGCCCAGCTTGAACCCGGTGGCCTCGATGGCCGTGGCGATCAGGTCCAGGGCGGCCTTGGTGCCCGCGACGTCGGGGGCGAAGCCGCCCTCGTCGCCGAGACCGGTGGACAGGCCCTGCTTCTTGAGCACCGACTTGAGCGAGTGGTACACCTCGGCACCCCAGCGCAGCGACTCCTTGAACGAGGGCGCGCCGATCGGGGCGACCATGAACTCCTGCACGTCCACCCCGGTGTCGGCGTGGGCGCCACCGTTGAGGATGTTCATCATCGGCACCGGCAGGATGTGGGCGTTCGGCCCACCGAGGTAGCGGAACAGCGGCAGCGCGGCGCTGTCGGCCGCGGCCTTGGCCACCGCCAGCGACACACCCAGGATCGCGTTGGCGCCCAGCCGGGACTTGTCCGGCGTGCCGTCCAAATCCAGCAGCGCCTGGTCGACGAGCCGCTGATCGTCCGCAGCCAAGCCGATGATCGCCGGGGCGATCTCATCGAGAACGGCCTCCACGGCCTTCTCCACGCCCTTGCCGCCGTAGCGGGAACCGCCGTCGCGCAGCTCCACCGCTTCGTGCTCGCCGGTCGATGCACCCGACGGCACAGCTGCCCGGGCGAACGTGCCGTCGGTCAGGGCCACCTCGACCTCGACCGTCGGGTTGCCACGGGAATCGAGGATCTCGCGGGCTCCAACCTGCTCGATGATGGGCACTGGCTTCTCCTTATTGAGTCCTGCGTGTAGGGATGAGACTAGATCGTGGTCGGCACCGAGTCGTGTCAGGGCGCGTCACAGGCCATGGCCGGCCGCATATGCCGTCGCCCAGTCCCGGACCATCCGGGCGTACTGGTCGGAGTTGTTGTAGGCCTTCAAGGCCTTCATCCACCCGCGCGGGGTGGACAGGTCCTTGCCGTACCAGCACAGCAGACCCGCCGCCGAGAGCGCGGCGTCATCGAAGTTGTCCGGGCTCACCACACCGTCGTTGTTGGCGTCCACCCCGAAATGACCCCAGGTCTCGGGGATGAACTGCATCGGGCCCATGGCCCGGTCCATCAGTGGATCCCCGTCGAGCTTGCCCTTGTCGGTATCGGGAATGCGCAGGTTGCCGCCGGTCCCGTCCAGCTGCACGCCTCGGATCGGCGGGGTGACGTCGCCGTTGCGCGCGATCATCGCGCCGCGGTAGGTGCCGTGGTGGCTCTCGACCATGCCGATCCCGGCCAGCGTGGTCCAGGCCAGCCGGCAGTTCGGGTTCTCCACCTGGGCGACGCGCGCGGCATAGGCGTAGGCCTCGAGGGCATTCACGGGCATGCCCAGCGCGGGTGCCCGCTGCTCGGCCCACTCATGCAGCTGATCGGCGGGCCGGCCCTTGGCGTAGGTGTCGATCGCGGGCACCGCATCCCCGGGCGGCGGCGGCACGCCCTCTGGAATTGGGGTGCCGAGATGCCACGAACAGCTGGATGCCAACAGCAGCGCTGTCGCAGCAATTACGGCGACAGCCCGCAGCCAACGCACTGGCGACACCGGACTCCCTCAAACCCCGTCGATCTGATTGGCCATCGTCGCATGCGCGCCAATGAGCGTGACGGGCGACGGGCCGCTGCCGGGAGAACGGCAGGTGAAGTCGGCCGTACCCACAGACCCCCCTGCTAAGGTGAGCCACGCCTTGCTATGGCAAGGCAAGGCTAGGTTTTTTCTGGTGTTTTCACCCCGGTCGAACGAGGACGCTTTGATCACTGCCATCTCGGACGTTCCGACCAGCACGCTGGCCGCGTCCAACATCACCTCACAGGTGTTCGGCAGTGGGCTGATCGGTTTGCGGGAAGGCCTCGAAGCCGCCATCGTCGTGTCGATTCTGGTCGCTTTTCTGGTCAAATCCGAACGCCGCGACGCGCTCAAATGGGTGTGGCTGGGCGTCGGTGCCGCGATCGCCATGACCGTCACCATCTTCCTGGTGATCCAGTTCGGCGAGAACACCATCAGCGGCCTGGGCGCCGAAGCCATCGCGGGTATCGCCTCACTGATCGCCGTCGTCATCGTCACCACCATGGTGCTGTGGATGAAACGTGCGTCGGCCTCGCTGTCCGGCGAGCTGCGCAGCGAGATGTCGCAGGCACTGCAGACCGGCGGCCTCGCGGTCGCGCTGCTGGCCTTCCTGGCAGTGGGCCGCGAAGGCGTGGAGACCGCGCTGTTCATGGTCGGCTACGCCGAGGCGGAGACACTCTGGCCGCTGACCGGCCTGATCATCGGCGTGCTGATCGCCGCGGCCATCGCCTACGGCATGTACGCGGGCGCGGTGCGCATCAACCTCGCGAAGTTCTTCAAATACACCGGCATCTTCCTGATCGTGGTGGCGGCCGGAATCCTCGCCTACGGCATCAAGGCGTTGCAGACGGTCGGCTGGATCCCCGGGCTCAGCGCCAAGGCCTTCGACATGAGCGGCGCGTTCGACTGGTCGGCCTGGTACGGCGAGATCATCCAGGGCGTCTTCAACATCGACCCCACGCCGACCGTGCTGCAGTTCGGCGCGTGGCTGGCCTACATCGTCGTGGTGTTGGCGCTGTTCCTGAAGCCGCTGCGCGCCCAAGCCGCGGCCAGTGCTGCGACTTCCCCCGCGACTTCCTCCGAGCCGACCGTCGAGCCGGAGACCTCCACCTCATCCGAAAGGTCGACCAAGTGAAGATCACCCCTGCCGTCAAGACCGGATTCGCGGCCACCGCCGCGGTGCTGGCCGGCATTTCGATGAGCGCCTGCCAGGCCAAGGAGGCCGACAACGGCAGCGCGAACGGTGACGGCAGCAACGGCACTCAGATCACCGTCGACGCCTCCGACACCGAGTGCAAGCTGTCCGGGACCACCGCGACGACCGGCGCCAGCACGTTCGTCGTCACCAACACCGGCAACAAGGTCACCGAGTTCTACGTCTACGGCGAGGGCGAGCGGGTGATGGGCGAGGTGGAGAACATCTCCCCCGGGCTCAAGCGCCAGCTGATCGTGCAACTGACCCAGCCGGGCACGTACCAGACCTCGTGCCGCCCCGGCATGGTCGGTGAGGGCATCCGCGGCAATTTCGAGGTCACCGGTGAGGCCGTCAAGATCGACACCGAGGGCAAGTTCAAGGAAGCCGCCGACAGCTACAAACGGTACGTGAACAGCCAGGTCGACGCGCTGGTGCCGGCGGTCGAGGAGCTCGTCGCCGCCGTCAAGGCCAAGGACGTGGCCAAGGCCAAGGCGCTCTACCCGACCTCGCGCGTCTACTGGGAGCGCATCGAACCGGTCGCCGAATCCTTCCCCAACGACCTCGACCCGCGCGTCGACCTGCGTGAGGCCGACCTGGAGCCCGGGCAGAAGTGGACCGGCTTCCACGCCCTGGAGAAGCAGCTGTGGGTCACGGGCCTGCAGCCGGACGCCAACGCGCTCGGCGATCAGCTGATCGCCGACGTCAAGGAATTGCAGGCCGGAGTGAAGGCGCCGGACTGGACCATCGACTCCACCCAGATCGCCGGTGGCGCGCAGGGCCTGCTCGACGAGGTCGCGATGAGCAAGATCAGCGGTGAAGAGGACATCTTCAGCCACACCGACCTGTGGGACTTCCGGGCCAACGTGGAAGGTTCGCAGACCGCGGTGGCCTCGGTTCGGCCGATCCTCGACGAGCGCGACGCCGCGCTGGGCAAGCGCGTGGACGAGCGTTTCGCCGATGTCGAGAAGTTGCTGGAGAAGTATCGTGATGGCGACGGCTTCATCTCCTACGACAAGGTGACCGAGCCGCAACGCCAGGAACTGTCGCGCGCCATCGACGCGCTGAGCAAAGAAGTGAGCCAGGTGCAAGGTGTCATCGCCAAGCAGTGATTCTCCGGAATCCACCCCGGCTGCCGAGCAGTCCGCCGGGTTCTCCCGACGCAAGCTGTTCGGCGCCGCCGGGGTCACCGCTGCAGTAGTCGGTGCGGCCGGCGCGGGTGCGCTGGCCGGCCGTGCTTCGGCGGCCAGTACCCCGCACGGCGCCCTGCAGGGGCCGGTCCCGTTTCGAGGCGACCGGCAGGCGGGCATCATCACCGAGGCGCAGGACCGGATGCATTTCTGCTCCTTCGACGTCACGACCGACAACCGCGAGGACGTCATCGCGCTGCTCAAGCAGTGGACCCAGATGGCCGAGCGGATGACGCGGGGCGAAGAGACCGAAGTCGGCGGGGCCGTGGACGGCAATCCGTATGCGCCGCCGTCGGATACCGGCGAGGCGCTGGGCCTGCCGGCCTCCCAGCTCACCCTGACCATCGGGTTCGGGCCCTCGTTCTTCGTCAAGGACGGCAAGGACCGCTTCGGCATCGCCGACAAGCAGCCGGCCGAACTCAAGGATCTGCCGAAGTTCCCCAACGAGACCATGGATCCGGCCCGCTCCGGGGGCGACATCTGTGTCCAGGCCTGCGCGAACGATCCTCAGGTCGCGGTGCACGCGATCCGCAACCTGGCCCGCGTCGGGTTCGGCACGGTGGCGGTGCGGTACTCGCAGCTGGGCTTCGGCCGCACCTCGTCGACGACGCGAGACCAGGCCACCCCGCGAAACCTGTTCGGGTTCAAGGACGGAACCAACAACCTCAAGTCCGATCAGACCGATCTGCTCGACAAGAACGTCTGGGTGGCCGAGGGTGACGGGCCGGCCTGGCTGACCGGCGGCAGCTATCTGATCACTCGCCGGATCCGGATGCGGATCGAGAACTGGGACCGCACCACCCTTTTGGAGCAGGAGCGGGTGATCGGCCGGCAGAAGGGCAGCGGAGCGCCCAACGGATTGCAGCAGGAGTTCGACGAGCTCAATTTCGAGATCACCGACGGCAAGGGCAATCCGAAGATCGACGTGGACGCGCATGTGCGGCTGGCCTCGGCCGAGCACCTGGGCGGCATCGAGATCCTGCGCCGCGGTTACAACTTCACCGACGGTTCGGACGGATTCGGCCACCTGGACGCGGGCCTGTTCTTCATCGCGTTCGTGCGGAGCCCCGAGAAGCAGTTCATCCCGATGCAACGGGAACTGGCCCGCAAGGATGCGCTCAACGAGTACATCACCCACACCGGGACAGCCATCTTCGCCTGCCCGCCCGGGTTGCGCGACGGCGACACCTCGGCCTACTGGGGTTCGACGCTGTTCGCGTGAGCTCGTGGCTCAGCCGTTGGGGCTCAGCAGAATCTGGCTGAGCCGGGTGGTGGTGGCGACGCCTTCGTCATAGCCACCCTGCCCGTCGAGTCCGTTCATGATGGCCAGCGTGTAGCGCTGGTTGGGTCCGGCGAAGCCGACCGAGTTGATCACCCAGCCGCCCTGTTCCTGGGACCACCCGTTCTTGTTGCCCGGGCTCATCGACGGCCCAGCGCCCCACACACCCCACTGCTGGTCGCCGCCGACCCGTTGCATTTCGGCGACCACCGCCGACGCGTCGGCCGGATTCAGTTGGGTCAGTGTGTAGTTCATCAACCGGTCGAGGTCGTTGGTGGTGGATTTCTGGAAACCCCAGTACGGGAACATGTCACCGAAGCCCGGTTGCGGCCGCAGGTCCGTCATGCCGTAGCGCGGGAAGCCGGCGTTGAACGCCTTGTGGTCGGCTCCGCCGTATCGGGTCCACAGCGAATCGGCGGCGTCGTTGTCGGAGTTCCGCAGCATGTTCACCATGAGTTGCCGGTCATTGCCCGACATCCGCAATGCTCCGGCACGTTCGCGGGTCAACAGGTCGACCACCATCGCCAGCTTGATGGTCGAGGCGGTCCAGATCATCGCGTTCGCATTGGCGTTGGCATAGCGGGTGCCCGCGGCGCGATCACGCAACACGTAACCGACGGTGCCCGGCCGTGCCGCGAGGTAGGAGTTCGCCGCCGCGATGCGCGACCGCAGGTCACATCCGGTGGCTGCACAGTCCGCGATCGCCTGCGGTGCAACCATTCCCAGGCTGAGAGCCAGGACGGCGGCAACGATCCGCAGGGCCTTCATCGGCCTCACGGTAGTGCCCGGGAGCCGCGCCCAGCCTCCGCGCAGCCGCGCCGCCCCGAGCCGAAACCCCGCTGTTGTCAGTTCGTGATGCCCTGCGCGTGGTCACATGTGGCACAGGGGCACTTCCGCGGAACAGGGTGTCGAGCGGCTCGGGGTCAGTCCGATTCGTCCGGGTCGGCCGCTGGGTCCGCGTCCTCGACATCGTCGGGGTCACCCTCGCCGGCGATGACGTCAAGCTCGTCATCCGCATCGGGTTCGGGCTCAGACTCGGGCTCAGGCTCAGGCTCAGGCTCAGGTGCGACAACCGTCCCCGGCCAGTACGTCCGCCACTCGTCCTCGGTGATCGTGCCGAGCGGTGACACGTCGAGTTCCTCGGGGACGTCCTCGCCCCGACGGCCGGCGGCCACGTCGGACTCCACCACCCGCACGGTGTCCATGAACTCCAGAACCGCACTGCGCAAGTCATTCTCGGCATCGGAATCGGCCGAGACAGCAACTGAGGTCAGCGCCGCGGGAATCAGATCGGCAGGCAGCCCGGCCTGAGCCACCCGGGCCAGAACCTTCTGCGCCAGCGCCAAAGCCGGCTGCCCCGTGGGCACGTCGTCCATGGATGACCCGCGGGCCTTCACCTTCTGTTCCTGGGCTTTGCGCTGCTCCCATTGGGCCAGCTGCTCATCGAGTGAAATCGATTCTCCGGCAAGCACTGCGGGCACCCGGTTGCCGAGCTTGCGCACAAGCGAATCGGCGACGTCATCGATGTTGAACGGATGAACGGGTGCGTCTTCGGCGATGCGGGCGTGGAACAGCACCTGCAGCAGCACGTCGCCGAGCTCCTCGCGCAGCTCGTCGGCGTTGCCGCCGCGCACCGCGTCGAACAGCTCGTAGGTCTCCTCCAACAGATAGCGACGCAGCGAATCGTGGGTCTGCTCGCTCTCCCACGGCCCGTCGGTGCGCAGCTTGTCCATCATCGCCACGGCGTCCACGATCCGCTCCCCGGCCTGCCCCCGCGGAGCCGCGATCAACCGGTCCCCCGCCGCCAGCCGGGCCTTGACCGCCGGATGCTCGGGGTCCGAGGACAGCAGCACCGGAGCGTCCTCACCGTCATAGGCGGGGCGCGCAGCCGGCAGCGACCACGGCACCTTGACGGGCATTTCCTCGGTGTACTGCACGTCACCGGTGAGCAGATCGATCGCGTCGACCGGAATGAGTGACGGGCGGCGAGGATCAACCAGTACCACGGTCATCGGGCTCCACCCCCTCACCTTTTCGACGAGATTTGCTGATCTCGGTTATACCAACACATTGCCGGACTGCGACGCGCCTGGCGAACACGGCCAACGCTGCGATTCGCCGGCACCGGGCGGCCCCACACGGGATGGCCGCCCTGCCCAAAGGCAAGGCGGCCATCATGTCACAGGCCGTGGCTTACGACTCCGGCGGGAACTCGCCCTCCGGGATCGCCCAGTGGCCCGGGGCCTCGTTGTAGAACGGATTGACCATCCCGTCCACCGTGGGCTGGGTCTTGAGCTGACCAGGCGGAATTCCGAAGAAGGGATTCTCAACTCCGTTGATGGTCGGCGAATTCACCAGCTGCCCCGGTGCGATATTTCCGTTCGGCAGCCGGAAGAAATTGTCTACCTCCGGAAACCGGATTGTGGGAACGTTCACATCAGGAACGTTGAGGCTGGGAACGTTCACATCAGGAACGTTCACGCTCGGCACATTCACGTCAGGAACGTTCACACTCGGCACATTCACATCAGGAACGTTCACACTCGGCACATTCACGTCAGGAACGTTCACCCCCGGCACGGCCGGCCCGGGAATCGGCGGCGGCTGCGGCACGTCCGGAACGGCGTGCGCCAGCCCTGTACCCAGGCCAAACGCTCCCAGACCCACTGCACCGGCCATTGAGGTGGTTATTGCGAACTTCTTGAAGTCCATGATCACTCCTTCGCCTCGTGATCACCGCGACAAATCCACCGAACGGTGGCGATATCGCGTGATCTTCGGTTTAGGAAATTGCGTGACCGCCATATGTCCGACGACCTGCCGCCACTTCGTGGGGCGACAGCGCAATACCTTCGACCCCCCACGTGTATGTCGGACCGGCGCACCGGGGCGTTAACAGCGCTTCGGCGATTCATCCGGCACGCGCATCCGAAAATGCGCGACTACCAGGGGGTTATTCCGGAGAATTCAGTCCCGCGGTGATGTCGAATGTGCCCTGTGTCTGGCCGTTGAGCACCAGGATCAGTCCGGCCACCCACTGCACCAATTCAAGATCGCGAATGCGCGGTGACCCGACACCCTCACCGGCACGCGGCAGGGGCACCTGCACGGTCGACGTCGTCGCCCGATAGTGCCCGCCCGGGTACATCCGCTTGAGCCTCAGCTGGGCGGAGTCCGGCAGCACCATCGGAGACAGCTTCACCGTCGAGGCGGAGACGGCGCCGATCTCGGTGATGCCGTACTCGCGGCACAGCAGTCGCAGCCGGGCCACCGCCACCAGACGCTGCGCCTCGACCGGCAACGGACCGTAGCGGTCGACGAGCTCGTCCACGACGGCGCGGATCGCGTCCTCGTCCGAGGCGGCGGCCAGCCGACGGTAGCCTTCCAGCCGCAGCCGGTCGCTGCCGATGTACTCCGGAGGCAGGTGTGCGTCGACCGGCAGATCGACCCGCACCTCCTTCGGTTCTTCCGCTGTGGCAACGGTTTTCCCGTCAGCTGCGGCCCGGTAGGCCTCGACGGCCTCGCCGACCAACCGGACGTACAGGTCGAAGCCAACACCTGCCACGTGCCCGGACTGCTCGACGCCCAGCACGTTGCCGGCGCCGCGGATCTCCAGGTCCTTCATGGCCACGGCCATACCGGCGCCGAGCTCGTTGTTCTGGGCGATCGTGGCCAACCGGTCATACGCCGTCTCGGTCAGCGGTGAATTGGGCGGGTACAGGAAGTACGCGTAGCCACGCTCACGACTGCGGCCCACCCGGCCACGCAGCTGATGCAGCTGCGACAGGCCGAAGGTGTCGGCCCGCTCGACGATCAACGTGTTGGCGTTGGAGATGTCCAGGCCGGTCTCGACGATCGTGGTGCACACCAGGATGTCGTACTCCCGGTTCCAGAAGCCCTCGACGGTCTTCTCCAGCGTCTCCTCGTTCATCTGCCCGTGCGCGACGACGACGCGCGCCTCGGGCACCAGCTGACGGATCCGCGCAGCCGCATGATCGATGGTGCGCACCCGGTTGTGGATGTAGAACGCCTGCCCGTCCCGCAGCAGCTCACGGCGCAACGCCGCGGCCACCTGCTTGTCGTCATGCGGGCCGACGTAGGTCAGCACCGGGTAGCGCTCCTCCGGCGGGGTGAGGATCGTCGACATCTCTCTGATGCCGGCCAGGCTCATCTCCAGCGTGCGCGGGATCGGGGTGGCGCTCATGGTGAGCACGTCCACGTGCGTGCGCATCGACTTGATGTGTTCTTTGTGCTCGACGCCGAAGCGCTGTTCCTCGTCAACAATGATGAGGCCCAGGTCTTTCCACGTCACCCCGGTCTGCAGCAGCCGGTGCGTGCCGATCACCACGTCGACCGACCCGTCGGCCATGCCTTCCATCGTGGCCCGCGACTCGGCCGGATCGGTGAACCGCGACAACCCCTTGACCGTCACCGGGAAACCCGCCATGCGGTTGGTGAAGGTCTGCAGATGCTGATCGGCCAGCAGCGTCGTCGGCACCAGTACCGCGACCTGCTTACCGTCCTGCACGGCCTTGAACGCTGCCCGCACTGCGATCTCGGTCTTGCCGTAACCCACGTCGCCGCAGATCACCCGGTCCATCGGAACCGGCTTCTCCATATCGGATTTGACCTCGGTGATCGCGGTCAACTGATCCATGGTCTCGGTGAAGCCGAACGCGTCCTCCATCTCGTTCTGCCATGGAGTGTCCGGGCCGAACGCGTGCCCGGGTGCCGACTGGCGTTTGGCGTACAGCGCCACCAGTTCACTGGCGATTTCACGAACGGCCTTGCGGGCCTTGGTTTTCGTGTTGGCCCAGTCGCTACCACCGAGCTTGGACAGCGACGGCGCCTCACCGCCGACGTACCGGGAGAGCTGGTCCAGCGAGTCCATCGGCACATACAGCCGGTCCGACCCCCCGCCCCGCTTGGACGAGGCGTACTCGAGCACCAGGTACTCACGACGGGCGCCGCCGACCACCCGCTCGGTCATCTCGACGAACTTGCCGATGCCGTGCTGATCGTGCACCACCAGATCCCCGGCGGTCAGCGCCAGCGGATCGACGACGTTACGCCGTTTGGCCGCAAGCCTTTTGCCCTCAGAAGCCGTCACCCGGTTACCGGTCAGATCGGTCTCGGTGATGATGACGAGGTTGGCCCCGGGCAGGATCAGACCGTCGTGCAACGGCCCCTTGAGCACCCCGACCACGCCGGCCTTGGGTGTCGCGCCGGGCTCCAACATCCCTGCGGGCGTATCGGAATCGCCGAGCTGTTCCACCACTCGGTGCGCGGTACCGGTGCCCGGGGTGACCACCGCGGCGTACCCGCCGGTGGCGACGTGGGCGCGCAGCATCGCGAAGATCTCTTCGAGGCTCTGCTGACTGCGCGCCGAGGGCGACGGCCGCAGATCGAGTTCGGTGGCCCTGCCGTCGGGCAGCTGGCTCAGCGTCCACCACGGATGCCCGCCGGCCACGGCATCCTCATGTGCCTGCTCGAACGGGACGAATCCGGACGCACCCAGCGCCTCGATGTCGATGGGCGCATCCCCGCCGACAGCGGCCGTCGACCACGAGGCCTCCAGGAATTCCTGCCCCGTCTTGATCAGGTCGGCCGCCCGGGTGCGCACCTTCTCCGGGTCGCACAACAGCACCGGGGCGCCCTCGGGCAGGTGGTGGGTCAGCGTCGTCGGCTGCACCGGATGCAGCAGCGGCAGCAGCGCCTCCATGCCGTCGACCGGGATGCCCTCGGCGAGTTTGGCCAGCATGTCGGGCACGCTGCCGGGCACGCTGTTCTCGTGGGTGGGGTGCTCGGCGGCGAGCACGGCGGCACGCTCACGCACATCGGCGGTCATCAGCAGTTCGCGGCACGGCACGGCGACCACGTTCTGCACCGGGATCTCTGGAATCGAACGCTGGTCGGCGATCGAGAACATCCGCATCTCGGAGATCTCGTCACCCCAGAACTCGATACGCACCGGGTGCTCGGCGGTCGGGGGGAAGACGTCGAGGATGCCGCCGCGCACGGCGAACTCCCCGCGTTTGCCGACCATGTCGACACGCGTGTACGCCAGGTCGACGAGCCGGGCGATGACCGCGTCGAACTCGGCCTCGGCGCCGACGGTGAACGTGACCGGCTCGGTGCTCACCACATCGGGGGCCATCGGCTGCAGCAACGATCGCGTGGTGGTGACGACGACCCGCAGCGGCGATCCCAGGGTGGTGTCCTCGGGATGGGCCAGCCGGCGCAGCAGCAACAGCCGGGCGCCGACCGTCTCGACGCCCGGGGACAACCGCTCGTGCGGCAGCGTCTCCCACGACGGGAACAAGGCCACGGCGTCGCCGATCACGCCGCGCAGTTCGGCGGTCAGATCGTCGGCCTCGCGGCCGGTGGCGGCGACCACCAGCAACGGGCCCTGCTGAGCCAGCCCGGCAGCCACCAGCACGCGGGCGCTGGGCGGCCCGACGAGCGCGAGATCGGCGGGCCGGTCGGCGGCGCGACGAAGTACGTCCTGCAGAGACGGATCGGTTAATGCCAGCTCGACGAGACCCGCAATCGGGGTCTGGACATGGTTGTGCCCCGGTGCGGTCATGATTGCACCATTCTACGGGGCCGGGATTTCGGCTCCGTAGCGATCTCCGCGGGGCGATCATAAAGCGATGAAGCGTTTCGCGGCGGCGCTCGTCGTGGTGCTGACGGCGGCGCTCGCGGTGATCTGGCTGACCGAGCGGGAGGCGCCGGACGCCGGCGTCCCGACGCATCTGGGGCCGGGCGGTATCCCCGATTTCGGTGCCTACCCGGCCGTCGACCCGGCGCAATACGTCCTACGCGAAGGCGAGGGGTTTCCGGTTCAGGGATTCCGCACGCCCGAGGGGTTCGCCTGCCTGACCACCCAGCACCGGGCGATGTACGCGCTGGACTGCCGCGGGCCCTTCGTGGGCGCCCCCAATGACGCCAACCTGGCACACCTTTTCAGCTACGGCACCACCAACGGCGCCATTCCGATGAGCTTCTCCCGGACCGACAAGCCACTGAGCCCGGTCGACGGCCTCACCGAGGACGAGGCCCCGATGCTGCCCGCCGGCCAGCGCTTCGACATGGGCAATGCCACGTGTATTCACACCGACGAGATCCTGCTGGCCTGCCGGATGGCCGATCCGCAGAAGGGCAACGGGTTCATCGCGACCACCACCGAGACGACGTCGTTCGGCCGGACCTGAGCCCGTCAAGATTGAGTGCCTGGGCGTCAAGGGATCGTCAAGCCCGATGACGCGGGCCCGGCGGGGACGGACTGTGAAGTCATGACATTGCTGGACATCCTGCCCTCCCTTCGCGGCACCACCCGACCGCGACTCGATCCCAACATCTGGCCGCTGACCACGGGGGTCGACGAGCAGGGCCGGATCACCGTCGGCCGGGTGCCGCTGGCCGACATCGCCGACGAGTACCGCACCCCGGCCTATGTGCTCGACGAGACCGATTTCCGGACCCGCGCCCGGCGATACCGCGCGGCCCTGGGGCAGGCCGAGGTGGTCTATGCGGGCAAGTCGTTGCTGACCACCGCGGTCGCCCGCTGGGTTGCCGAGGAAGGCCTGGGCATCGACGTGTGCTCGGCGGCGGAGCTGGCGACCGCGCTGGCCGGCGGGGTCGACCCGGCGCGCATCGTGATGCACGGCAACGCCAAGTCGTGTGACGAGCTGCGCGACGCGATCGACGTCGGGGTGGGCCGCATCGTGATCGACTCCCCGATGGAGATCACCTACCTGGCCGGGCTGGCTCGTCGCCCCCAGCCGGTGCTGATCCGGGTGACGCCCGACATCGACATCCACGGCCATCGTGCGGTCACCACCGGAGTGACGGATCAGAAGTTCGGGTTCGCGCTGGCCGATCGCCGGGCTGCCCGCGCGGCCGCGCGCATTCTGGCCACCCCCAACCTCGACCTGGTCGGCCTGCACTGCCACATCGGCTCCCAGATCACCGATCCCGCGCCCTACGGCGAGGCCGTGCACCGGCTGATCGGCGCGATGGCCGACGTCCGCGCCGAACACGGTCTGGTCCTGACCGAGCTCAACATCGGTGGCGGCCATGGGGTTCCATATGTCCGCGGTGACGCGGCCCTCGACGTCGGCGCGCTGGCCGCCGTCGTCGACGACGCACTTACCGCGGCCTGCGCGGCAGAGCGGTTCCCTCGGCCACGCCTGGTCGTCGAACCCGGCCGGGCCATCAGCGCGCGGGCCGGGGTGACGCTGTACCGGGTGTGCGGGGTGAAGACCCAGCCCGGCGGACGCACGTTCGTCGCGGTGGACGGCGGCATGACCGACAACCCGCGCGTGGCCCTCTACGGCGCGAAATACACCGTGGCCCTGGCCAATCGGCATCCGCTGGGACCGACGATGGTGGCCACCGTGGTGGGCCGGCACTGTGAGGCCGGTGACGAGATCGTGCACGACGTCGAACTGCCCGCCGACATCCACGCAGGCGACCTGCTGGCCGTGGCCTGCACCGGGGCCTACCAGCACAGCATGGCCTCGACCTACAACATGGTCGGCCGCCCACCCGTGGTGTCGGTGCGCGACGGCGCCTCGCGGGTGTTGGTGCGCCGGGAGACGACCGCCGACCTGCTATCGCGGGATCTGGGCTGAGCGCGGCGCTCAGCCGTCCCGCTCGGCGGCGTCCTTGATCCTGGCCAGCCGGCGTTCCCAACCGGCCGCGATACCGTCGAGGCGGCGCGCGACCTCGCTGAGCCGGGCCCCCACCGCCTCGTATTTGACCTCACGCCCGACCCGGCCGGCTTGCACCAGGCCGACATCGGTGAGCACTTTCAGATGTTTGGCGATGGCCTGGCGGCTGATCGGGAGTTCCTCGGCCAGCGCCGATGCCGACGCGGGCCGACGCCCGAGTGCGACGAGAACCTGCCACCGGCTGTCGTCGGCCAGCGCCGCGAAAACCTGCACCGGCGAGGCATTTTCATGCATCGGCAGCGGCTCCCACCAGATACTTCTGGGCGAGGCCGAGCTCGAGCGGCCAGCCGCCGGAGTGGTCGTCGAACCGGGAGCGGCGGTTGGCCTCGGGCTCGTCGAGCGAGGCGAACCCGCTTTCGACGACACGCAGAACCACGCCGGATGGGGCTGGGGTGATCCAGAATTCGACGAGCGTGGACGAGCTGTTCAGGTCGTCGGCGTCGATGTGCCACCGGAAGGCCGCATAGCGCGGCTCATCGAGCGTCACGGTGCGCAACGCGAACTTGCCGTGCGTGGGGTCGGTGACGATGGCGACGTCGCCGTCACGCTCGATGCGGTGTTCGGTGATGCGCTCGTCGTTGATGTACCAGCCCGGTTCGCTCACCAGGTCCCAGACGCGTTGGGCTGGTGCGTCGATGGTGATCTCGCGCTCGATGCGGTCGTAGTCGGTGGTCATGTCGGGTTCCTCTCTGGCCGGATTGCTGCAACCCTAGGGTTGCACATGAGGTCCCGTTGTTGCAACCCTTGGGTTGCAGTTGGTTGCGCTACTCCTCGTGCAGGACGGGGTCGGACTCCAGGTGGGTCAGCCCGTTCCAGGCCAGGTTGACCACGTGCGCGGCGACCACTTCTTTCTTGGGCTCGCGGACGTCGAGCCACCACTGCGCGGTCATCGACACCGATCCGACCAGTGCCTGCGCATACAGCGGCGCGAGGTCGGGATCGAGCCCGCGGCGGGAGAAGTCCCCGGCCAGGATCGAGGACACCTGATTGACCGCGTCGTTGAGCAACGTGGCGTACGTCCCCGAGGTGATCGCCGCCGGCGAGTCGCGGATCAGGATGCGGAAGCCGTCGGTGTGTTCCTCGACGTAGGTCAGCAGTGCCAGCGCCACCCGCTCGACCCGCACCCGCGACCGGTTGTTGGTCAGCGACGAGGTGATGCCGTCCAGCAGGGCCGACATCTCGCGGTCGACGACCACGGCGTACAGCCCCTCTTTGCCCCCGAAATGCTCGTAGACCACGGGTTTCGAGACGTTGGCGCGCTGGGCGATCTCCTCGATCGAGGTTCCCTCGTAGCCCCGCTCGGCAAACAGCGACTTGGCGATCTCGATGAGCTGTTGTCGCCGTTCATTGCCGGTCATCCGGGCCCGGGGGGCCCGCACTTCCTTCTCGGGTGCTGCCACGCATATCAGGCTAGACCGTTCGACTAGAGTCTCTCCCGGACATTCCGTCGTGGTGTAATCGGCAGCACCTCTGATTTTGGTTCAGATAGTTCAGGTTCGAGTCCTGGCGACGGAGCGAAGCTCGCCGAGCGACCCGACAGCGTGAGGGCAATCGCCGCCGCCCAGCGTGCACAAAATGCGCGCTCGCGACGGCGTGTCTCGAGCAGACCCGCACGCTCGCGGAGAGAGGGGAACCCCCGTGTCCACCACCGAGGCCGCAGTCGTCGTACTGGCAGCAGGTGCCGGGACCCGAATGCGCTCGGACACCCCCAAGGTGCTGCACACCCTTGGCGGTCGCAGCATGCTGAGCCACGCCGTACACACCGTGGCCAATGCCACCGCTCGACACCTGGTGGTGGTGCTGGGCCATGACCGTGAGCGCATCGCCCCCGCGGTCGGCGAGCTGGCCGACAAGCTGGGCCGCACCATCGATGTCGCCATCCAGGACCAGCAGCTGGGCACCGGCCACGCCGTGGCCTGCGGCCTGAGCGCGCTTCCCGACGACTTCACCGGAACCGTCGTGGTGACCTCGGGTGACGTTCCCCTGCTCGACACCGACACGCTCGCCGGCCTCATCGAAACCCACTCCGCCGCGACCGCGGCCGCCACGGTGCTCACCACCACCGTGCCCGACCCCACCGGCTACGGCCGCATCCTGCGCACCCAGGACAACGAGGTCATCGGCATCGTCGAGCAGGCCGACGCCACCGACTCGCAGCGGGCGATCCGGGAAGTCAACGCCGGGGTGTACGCCTTCGACATCGCCGACCTGCGCTCGGCATTGAGCCGGCTGAGCTCGAACAACGCCCAGCAGGAGCTGTACCTCACCGACGTCATCGCCATCGTGCGCCAGGACGGCCGGACCGTGCGGGCCATGCACGTCGACGACAGCGCGCTGGTGGCCGGCGTCAACGACCGCGTGCAGCTCGCCGACCTCGGCGCCGAACTGAACCGCCGCATCGTGGCCCGCCATCAACGGGCCGGCGTAACGATCATCGACCCGGCCACCACCTGGATCGACGTCGACGTCGCCATCGGCCGCGACACCGTCGTGCGCCCCGGCACCCAGCTGCTCGGCACCACCGAGATCGGTGCCGGCTGCGAGATCGGCCCCGACTCCACGCTGACCGACGTGGAGGTCGGCGACGGCGCATCGGTGGTGCGCACGCACGGCCAGCTCGCCGTGATCGGCGCGGGCGCGACCGTCGGCCCGTTCACCTACCTGCGGCCGGGCACGATCCTCGGCGCCGACGCCAAGCTCGGCGCCTTCGTCGAGACGAAGAACTCCACGATCGGCACGGGCACCAAGGTGCCGCACCTGACCTACGTCGGCGACGCCGACATCGGCGACCACAGCAACATCGGCGCCTCCAGCGTCTTCGTCAACTACGACGGCGAGAACAAGCACCGGACCACCATCGGCTCCCACGTGCGCACCGGCTCCGACACCATGTTCATCGCGCCGGTCAGCGTCGGCGACGGCGCGTACACGCCGCCCGGCGCGCTGGCGGTCTCGGACAACGCGCAGCGCACCATCGAGGGCTGGGTGGAGCGCAAGCGCCCGGGCTCGGCCGCTGCCGAAGCCGCCCGCAAGGCCCGCGAGGAGTAGACCGGCCGGGTCGGCGACGACCGTGGCGCTGGTGCACGAAATCCGTGGCAAACGCGTCCGCGAACGCCACAGTCGGCACCGCTGGGGGCGTGCGGGCCGACGTTTCGTGTTGGCAATCTGGTAACCCGGCTACGAACAACCAGAAACGCTACGTACGATTGCTCCGTATCGATCCCCAACCGCGAAGGCAGCCAAGTGGCCACGGACTGGACCGACAATCGAAAAAACCTGATGCTGTTCTCGGGGCGCGCGCACCCCGAGCTGGCGGAGCAGGTCGCCAAGGAACTCGGTATCGAGGTCACCGCGCAGACCGCCCGCGACTTCGCCAACGGCGAGATCTTCGTCCGGTTCGATGAGTCCGTGCGCGGTTGCGACGCGTTCGTTCTGCAATCGCACCCGGCTCCGCTCAACCAGTGGTTGATGGAGCAGCTCATCATGATCGACGCACTCAAGCGTGGCAGCGCCAAGCGGATCACCGCGATCCTGCCGTTCTATCCGTATGCGCGCCAAGACAAGAAGCACCGTGGCCGCGAACCCATCTCGGCCCGCCTGGTCGCCGATCTGCTCAAGACCGCCGGCGCCGACCGCATCGTCTCGGTCGACCTGCACACCGACCAGATCCAGGGCTTCTTCGACGGCCCCGTGGACCACATGCGGGCGCAGTCGCTGCTGTGCGGCTACATCGGCGACAAGTACTCCGACACCGACATGGTTGTCGTCTCCCCCGACTCGGGCCGCGTCCGCGTCGCCGAGAAGTGGGCCGACGCCCTGGGTGGCGTGCCGCTGGCCTTCATCCACAAGACCCGTGACCCGTTGGTGCCCAACCAGGTCAAGGCCAACCGTGTCGTCGGCGAGGTCGAGGGCAAGACCTGCATCCTGACCGACGACATGATCGACACCGGCGGCACCATCGCCGGAGCGGTCAAGCTGCTGCGTGAGGACGGCGCCAAGGATGTGGTGATCGCCGCCACCCACGGTGTGCTGTCCGAGCCGGCCGCCCAGCGTCTGGCCGAATGCGGTGCCCGCGAGGTCATCGTCACCAACACCCTGCCGATCACCGAGGACAAGCAGTTCGATCAGCTGACCGTGCTGTCGATCGCACCGCTGCTGGCCAGCACCATCCGCGCCGTGTTCGAGAACGGTTCGGTGACCGGGCTGTTCGACGGGTCCGCCTAGATGGCTGCATCCGATGGGCGGCCCGCCGCCGTCATCTACCACAACCCGAAATGCTCGACCTCTCGCAAGACCCTGGATCTGTTGCGCGAGAACGGGATCGAACCCGAGGTGGTGCAGTACCTCAAGACGCCGCCGACGCGTGACGAGATCAAGCAACTGATCGCCGACGCCGGGATCGACGTGCGGACCGCGGTGCGCAAGCGCGAATCCCTCTACACCGAGCTCGGTTTGGCCGACGCGTCCGACGACGAACTGCTCGATGCGATGGCGGAGCACCCCATCCTGATCGAGCGCCCGTTCGTCGTCACCGACAACGGCACCCGGTTGGCCCGGCCGATCGATTCGGTACGCGAGATTCTGTGAAGCGGCTGCTCGCCACGGCCGGCGCGCTGGCGGTCCTGGTCACCGGCTGCGGCGCCGAAACGCCTGACTACAAGTCGATCTGGACGACGAGTGCGACCACACCGGCCGCCCCGGCCGACAACCAGCCGGTGCCGCTGTGGCAGTACCTGGAGGACTCCGGTGTGGTCGGCGAGCCCATCGCACCGGAGAAGATCCCGCACCTGACCGTCACCATGCCGACCCCTGCCGGCTGGCACACCTACAACAACCCCAACCTGGCCCCGGGTACCCGGATGATCGCCAAGGGTGACACCTATCCCACCGCGATGATGCTGGCGTTCAAGCTGCACGGGGAATTCGACGTGCCCAAGGCGCTGAAGGAACACGGCTACGCCGACGCCCAGCTCTCGGAGAACTTCAAGCAGCTCAACGCATCCAACGCGGACTGGAAGGGCTTCCCCTCGGCGATGATCGAGGGCAGCTACGACCTCAACGGCAAGCGCATGCAGAGCTACAACCGCGTCGTCATCGCGAACGACGGGCTGCAGCCCCCGCAGCGGTATCTCGTCCAGCTGACCGTGACGACCTACGCCGAGGAAGCCGCGGCGCAGGGACCCGACATCGAGTCGATCATCGCGGGCTTCAACATCGCCAAGAAGTGAAACGGCCGGCGCGACCGTAGGGTGGTCACCATGAGTGGATGGACCAGTGCTGACCTGCCCTCGTTTACCGGCCGCCGGGTGATCGTCACCGGCGCCAACAGCGGGCTGGGCCTCGTCACCGCCCGTGAGCTGGCCCGCGTCGGCGCCAAGGTCACCGTCGCGGTGCGCAACCTGGAGAAAGGCACTGCAGCCGCCGAGACGATGACGGGCGGCATCGTCGAGGTACGCAAACTCGACCTCCAGGACCTGGCATCGGTTCACGAGTTCGCCGACACCGTCGAGAGCGTCGACGTGCTGGTCAACAACGCCGGCATCATGGCCGTCCCGCTGAGCCGCACGGTCGACGGGTTCGAGAGCCAGATCGGCACCAACCACCTCGGCCACTTCGCGCTGACCAACCTGCTGCTGCCCAAGATCGCCGACCGGGTGGTGACGGTGTCGTCGTTGATGCACCTGATCGGGCAGATCAGCCTGCGCGACCTCAACTGGAAGTCGCGGCCGTACTCGGCGTGGCTGGCCTACGGGCAGTCCAAGCTGGCCAACCTGATGTTCACCTCCGAGCTGCAGCGCCGGCTGAACGCGTCGGGTTCCCAGGTACGCGCGCTGGCCGCCCACCCCGGCTACTCGGCCACCAACCTGCAGGGTCAGACCGGCAACAAGTTCGGCGAGCGGATGATGACGGCCGCCAACCGGGTTTTCGCCAGCGATCCGTCGTTCGGCGCACGTCAGACGCTGTTCGCGGTGTCCCAGGACCTGCCAGGAGACAGCTTCATCGGACCGCGGTTCGGCCAGTTCGGCCCCAGCCAGCCGGTCGGGCGCAGTCCGCTGGCGCGGCGGGTGGACACCCAGAGGGCGTTGTGGGAGCTGTCCGAGCAGCTCACCAAGACCACGTATCCGCTATAGGCCTCAGGCTCCGATTTTCGGGACCGGCCCCGACTTTGCTACCCTGACCTGGCGTCACGGCGAGGGTGGACCTTTGGACCACCGTTATCGGCGGGAACTTCTTCAAGTGTTGCGACCCTTGCCGTGCTGACGATCTGACCGCAGTACCGCAATTTAGAGGAGCAACACCATGGCCAAGGCCGCCGCCAAGAACATCCCCAACAAGTTGACCGCCACCGTGCGTACCCGCACCGGCAAGGGCGCCTCGCGCCAGGCCCGTCGTGACGGCAACGTACCCACCGTGCTCTACGGCCACGGCACCGATCCCCAGCACCTGGAGATCAACGCCCGAGAGTTCGCCGCCGTGCTGCGCCACGCAGGCACCAACGCCGTGCTGACCCTCGACATCGAGGGCAAGGAGCAGCTGGCCCTGACCAAGGCGCTGGACATCCACCCGATCCGCCGCAACATCCAGCACGCCGACCTGCTCGTCGTGCGCCGCGGCGAGAAGGTCCACGTCGAGGTCACCGTCACCGTCGAGGGCGACGCCGCCCCGGGCGCCCTGGTGACCCAGGACGCCAACACCATCGAGATCGAGGCCGAGGCCCTGTCGATCCCCGAACACCTGACCGTGTCGGTCGAGGGCGTCGAGGCCGGCACCCAGATCCTGGCCGGCCAGATCGAGCTGCCCGCCGGCGTTTCGCTGGTGTCGGATGCCGAGCTGCTCGTCGTCAACATCGTCGAGGCCCCGAGCGCCGAGGAGCTCGAGTCCGAAGGTGCCGGCGAGACCGCCGAGGCCCCGGCCGAGGAGCCGGCTGCCGAAGCAGCCGAAGCTTCCGAGTAAGTCCGCCTTTCGATGGCCGAGCCGCTGCTGGTGGTGGGCCTGGGTAACCCCGGGCCCGCCTATGCCAAGACCCGGCACAATGTCGGGTTCATGGTGGCCGACGTACTGGCCGCCCGTATCGGCTCGGCCTTCAAGGTGCACAAGAAATCCGGCGCCGAGGCGATCACCGGCCAGCTCGCAGGAGCTCCGGTGATCCTGGCCAAACCTCGGTGCTACATGAACGAGTCCGGCCGTCAGGTCGGGCCGTTGGCCAAGTTCTATTCGGTGCCGCCGGGCCGGATCGTGGTCATCCACGACGAGCTCGACATCGACTTCGGCCGGATCCGGCTCAAGGTGGGTGGCGGCGAGGGCGGCCACAACGGGCTGCGGTCGGTGGCATCGGCATTGGGCAGCAAGGACTTTCAACGGGTCCGCATCGGAGTGGGCCGCCCACCGGGCCGCAAGGATCCGGCGGCGTTCGTGCTGGAGGCCTTCACCGCCGCCGAACGCGCCGAGGTGCCGACGATCTGCGAGCAGGCCGCCGACGCCACCGAGCTGCTGATCGCCCAGGGCCTGGAGCCCGCCCAGAACACCGTGCACGCCTGGTGATGCTCACCAGGTGAAGGGCCGGTCGAGGCTCAGCGTGCGTTCGGCCTGCCGGTACCAACCCTGTGGCGCGTACTGGTCGGTGTGCAGATAGCACTGCACTCGCACCTCGGGGCTGCCCGGCCGGAAGGTGAGCAGCCGGCTGATCGGCAGCGTTGTGATCGGCATGTGATGACGGCTCAGCGACGCCACGTTCATGAAATACGTTCCACCCCAAGCCTGCTCGATGTGGGTCTTGCCGCCATGCGAATCGTCGGGGTGGGTGTGGGTATGGCCGGCCAGCCACAGCGCGACCGCACCCGGATGTTCGGTGAGATACCGCTCGAAGGCCCCCGAGTCGGGCTTGCCGCCGACCCAGTACAGGTACGACGCGCCCTGCGGCGTCCCCTCCGGGAACGGCCGATGATAGTGCTCGTAGAGTTTCCCGTCCGCGCCCCGGCGCACCCCCTCCCACTCCCCTGACGCCACCGTGGTGTCCTTGAGGACGTAGTGGTGCACGGTGATGACGATCGAATCCCGGTTCTGCTCAACCATGTTCGCCCACCACCGGAATGTCTTGTCGGACACCACCCCGCCGGGGTTGCCGCCGAGCGTTCCGCGGCCGATCGTCTGCGACGGCTCGTTGCGGTCGCTGAGCATCAGGAACAGCAGATTGCCCACCCGGAACGAATACCGCTCCCAGGTCCCGGTGACGGGGTAGGGCCGGGCCCCGGCGTCGACCCCGGAATGTGCGGTGTGCACGCCCAGCGGATCGATCCACTTCTGCCACCACCAAGCGTCCGGTTCGGAAAGACCGCTGCGGTCGTGGTTTCCGCACACCGAGTAGACGTCCTCACGCCGGTGCTTGCGCATCGCCGCCAGCTGCCGGCGAACCTCCTGCCCCTCGGCATCGTCGGGCAAGCTGTGATGCGCCCCGGACATGTCGCCGACGTCCACCGCGATGTCCCAGTCGAACGGCGGACCACCTTGCGCTCCACCGAATTCCGACTGCCGGATGGCATCGGCGAGGCTCTCCCGGCCGAACTGGTTGTCGGTGCCGACGTGGGCATCACCGAACGCCCAGAGCCGAAACTCGCCGTCCTGTGTCGCCATCGTGGCCACACGATAGCGCCGCGGCCCGGCCCGGTCGGGCGTTGCGCTCAGGGTGATTCCAACGGCGGGTCAGCGACCCCGGATCCCGCTGTCGACCACCTTGACGGTCTTGTGCGGATACCGCTTCTCGGCGTGAGCCTTGGCCGCCGAGTTCGGCAGCACATACAGGGTTTGCCGCTTGTCCTGCAGTGGTTTGAGCACCCGGTCCATGAACTCCTTGCGGTCGTCGAGGTAGGGCTCGATCACATCCTCCCCCGCCGGGCACACCGCCAGGCAGTACGCCGCCTTGTAGTTGGCCTTGAACGACAGGCTCTGCCACATCGACGCATTCTCCGAATCGCTGACCCGGGAACGGAAGTCGTCGGCATCACTGCTGTCGGCGATGGTCTGCGCCCAGTCGGTGAACCCACCCATGAACTCGCGGTAGTTGTGCACCGAGCAGGCGATGAAATCGAACTCGCCGTCCTTGCCGATGGCCCCGACCGGGCAGGCCGCCACGCACAGCTTGCATTCCAGGCACGGCGAATAGTCCAGCGGCACACCATAACCACTGATCGGCGCACCCACCAGGATGGTGGCCAGCAGGATGAAGTTGCCGAACCTGGGATGGATGACGTTGCGGTGGATCCCCATCACCCCCAGCCCCGAGGCGACCGCGACGGGCTTGTGCGCCACCACCCAGATCCGCCCGGGATACCGGTCCATCTCCATCGGGAACGTCGCCGACGGGTTCACCGCGCGATGGCCGGCATCCTCCAGCGCCCGGGTGATGCGGTGGGCGGCCTCGTTGATGATCTCGCCGCTGCGGTGGAACTCCTGGTTGGCCACGCTGCGGGTGGATGAGCGCACGTTGTCGCGGTTCATCTTCACCACCAGCGAGATGTAACTGCGGACCCCCGGCAACGCGACTTCGGCATGTTCGCGTTCGGAGGCCAGGGCCGGGTCGTCGACGCCGGCGAAGGCCACGTCGTCGGCTCCGGCGTCCAGGCACAGCGCCCGCAGCCAGTCGGCGTCGATCACGTCGGGAACGGGCGCTTCGGCACGGGCCCGCACCGCGCGGACGGTCGGATGGTCGGCCAGGCGGGGCGGGAGTTTCGGCTTCATTCAGCTGAGTATAGTTATCTATACTCAGCTCGCAAGGATTCTGCCCTCCGGCGTAAAGAAACCGTTCGGGGCCGGTCGGGCCCCACCTGCAGCGGGTACACCCGAGATATGGACGCCATGCGACTACTGAGGCCCCTGCTCGACGGCTCCCGCGCCTGGGGTTGCGTGCAGGTCAGGCCCGGCCGCTTCGGCATCACGTATTACCGGCTTGTGGTGTATCCGCCCGGCCTCGGCACCTCCGGGCACCGCCTCGTTCGGCTGGCCCGCGGCTGGCCGCTGTGGGGGATGCTCGTGTGGTTGCTGTGCCAACTGTGGCTAGGCGGGCAGATGTCACCTTGGCTGGCGTTCGGTGCCTCCACTGCGGTGTTCCTGGTCACCGGAGCCGTCGTACTGGCACTGTCGGGCGCCGCGTACCACCGTGTGCGGACGTTGTGCGCCACGACGATGGCCGGTTGCAACGATCCCGGATCGGCGGCCGCCCGCGAGCGGCTGATCGTATTGGCCGCAGAGCTCCTCCATGCCGACGAGTGCCGCGATCGCGGCGACATCACCACCGTCGACCACGAGCTGATCTGGTGGCGGGTCTACAACCGGATGGAAGCCGACAAACCGGCGAATACCCCGCACCGCAACTGATGTCGGACTTGCCCGACAGCCCCCATAACCATCACGAGCGGACGCGTCACGAAAGACGCGCCCGCTCTGGGGTGCTCGGTGCCGCCGCGTTGTACGGCTAGCGGCCCCCCGGCATGCCCAACCACGGGAACACCGGGATGTTGGCCGGCGGCGCAGTCGTTCCCGGCCGGGCCTTGATCGACGTGCTGCCGTTGGTCGTGCAGATCGTCTTGGTGGCCGTGTCCTGGCAGGTCGGTCGGGCGTTCGCAACCGGAGAGCAAACGACCGACACGGCAGCCAAACTCGCCATCAAGAACGCAAACCCGCGACCAGTCATCATGCCCTTCCCTTTCCGCGCCATGACCACCCCCGAAGTCTCATGCGCTGCACGCGCCGACATCTGCCCGCTCATCACGGGCAGGCCGATACGACGACAGGGGAATCCGCATCGAGCGGGGTGTTGTTCGCCGCGGCCCGGTTGAACGCGTCCTGGCGGGCCGCCTCGACCGTCGCCCCGGCACCGCCGGCGACGGCGTGGTTGCTGGGGCTCGCGACGGACACGATGCAGAGCTTGTCGTTGGTCACCTCGTCGGCGGTGCACTCCACACCCCCCGCGTTCTGGCAAGCCGCGATGACCGCTGCCGAGGCCTCTTCGCTCGTATCACCGGTAGCTGTGAAACCCGCTATGGTGTCGATGAATTCGCCGGTTCCGACAGCCGCAAAAATGTCTTCGGGGTCCTCGACATATCCACCGGGACCACCCGCCCACGCGGTGCCCGCGGTAATCCCGGCAGCGATGACGCCTGTGCCGAGGATCGCCGAAACCCATCGGGATTTGACCATTCCGGTCCTCTCTTCAAAGTGGTTTCCGCGCCAGAATACGCAAATATTGCGTGAACGAAGGGCAAATTGACAGTGCTGCCCATTGCAATTGATGCCGAACGCAGATATCAGCGATTTCCGTATCGCGAAAAGCACACCGAGACCCGGTGTCTCACGAGAGGCGTGAAGAACAAGCGCGTGACCGTGCGCAAAGTGCTGCCCGCGAGCGGCGTGTCCGCCACAGACACGCACGCTCACGGTGCGAAACGGTCAGAAAGTCAGCCCGTGATCAGGGAGACCGAGTTGGCGCGACGCAGCTTGCCCGACGGGGTCTTCGGAATGCTGCCGGGGCCGAGCACCACGACGTTGCGCGGACGCATGTCGACCTCGGAGACCACCTCATGGGCCACCTGATGCTCGATGCGCCGCACCTCGGCCGGGTCCTGCCAGGCGTTGGATTCCACTGCGACGGCGAAGGTCTCACGCGAGTGCCCGGCATCCAGCCGCACCGCCACGGCGCAGCCGGGGCGCACGCCCTCGACACGGCCGGCGGCACGCTCGATGTCGGTCGGGTAGATGTTGCGCCCGGCCATGATGATCACGTCCTTGACGCGACCACACACGATGATGTTGCCCTCTTCGGTGATGTAGCCGAGATCGCCGGTGTCGTACCAGCCGTGCTCATCCTGGGCCGGCAGGAAGCCACCCATGGTGATGTAGCCGGGGGTCAGCGATTCGCCGCGCAGTTCGATGACGCCGACGCCGCGGGCCGGCATCACGTCGCCGTGCTCGTCGACGACACGGGCCTCGAGGTCCTTCAGCAGCGGGCCGAGTGAGGCCAGCCGCTTCGTGTTGCCCTTGGTTGCGGGCACGGCGCGGCGCAGCGCGGCCAGCAGATCGGCGTCGACCTCATCGACCACCAGGCCGGCGTTGCACGGCGAGAACGACACCGCCAGGCAGGTCTCGGCCATGCCGTAGGCCGGCAGGATCGCCGACTCGGGAAGACCGAAGGGCTTGCCCGCGTCCAGCAGGTCCTCGACATCGGCCGGCTCCACCGGCTCGGCGCCCGAGAGCGCGAACCGCAGGGTGGACAGGTCGTACTCGCCGGGCTTGGCCTGACGGCGCAAGCGCTTGGCGAACAGCGCGTAGGCGAAGTTGGGCGCCGCGGTCATGGTGCCCTTGTACTTGGTGATGAGCTTGGCCCACAGCAGCGTGTCGCGCAGGAAGTCCATCGGCGTGACCTTGACCAGCTCGGCGCCGAAGTACATCGGGATGGTCAGGAAGCCGACCATGCCCATGTCGTGGAAGCAGGGCAGCCAGCTCACCATGACGTCCTTGTCGACGTCGTACTCCGCGCCGATGAACATCGCCTCGGCGTTGGAGTGGATGTTGCGGTGCGTGATCTGCACGGCCTTGGGAGATCCGGTCGAACCCGAGGTCAGCTGCATCAGGGCCAGATCGTCCTCGCCGGTCTCCACCGGGTCGATCGGGTCGGCGGCCAGCAGGTCGGCGATCTTGACGACCTTGATGCCCTTTTCTTCGAGCACCGGGATGGCGACCAGGAAGGGCTCGGAGACGATGACGGCGTCGGCCTCGATCATGCCGATCACGTTCATGGTGTCCTCGGCCCACACCGCCAGATCGGTGCGCGGCGTCGGCTGATGCAGCATGGTCAGGCTCGCGCCGCGCATCCACACGCCCTGCGCCGTCGGCGCGATCTCGACAGGGAAGCCGGCCAGCACGCCGACGGCGTCGCCGTGGCCGATACCAGCGGCGGCCAGACCGCCTGCGATGCGCCGGGCCCGCTCGTGAACCTCACCCCAGGTGTGGCGAACCGGCTCATGCGGCTCGCCGGTCACCATTCCGCGCTTGCTCTCACGAGCGTTGCGGAACATCTTCTCGGTGAATCTGCTCACGACGACCTCCTTGGCTTCCGCGGCCCCGTCACCGGCGACAGTGCGCCAGGTGCAGTTGCCCGGTTATCCATGCTCCGCCCGCTACGCACTGCTTTTGGGTAGGCGCGCGCACACGATTGGGGAGCAGTTATGTCTCGAAAAGGTGATGCCCCAGAACCGGGTGTACGGCTCCGCGACCGCCCACCGTGACGGGCGGCGGGCGCACAAGTCGCATCCGATGCAAGATCGCTAGCATTCACCGCCGATCATCTTAAGAGACCCTTAAGTAACTGCCAAACCCTCGCGTTAATTGAGGTCTGCGTCACAGTTTCAGACCCCGACGTCGACGGGTACTCCGCCGATTTCTCCTGAGGTTTGTTCCGGCGCGGGCGGAGTTCGTCACGCCGACGTCGACGGCTCAGGAACGACCCGGGCCCCGCTCACCGGGCCGCTGGCCACCCGTACCGTCCGGCACACACCCGCTCCCGACAGCTGTGTGCCGACGTCCACCGCCGATGTCGATGACGGGCACAGAAACGCACACGTGGGGCCGGATCCGGACACGATCCCGGCCAGTGCCCCGGCCTCGACCCCGGCGCGCAACGTGCGGCGCAGGTCGGGGTACAGGCTCAGCGCCGCCGGTTGCAGGTCGTTGCCCAGCAGCGCGGCCAGTTCGGCCGGATCACCGGAGGCCAGCGCGGCCAGGACGGGCTCGGGCTCCTCGGCCCGCGGCGGGCCCCCGGTCGAGGTGTCCGCGCGCAGCCGATCCAGCTCACCGAACACCTTCGGGGTGGACAGGCCCTTGTGCGCGAACGCCAGCACCCAGTGGAAGGTGCTGCGGGCCAGGACCGTGGCCAGCTCCTCACCGCGACCGGTGCCCAGCGCCGTGCCGCCGTGCAGTGCGAAAGGGACGTCACTGCCCAACCGGGCCGCCAGGGCGTGCAGATCGCGCCTGGGCACCCCGAGCTCCCACAACGTGTTCATCGCCACCAGCACCGCGGCCGCGTCGGCGCTGCCGCCGGCCATGCCCCCGGCCACCGGGATCGACTTGTCGATGCTGATCGCCACGTCCGGGGCCCGGCCCACGTGCTCGGCCAGCAACTCGGCGGCGCGCCAGGCCAGGTTGCGCTCGTCGGTGGGCACCGACTCCACGCCCTCCCCTTCGACGGTCAGCGACAACATGTCCGCGTTGCGCACCGTGACCTCGTCCAGGAGCGACACGGCGTGGAACACCGTGGTGAGGTCGTGGTAGCCGTCGTCGCGCACATCGCCGACGGCCAGGTACAGGTTCACCTTGCCGGGGACGCGCACGGTGACAGAACCGGTGGGAACCCACTCGGACGCGGTACTGCCGTCAGATGCTGACACGGCCACGACACTATCGCCGCTCACCCGCGGTTGTCGGTGAACTTAAGCTGAGACGGTGCCCTCACCCGAGGTGATCGTCGCGGGATACACCGCGGTGAAAGTCGTGGGGAGCGGCGGCTCTGCCGTCGTATACCTGGCCCGCGACGCCGACGGAGCCACCGTCGCGCTCAAAATTCTCGATGATCTGCACCGCCAGCCGGCCCACCTGGCCCGGCTGCAACGCGAGTTCGACTTCGCCCGCCGGATCAGCCACCCCAACATCGTCACGGTGTATGCGGCCGGCCCGGGCTGGCTGACGATGGAGTTCCTCGACGGCGGCACGGTGAGCAACCTGCCCGGCATACCCCAGCGGCTCACCGCGCTGGCGCAGATCGCGGCGGCACTCGACCTGGCCCACCGCCGCGGGATCGTGCACTGCGACGTCAAACCCGCCAATATTCTTGTGGATCAGCCGTTTTCGCGGGCCGTGCTGATCGACTTCGGGGTGGCGCATTCGATGGCCGAGGATGTCGCGGCCCGGTTGGCGCACGATCGCTCCGGCCGGATGAGCCTCGACCCGGCGCGGCGCATCACCCGCCAGGCATTTCGCCCGCACCCGAATATCCAGGCGTCACTGCCCTATTCGGCGCCCGAACTGCTCGTCGGGCGGACACCGTCGGCGGCGACGGACCAGTACGCGCTGGCCTGCACGACCGTCGAGCTGCTGACCGGATCGCCGCCGTTCACCGCGGACACCGCGATGGCGCTGATCGATCACCAGCTCTACAGCCGACCGCCACGAATATCGCAGCGGCACAGCGGCATTCCCCGTGCCCTGGATCCGGTCATCGCCAAGGCGATGGCCAAGGAACCCGACCGGCGGCACGGCTCATGCTCGGAGTTGGTCGGCCTGATCACCGCGGTGATGGAGCCCCGATGCGAAGAGCGAAACTAGGCCTGCTGTGCCGCCTTGAGCTCAGCGGCCTCGCCCTCGGCTTCCTTGGCCCGCTGCAGCAGCCGGACGAAGTCGGCGATGCCGAGCGTCTCACCACGGCGCGACGGGTCGATGCTGGCGGCCAGCAGCCGCTCCGCCGACTCGTTGCCCGAACCCGCCCAATCGGCGAACGCGTTACGGGAGGTCTTGCGCCGCTGCGCGAATCCGATGTCGATGAGGCTGAACACCTCATCGCGGAACGCGGCGTCCGTCGGCCACGGCGACGTCTCGTACCGGTCGATGCGGACCAGCCCGGAGTACACCCGCGGAATCGGCCAGAACACCGTCGGCGACACCATCCCGTGCCGGCGTACGTTTCCGTAGAACCGCACCTTGGCACTGGGAACGCCGTAGTCCTTGCCACCGGGTTCGGCCGCCAGTCGCTCGGCCACCTCGGCCTGCACCATGACCATCACCGTCCGGATCGACGGGAACTCGGCCAGCAGGTGCAGCAGCGCGGGCACCGCCACGTTGTACGGCAGGTTTGCCACCAGCGCGGTCGGCTGTTCCGTCAGATCAGACGGCATCAACGTCAGGATGTCCTGGTTGATGACGGTGAGCCGGTTGATCTCGCTGTGGGAGTGATCGGCGATGGTGGCCGGCAATTGCTTGGCCAGCACCGGGTCGATCTCCACCGCGGTCACCCTGGCGCCACGATCCAACAGAGGCAGGGTCAGCGACCCCAGGCCGGGTCCGACCTCCAGCACATGGTCGTTCCGGTGAATCCCGGAGGCCGACACAATGCGCCGAACGGTGTTGGCATCGTGAACGAAGTTCTGGCCAAAGGCCTTGCGTGGACGAAAGTCGATTTCTTTCGCCAAGCGTCGTATCTCGGTCCGCCCGAGCAGTCGAATAGTCAGCGCGCCCCAATCCTCCCACTACACACCGGCCAAGCTCCCCATCCCTGCCGGGCCTGCGTCACCGTAGCAATCGCAATCTGCTCTTCTCTTGTCGCCAGATCGGCCCTCGGAGCATACCGCAGACCGCCCTGTCGCTCCCAGGTGTTTTGGTCGAATTGGACTCCGCCATAGAATCCGTTACCGGTGTTAATCGCCCAGTTACCTCCCGCTTCGCACTGCGCGAGAGAGTCCCATTGGGCCCCGTTGCTGACCGGCGGAACTTCGGTGCCCGGCTTTGCTCCGACGCGCAGCACGCCGTCGCGGGCCGGCTCGATCACGACATTGGCTACTGGCAGCCTGCCGGTCTCCACACCGTTCACCTTGGCCACCGCATAGGTCACGTCCTGCGTACCCGGGGCGCCGGGGTCCTCGACGATCTGGCGGCTCATGTTCAGCTCGACGTCTTCGATGCGCTTGTTGCCCGGGGCCAGCGGCACCCGCTCGGTGACCTTCTCGATGCGCATGCGGGTCACCTGGATCTGCATACCCTCGGTGACCGGGGCCGATGCCGCCGGAACGACGGTGTCGTTCTGTTCCAGCGGTGCTCCGGCGGCGGCCAGCAGGCCGGCCACGTTGGGGGCGGCCAGGTGCACCGTCTGGGCGTTGCCGCCGTCGTCGATGCGGACCGTCTTGGCGCTCACCACGGGCAGTGCCATACCGCCCAGCGGCACCCTGCTGCCGCGGGAGGCCGCGGCCGGTGCCTTGTCGGTCATCTTCAGCTGCGCCAGGGCCTCGTCCACGGTCGAGGCGGTGGTCCACACCTGCTTGCTGTCATTGCCATCCAGCGACAACTGCAGCGGCCGGCTGCGGCGCAGGACGATGGTGTCAGATTGGTGCACGGACTCTTCGGCGGCGGGGTAAAGATCGTCGCGATCGCCGACGGAAAATCCGTTCTCCTCGACCACATCGATCACCCGGGACTTCATCGTCGTCACGGTCATCGGTGCGCCGTCGACGCTCAGCGTGACGGTCTTGTGCGATCCGACGGCGTAGCCCCCGGCCGCGGTGAGCGTGACCAGCAGGGCCCCCACCACGCCACGCAGCAGCGGTGATCGGGATTCATGAATTTTGTTGAGCGCGTCCAAGGTTCTCGATTTCTCCCCGGTTCGGACGGCATGGTTCACCGCCGGCGGTTGAGCTTTGATCACAAGACGGTAACGAAAAGGCGCACACCCGGCAACTACGCCCGGCCGCTCCCGTTAAGTCCGTACACCCGCGCCGCAGTGGCTGCGGTCTCGGACGCGACCTCTTCGGCGGGCCGGTCCAGCAACTCTGCGAGTGCCCGCACAGTGTATGGGAGGCAGTACGGCTCATTCGGTGCGCCGCGGAACGGGTGCGGGGTCAGAAACGGCGCGTCGGTCTCGACCAACAGCTGGCCGGGCGGGATCAACCGTGCGGCTTCACGCAGCTCAGCGGCGTTTTTGAAGCTGACCGTGCCCGAGAGGCTCAACACCCAGCCGGCCTCGACGCAGGTGTGGGCCATCTCCGGTCCCGAGGAAAAACAGTGGAAGATCACTGTCTCGGGTGCTCCTTCGGCGCGCAGCACGTCGAGAACCTCGGCGTCGGCGTCGCGGTTGTGGATCATCAGCGGCTTGCCGGTGCGCTTGGCCAGGTCGATGTGCCAGGCGAAACCCTCGCGCTGCTCGGCCGGCGTCGCGCAGCCGTCCAGCCGGCCCGGCCAGTACAGGTCCAGCCCGGTCTCCCCGACCGCCACCACGCGCGGATGGGCGGCCAGCCGCTCGAGTTCGGCCCGGGCCGCGTCGTCGAGCACATTGGCGCGAGTGGGATGCAGTGCCACCGCCCCGAACACCCGCTCATCGGCCTCGACGGCCGTCGTCACCCAGCGCGCCGAGTCCAGGTCATCGGCGATGGTGACCACCTGGCCCACCCCGACGGCGGCCGCGCGGTCCACGATCGCGCGGACGTCCTCAGCGGTCTGCGCACCGCAGGCGTCGAGGTGGGTATGTGCGTCGACCAGCGGAGCCAACGGCTCCGGGGCCGGCGGCTTCTCCCTGGCTGTGCGTTTCGAACCCACCGCAACACCATAAGGTGGGAACAAATGAGTGAGCCTTTCTACATAACTACGGCCATCGCCTATCCCAACGGTGCGCCGCACATCGGGCACGCCTACGAGTACATCGCCACCGATGCGATCGCCCGGTTCAAGCGACTGGACGGCTTCGACGTGCGCTACCTGACCGGTACCGACGTCCACGGCCAGAAGATGGCCGAGACGGCCGCGGCCGAGGGCATCTCGGCCGCGGAGCTGGCCAACCGCAACTCCGACGTCTTCCAGGGCCTGCAGGAGAAGCTCAACATCTCCTTCGACCGGTTCATCCGCACCTCCGACGCCGACCACTATGAGGCGTCCAAGGAGATCTGGCGAGCCATGTTCGAGGCCGGGGACATCTACCTGGGCACCTACGCCGGCTGGTACTCGGTGCGCGACGAGCGCTTCTTCGCCGAGGACGAGACCGCCGAAGGGCCCGACGGCACCCGCACCGCGATCGAGACGGGAACCCCGGTCACCTGGACCGAGGAGCAGACCTACTTCTTCCGGTTGTCGGCCTACGCCGAGCGGCTGCTGGCCCACTACCAGGCGCACCCCGAATTCATCGGCCCCGATGTGCGCCGCAACGAGATCGTCAGCTTCGTCTCCGGCGGGCTGAAGGATCTGTCGATCTCGCGGACCACGTTCGACTGGGGCGTGCCGGTGCCCGACCACCCCGACCACGTGATGTACGTGTGGGTGGACGCGCTGACCAACTATCTGACCGGCGTGGGATTCCCGGACACGTCATCGGAGTCGTTCGGCAAGTACTGGCCGGCCAAGCTGCACATGATCGGCAAGGACATCATCCGGTTCCACAGCGTGTACTGGCCGGCGTTCCTGATGTCGGCCGGGATCGCGCTGCCGGAACGGGTTTTCGCGCACGGCTTCATCAACGTCAAGGGCGAGAAGATGAGCAAGTCGGTCGGCAACGTGGTCGATCCGATCGCGCTCGTCGACACCTTCGGACTCGACCAGGTGCGCTACTTCTTCCTGCGCGAGGTGTCCTTCGGCCAGGACGGCAGCTACAGCGAGGAAGCCATCATCGGCCGGATCAACGCCGACCTGGCCAACGAGCTGGGCAACCTGGCGCAGCGCTCGCTGTCGATGGTGGCCAAGAACCTCGACGGCGTGGTGCCGGACCCGGGCACCTTCACCGACGACGACACGGCCCTGCTGAGCGCGGCCGATGCCCTGCTGGAGCAGGTGCGCGCGCACTACGACGTGCCGGCGATGCACCTCGCACTGGAAGCGGTCTGGTCGGTGCTGGGCGCGGCGAACCGCTACTTCTCCGCCCAGGAGCCGTGGGTGCTGCGCAAGTCGGAGGATCCAGCCGACCAACGGCGATTCGGTACGGTGCTCTACACGACGCTCGAAGTGTTGCGCATTGCAACGCTGCTCACGCAGCCGGTGATGCCGGACTCGACGGCCAAGCTGCTCGACCTGCTCGGCCAGCCGACCGACGCACGCGACTTCGGCTCGATCGGTACCCGGATCAAGCCCGGTACCGAATTGCCCGCTCCGACGGGGGTTTTCCCCCGCTACCAGATGGACTGACATGGCTGGACTACACGAAAAACTGCAGGCGATCTACGAAGAAGTAGGGCAGCGCAACGCCGGCGAGCGCGAGTTCCACCAAGCCGTCTACGAGGTACTGACCAGCCTCGGCCCCGTGGTGGCCAAGCATCCCGAATACGCCGACGGCGCCATCATCCGGCGGCTGTGCGAGCCCGAGCGTCAGATCATCTTCCGGGTGCCGTGGCAGGACGATTCGGGTGCCTCGCAGATCAACCGGGGCTTCCGCGTCGAGTTCAACTCGGCGCTGGGACCGTTCAAGGGCGGGCTGCGTTTCCACCCGTCGGTGTACCTCGGCATCGTGAAGTTCCTCGGCTTCGAGCAGATCTTCAAGAACTCGCTGACCGGCCTGCCGATCGGTGGCGGCAAGGGCGGATCGGACTTCGACCCCAAGGGCCGCTCCGATGCCGAGATCATGCGGTTCTGCCAGTCCTTCATGACCGAGCTGTACCGGCACATCGGTGAGTACACCGATGTGCCGGCCGGCGACATCGGTGTCGGCATGCGCGAGATCGGTTACCTGTTCGGCCAATACAAGCGGATCACCAACCGCTACGAATCCGGTGTGCTCACCGGTAAAGGACTCACCTGGGGCGGATCGCAGGTCCGCACCGAGGCCACCGGATACGGCACGGTGTTCTTCGTCGACGAGATCCTGCGGTCCGGCGGGCAGTCCTTCGAGGGCAAGCAGGTGGTGGTGTCCGGTTCGGGCAACGTGGCGATCTACGCGATCGAGAAGGTGCACGCGCTGGGCGGCACCGTCGTGGCCTGTTCGGACTCGAGCGGCTACGTGCGCGACGACAAGGGCATCGACCTCGACCTGCTCAAGGAGATCAAGGAGCTGCGGCGGGGCCGCGTCGAGGACTATGCCGAGGCCCGCGGCGGTGCCGCCGAGGTCGTGACCGGCCGCAGCGTGTGGGAGGTGCCGTGCGACATCGCGCTGCCCTGCGCCACGCAGAACGAGGTCTCCGGCGTCGACGCCACCATGCTGATCAAATCCGGCTGCCAGATCGTGGCCGAGGGCGCCAACATGCCCTGTACGCCCGAGGCGGTGAAGTTCTTCGAGGATGCCGGGGTGAAGTTCGCCCCCGGCAAGGCCGCCAACGCCGGTGGCGTGGCCACCAGTGCGCTGGAGATGCAGCAGAACGCCTCTCGGGACTCGTGGAACTTCGACGACACCGAGGCGCGGCTGGCCGAGATAATGCGACGCATCCACGACCGGTGCCTGACCACCGCCGACGAGTACGGCCAGCCGGGCAACTACGCGGCCGGCGCCAACATCGCGGGCTTCATCCGGGTGGCCGACGCGATGCTGGCCCTGGGCCTGGTCTGACCACTTCGGGTGATGTAGGTCACATAACCGCGGAGGTCTGTCACAAACGCGGGGTGCGCGGTGTCTTGAGGGCACAAGCCTTTTGAGAGGAGACACCATGAGCGCGGCGCAGAACACCCGAGTGATCGTGATCGGCGGAGGCTATGCCGGGGTGCTGGCGGCCAACCGCCTGCAGGGCACCCCGGGAGTGGCTGTCACGCTGGTCAATCCGCGGCCAGAGTTCGTCGAGCGGATCCGGCTGCACCAGCTGGCCGTCGGTGGTGACGACGCCACCGAGCCGTACGACACGCTGCTTGGTGACGGAGTGCGGCTGCTGGTCGACGGCGCCGATCACATCGACGCCGACATCCGCCAGGTGCAGCTGACCTCCGGCGAGGTGCTCGATTACGACTACCTGGTCTACGCCGTCGGCAGCACCTCCGGAGTACCCGCCTCGGTGCCCGGTGCCACCGAATTCGCTTACCCGCTTTCAGAATTCGAACAGGCGCAGCGTCTTCGGGCCCGGCTGCAGGATGTGCCGATGTCGGCACCCATCGTCGTGGTCGGCGGTGGCCTGACCGGCATCGAGGCCGCCGGCGAGCTGGCCGAGGCCGGCCGCAACGTCACCCTGGTGACCGATGTGGTGGGCGCGTCACTGGGCGCCGCGGGCCGTCGCTCGGTCGTCAAGGCGCTGACCAAGCTCGGTGTCTCGATCATCGACGGACCCGAGATCCTGGTGACCGGGGTCGAGCCCGACGCCATAACTCTGGCCGACGGCAACCGGCTGCCCAGCGCGGTGACGGTGTGGACCACCGGCTTCGGGGTGCCCGGACTGGCCGCGGCCAGCGGGCTGCGCACCGACGAGCTGGGCCGGCTGCTCACCGACGAGACGCTGACCAGCATCGACGACGCGCGCATCGTGGCGGCCGGCGACGCGGCCTCACCGTCGGGAATTCCGCTGCGGATGAGCTGCCAGGCGGCAGGGCCGATGGGCGTCCAGGCCGCCAACACCGTGCTGGCCCGGATCGCGGGCACCGCACCCAAGCCGCTCAACCAAGCCTTCGCCGGGCAGTGCATCAGCGTCGGCCGGACCTACGGCACCGTGCAGCTCTGCCACTCCGACGACAGCCCGCGCCGGGTCTTCATCGGCGGGCGGACCGCCGCGTTCTTCAAGGAGCAGGTGTGCCGCGCGACCATCACGTTCCTGCGCAAGGAGGGCGTGAAGCCGGGGTCGTACTTCTGGTTCAAGGGTGACAACCGGGCGCGCCAGCTCGCTGAGGCACAGCAGGGGACACTGGTCCGATGAGCACCGCCGGCGCAGGTAACTCGACCTCGAACTCGAACGAACACGCCGAACGGTTCACGCTGCTGCGACCGTTGCTGTTCACCATCGCGTACGAGATACTCGGTGCGGCAACGGAATCCGACGACGTGCTGCAGGAGAGTTACCTGCGCTGGGCCGAGGTCGATCTGGACACGGTGCGCGATACCAAGGCGTTCCTGGCCCAGCTCGTCACCCGCCAGGCGCTCAATGCCCTCCGGGCCCAGTCGCGGCGCCGGGAGGAATACGTGGGCCCCTGGCTGCCCGAGCCCCTGGTGCTGGCCGGCGACATCGCCGGTACGGGTGATCCCTCAGCGGATGTGGTTCTGGCCGAATCGGTTTCGATGGCCATGATGGTGGTGCTCGAGACCCTGACACCCGATGAGCGTGCCGTGTTCGTGCTGCGCGAGGTGTTCGGGTTCAGCCACGACGAGATCGCCACGGCCATCGACAAATCGGCGAGCGCGGTACGTCAGATGGCTCATCGGGCACGCCAGCACGTGCAAGCACGACGCAAACGGTTCGAGCCCGTCGACCTCGCCGAGTCCAACCGGGTCACCGAGGAGTTCATGACCGCCGCGGCCACCGGCGACATGGACGGGCTGCTGGCGTTGTTGGCACCGGACGCGGTGTACACCGCCGACAGCGGCGGCAAGGCCAGCGCGGCCCGCCGGCCTGTCGTGGGCGCCCAGAAGGTCGCCACGATGCTCATCGGCCTGTTCCGCGCGGGCGACCGGGTGCCAGGGCTCGCGTTCGAGCGCGTCACGTGCAACGGCGAACCCGCGGTGATGATCCGCAGCGACGCCGGAATGGAAGGGGTGTTCACCATCGAGGTCATCGACGGCAAGATCACCAACTTCTACGCGATGCGCAATCCGGACAAGCTGATCGGCGTCGACATCCCGCGGGTGATCAGCCGATAGCTTTCTGCCACGCTGATGGCATGCGGATCGAGCGGCTCGGCGCCCTGGGCGATGCCCCGGCGGTACTGCGCGGGGTCGCCACGGCCGCCCGGGCCGCGGGCCTGGCGCCGCCGGCCGCATTGATCGGCGACTGGTACTCCTCCCGCGCGGTGATCGCCCCCTCGGTGTCGGTGGCCCCCGTTGCGCCTGAAACCGCCTTCGACGTGGCGCAGGACGCCTCGGGACCGACCGGCAGCGTGGGCGGCGGATGGTTCGGCTACCTCTGCTACCCGGACCCGGGTGCCGACGGCTCACCGCCGCGCATCCCGGTGGCAGCCGGCGGCTGGTCCGATTGCGTACTGCGCCAGGACACCGACGGCATCTGGTGGTTCGAAAGCCTCAGCGGTGCAGCACTTCCCGCCTGGTTGCGTGCACTGGAGCCGGCCGAACCGCACGGCTACACCCTGAGCTGGGCGGCCCCCGACCGCGACGACCACCGCCGCGGCGTGCTGGCCTGCCTGGAGGCCATCGCGGCGGGCGAGGTGTATCAGGCCTGTGTGTGCACCAGGTTCACCGGCCACATCGACGGCCGGTCGATCGATTTCTTCACCGAGGCGACAGCCCGGACCGCACCGTCGCGGGCCGCCTACCTGGCCGGGGACTGGGGGGCGGTGGCCTCGCTGTCACCGGAGCTGTTCCTGCGCCGGGCCGGCACCGCGGTTACCTCCAGCCCGATCAAGGGCACACTGCCCCGCACGGCCGATCCGCTGGCACTGCTGGCCTCGGTCAAAGATGTCGCCGAGAACATCATGATCGTCGACCTGGTGCGCAACGATCTGGGACGGGTGGCGACCACCGGCAGCGTCACGGTGCCCGAACTGCTCGCAGTCCATCCGGCGCCCGGAGTCTGGCACCTGGTCTCCACAGTCACCGCCGAGGTGCCCGCGCAGCTGCCGATGAGCGCGCTGCTGGACGCCACGTTCCCGCCGGCCTCGGTGACCGGCACCCCCAAGCGGCGGGCCCGTCAACTGTTGCGGCAGTGGGAGCCCGCACGACGCGGAGTGTATTGCGGCACAGTGGGTCTGGCCTCACCAGTGGCAGGCTGCGAGCTGAATGTGGCGATCCGCACCGTGGAGTTCGCCGCCGACGGCTCGGCGGTTCTGGGCGTGGGCGGCGGCATCACCGCCGATTCGGACGTCGACGCGGAATGGGAGGAATGCCTGCACAAGGCCGCCTCGATCGTTCAGCCCCGGGCGCGCAGCACCGCGTCGTAGAGCTCGCGCCGTGACGGTGCCCCCGGATGAGCGGCGATCACCTCGGCGCAGGCGTCCTTCACCCGGGCCCCGTCGGCCACCAGGTCCTCCACCTCGGCCACCAGATCCGGCAGTTCGACGGTCGGGGTGCCGCCGGCCAGCACCACGGTGATCTCCCCCAGCACGCCGTCGGCGGCCCACTCCGCGAGCTCGGCCAGGCTGCCGCGCCGGATCTCCTCATGTGTCTTCGTCAGCTCGCGGCATACCACGGCGCGCCGGGCCGGGCCCAGCACCTCGACGGCGTCGCGCAGGGTCTCGGCCAGGCGGCGCGGGGATTCGAAGAACACACTGGTGCGCGGTTCGGCGGCCAGGGTCTGCAGCCAGGCCAGCCGGGCGGCGTGTTTGCGCGGGGCGAAGCCCTCGAAACAGAACCGGTCCGAGGCCAGCCCGGACACCGCCAGCGCCGTCGTCACCGCGCTCGGGCCGGGCAGGCAGGACACCGGCAGGTCGGCCTCGGCGCAGGCCGCCACCAGGCGGTAGCCGGGGTCGTTGATCAAGGGCATGCCGGCGTCGCTGACCACGAGTACCGTCGCGCCCGCCGTGATCTCCTCGACCAGGCCGGGCACCCGGCTCGCCTCGTTCTGGTCGAAGAAGCTCAGAATCCGCCCGGCCGGCTGCACCCCCAGCGACTGGGCCAGGGCACGCACCCGCCGGGTGTCTTCAGCCGCCACGATGTCGGCCGTCCGCAGCGCCTCGACCAGTCGCGCCGACGCATCGTCGGGCCGGCCCAGCGGCGTGGCGCCGATCAGTAGTTTGCCGGGTGTCACGACGGACAGCCTACGATCGCTTGCGTGACCGCCACCGCCACCGAAACGCCGACGGCTGGTCGCTCGGTCCCGTTGATCAGCCCGGCGCCGCTGATCCCGGCCCCCGATTTCGGGCCGACGGACCGGCTGCAGGGGTGGATGATGACGGCGATCATCACCGCGCTGGCCGCGATAAGCCGGTTCCTGAACCTGGGCTCGCCGACCGATGCAGGCACGCCGGTCTTCGACGAGAAGCACTACGCGCCGCAGGCCTGGCAGATGCTGTACAACCACGGCGTCGAGGACAACCCGGGCTACGGGCTCGTGGTGCATCCGCCGGTGGGCAAGCAACTGATCTCGATCGGCGAGGCGCTGTTCGGCTACAACGGGCTGGGCTGGCGGTTCTCCGGGGCCGTGTGCGGCGTACTGATCGTGATGCTGGTGGTCCGGATCGCGCGCCGGCTCAGCCGCTCCACCCTCGTCGGCGGGATCGCAGGGCTGCTGCTGATCGCCGACGGGGTCAGCTTCGTCTCGGCGCGCACGGCGCTGCTGGACGTGTTCCTGGTGGTGTTCGTGGTCGCGGCGTTCGCCTGCCTGATGGTCGACCGCGACGACGTCCGTCAGCGCATGCACATCGCGTTCATGGAAGGCCGGATCGCCGAGACGCCGTGGGGGCCCCGGCTCGGGGTGCGGTGGTGGCGGTTCGGTGCCGGGGTGCTGCTCGGTCTGGCCTGCGCCACCAAGTGGTCGGGGCTGTACTTCGTGGCGTTCTTCGGCGTCATGACCCTCGTGCTCGACGCGATCGCGCGCAAGCAGTACCACGTGCCCGCTCCGTGGCGCGGCATGCTGCGTCGCGATGTGGGTCCGGCCGCGTACGTGTTCGGGTTCATCCCGTTCGCGATCTATCTGGCGTCGTACGGGCCGTGGTTCGCCTCCGAAACGGGTGTCGACCGTCATGAGGTCGGCCAGTCGATCGGCGAGAACAGCATCATCCCGATGCCCGACGCCCTGCGCTCACTTTGGCACTACACCTATGCCGCTTACCGATTCCACGCCGGGCTGACCAACGCCGACGGCAACCACCACCCGTGGGAATCGAAACCGTGGACCTGGCCGATGTCGTTGCGGCCGGTGCTCTATGCGATCGACAACCACGACGTGGCCGGCTGCGGCGCCCAGTCGTGTGTGAAAGCCGTGATGCTGGTGGGCACTCCGGCGATGTGGTTCATCGCCGTGCCGGTGCTCGGCTGGGCGCTGTGGCGGGCCGTCGTGCGACGCGACTGGCGCTACGGCGTGGTGCTGGTGGGCTACTCGGCCGGCTTCCTGCCCTGGTTCTTCGACATCGACCGGCAGATGTACTTCTTCTACGCCACCGTGATGGCGCCGTTCCTGGTGCTGGCGATCGCGCTGATCCTCGGCGACATCCTCTACCAACCCCGGCAGAACCCCGAACGGCGCACGCTGGGTCTGCTGGTGGTGTGCTTCTACGTGGCGCTGGTGATCGCGAATTTCGCGTGGCTGTACCCGATCTTGACGGGTATCCCGATTTCACAGTCGACGTGGAATCTGGAGATCTGGCTGCCGAGTTGGCGCTAGGGGTCGCCGCCGGCGTGCCGGCCCGGCGTTGAGATTGCGTTGAGGGCTGTGATTTTGAGTTATCCACAGCCCTGTACGCAATCTCAGGAATGACGGCACGTTTTGTCGGTCTCGCGTCCCAGCATCACGGCATGGCAGACGTCTTCATCGGCAGCGAGATGCTCAGGCGCGGCGCCCTGACGCGCAGCCAGTTGAGGTGGAATTACCGGTCGATATTTCCAGATATCTATGTGTCGAAGTCAGGACCGCTTTCCCTGTCAGGCAGGACTATCGGCGCCTGGCTGTGGTCAGGCCGCAACGGCGTGATCGCCGGCCGGGCGGCTGCGGCATTGCATGGCGCGCTGTGGGTGGCCGACGGCGCACCGATAGAAATGCTCTGGCGCAATGGCCGCCCACCGGATGGCATCGTCGTCCGGAACGAGCGGATCGACCCCGACGAGATCACTGTCATAGCCGGCCTGCCAGTGACGACACCCCAGCGGACAGCCCTGGACCTGGCGCGCCATCTGCCCCGGGACCTGGCTGTTGAGAACCTCGACGCGCTGGCACGAGCCACTGACGTCAAGGCAGCCGACGCCCTGCTCCTCGCCGAACGCTATCCGAGAGCCCGGGGGCTGCGTCGGGCAGGAGTCGCACTCGACCTGATGGACGGCGGTGCCCAATCTCCGAGAGAAACGTGGCTGCGCCTGGTTCTCATCGACGGTGGATTGCCGCGGCCACGCACCCAGATCCGGGTTACCGACGGATTCAACGAAGCCTTCATCGACATGGGCTACGACGAGCCGATGGTCGGCGCCGACTACGACGGAAAACACCATGCCACCGACCGCCCGCGGTATGTGCATGACATCGGCCGCAACGAGTTGATCGCGCGACAAGGATGGATCGATATTCACGTGGTGGCCGAACACCGCAAGGCATTCATCCTGCATCGCGTGCGCGAGGCGTTGAAATTGCGCACAAGGTCGTGAAATCGCCCGGACCACAGCCCTGTACGCAATCTCAACGGGCAAACGCCAAGGATCTAGAGCAGGTCCCGCGCCGCCGGGCACGACATACAGCGTGGGCCGCCACGGCCCGTGCCGAGTTCCGACGCCTCGATCGGCAACACTTCGATACCTGAATCGGCCAGTCGGGCATTGGTTTCGGAGTTGCGCTCATAGGCCACCACCACGCCGGGCGCCAGGGCCAGGGTGTTGTTGCCGTCGTCCCATTGCTCGCGTTCGGCGGTCACCGGATCGAGCCCGGTGTCGATCACCCGTAGTTGCTCGATCGCCATCGCATCGGCGGCGGCCTGCACGAAAGGCACTTCGTCATCGATCCGGATGCCGGCCTCGGTCCGGTGAATGGTGAACGCCGACAACGAGTCCACGATGTTCGGGTACATCACCACCGCATCGACGTCGACCATGGTGCATACCGTGTCCAGGTGCATCTGGGCCCGCTCCTGGCGGATCGGCACCGCCAGCACCGTGTGGGCCAGGTCGTCGTCGAACAGGCTGCGCGCCAGCGCTTCGGCACCGGCCGGTGTGGTCCGCTCCCCCACGCCGACCGCCACCACACCGGGCCCGAGCAGCAACACGTCACCGCCCTCGACCGGTGCCGAACGCGACTCGTAGGCCCGCCGGACGCCGAGGAACCGCGGATGGTGCGCGTAGATCAGGTCGGTCAGCGACGTCTCGCGCACCCGGGCCGGCAGGGCTAGGGAGGTGATCGCAACGCGTGGGCCGATCCAGAACGACGAATCCCGGGTGAACAGCAGATTGGGCAGCGGCTCGATCACGAAATCGCCGCCGTGATGCATGAGCCGCACCAGTGACAGTTCGGCACCGTGGAACGGCACCTCGTTGAAGGTCATGCCGGCCATCAGGATGTGCGCCAGGTCGGCCGGCGCCAGGCCACGCAGGTGAGCCGAAAGTTCCTGGGCCAGTGGCACACCCAGGCGCCGCGCGTCGACGGCAGCGGAGATCCCGTGCATGCGCGCGGCGCCGCTGTGGGCCAGTGCCTCGGTCAGCAGATCGGCGAGCAGCAACACCTCGACGCCGCGTGAGCGCAGCACCGCCGCGAAGGCGTCGTGCTCGCGTTGCGCCTTGGCCACCCACGGCAGGCCGTCGAACAGCAGGGCGTCGTTGTTGCGTGGCGTCAGCCGTTGCAGTTCCGGGCCCGGCCGGTGCAGGATGACGGCGCGCAGGGTGCCGACCTCAGAGTTGGAACCGAACGCCGCAGTCTCCACGCAATGACGTTAACTCAACTATGGTTGAGGTGTATGGAGACGCACGAGTTAACTCCTGGCGAGATGTCGCTGCGCAGCGGCGTGGCGGTGTCCGCACTGCACTTCTATGAGCGCGAGGGCTTGATCGCCAGCCGCCGCACCTCGGGCAACCAGCGCCGCTACGCGCGCGAGACCCTGCGCCGGGTGGCGTTCATCCGGATGTCGCAACGCCTGGGCATACCGCTGGCCCGCATCCGCGAAGCGCTGTCGAGCCTGCCCGACGACCGGGTTCCGACCAGTAAGGACTGGGCCCGGCTCTCGGCGGGTTGGCGCCAGGACCTCGACGACCGGATCGTGCACCTACAACGGTTGCGCGACAACCTGACCGGCTGCATCGGCTGTGGCTGCCTGAGCCTCAAGACGTGCCAGTTGACCAACCCCGGCGACGTCCTGGCCGAACGCGGCCCGGGTGCGTCCCGCCTCTAAACAATCGAACGCTTGTGCGATACACTCGCGCGCATGGAGCTGGCGTTGCAAGGCTCACTGTTCGAGCACGCGGAACGTCGTCGCCTCGGCAACGGCGCCTGGGTTGAACTGCGCTCGGGCTGGTTGCCCGATGCCGACTCGCTGTTCGAGGAGTTGATGGACGGGGTCCCCTGGCGGTCCGAGGAACGCGAGATGTATGACCGCGTGGTGGCCGTGCCGCGGCTGGTCAGCTTCCACGACCTGATCAACGAACCGGTACCGCACCCCCGGCTCAAGCAGATCCGTCGCAGGCTCAACGACACCTTCGGCGGTGAGCTCGGGGAACCGTTCACCACCGCGGGACTGTGCCTGTACCGCGACGGCAACGACAGCGTGGCCTGGCACGGCGACACCATCGGCCGCAGCCGCACCGACGACACGATGGTGGCGATCGTCGGACTCGGCGCGACACGGGTTTTCGCGTTGCGCCCACGCGGCGGCGGTCACGCCCTGCGGCTACAGCACCGCCACGGAGACCTGTTGGTGATGGGCGGATCGTGTCAGCGCACCTGGGAACATTCGATACCGAAGACCACCAGCCTGGTCGGGCCGCGCATCAGCATCCAGTTCCGCCCGCACGACGTGCGCTGAGGCTCTAGCCCCGGACGCTGGCGACCGCGGTGCTGAGCAATTCGCGGGCCCGCTTGTCGTCCACCTTCGCCACCGGTTTGCCCGGCACCACCAACGGGTTGGCGGTGACGATCACCATGAACGTGTCGAAACTGGCGACGTAGTTGTACAGCTCTCCGGTGCGCGCCTGGCCGCCCATCGTGGTCTGGATGATGCGGTGCGTTCCGTTCGTGTGCGCCCCGTCGATCTGCGGGGCCTCGACGACGTCCACCTGACCGCGGATGCCGGGGCCGAGGAACTTCACCTGCTTGCACGCGTCGCCCGGGTCGTTCAATTGCACCGGCTCAGACGTCTCCACGGCCAGCACGATGAACCGGTTGCCCGCGCCCTCGGCCGAGGTGGCGGCCATGTTGCCCTTGAGCCCCTCCGGCAGCGACTGGCCCTCGGCGAACTTCGCGCAATCGGCGGGGTCGACCTTCACCCCGGGCGGCATCTTCTGTGGCGTCAGCATTTTCGGGTCGATCCCGGTCGGGGCGACGTCGGTGACCTTGAACTCCGGGCCGAAGCTGGAGCGCACCTTGGCGACGTTGGCGATGTCCGCGTGCGCGGAATCCGACTGGTCGGATTGACCGCAGGCGACCAATCCGGTGACGCAGGCAAGAACGCCGGCGGTGGCGAGTAAGACGTTGCGGTTCTCCATCGCTGGTTAACATACCTGGGCTCGTCAACATGTCCGGGCGGGCCGGCTCAGCCGCGTAACGCCGAAACCGTTTTCACCAGCAGTTCACCGGTGAACGCCGGGTCGAGCGCGGGATCGGGCGATCCGGGATCGGTGACGACGGTGATGAACAGGTGGTACCGGCCGGCGTCCGAGTTCAGATCGGCGGTGAACGTGTCGGCGTGGGACCGGGTTTCGGTCCCGCCTTCGACGGTGGTGGTCACCGCGGTGGACATACCCGCGGTCACCGCGCCTTCGATCGTCGGGGCCGGTACCGGGGTCACGGTCCCGACGGAGTGCCCGCCCGACACCCTCCATTGGTCACACGCCGTGTCTGGGCCGGGTTCGGCGGGCGCGTCCGCGAGCTTCGCGAAAGCGGCGTACACGATGCCGCCGGGTCCCGATGCCGACCAGCCCCGGGCGGGTTCGGTTTCGGGGGCGGCCGACACCGCACACTGCGCGGGCTCGGCCGTCCAGTCCGGTCCGAACCCCCACAGTGATACCGGGGTCGCGCGGGGGTCGATGTCCACCACCTCGTAACCGGCCGGCAGATCGTGGCTCACCCGGTCGATACGGGCCGGGTTGAGCGCTCCGGCATTGCCGGTGGGCACCGGGCCGGACGGGCCGGGCGCCGGTTCCGGTGCCGGCCGCGGACCGCAGGCCACCATGCAGGCCAGGGCGCACACGGGCAGGGCCGCCGCAACGGCGTAAACGCGCACGGCGTTTTGATACCACAGCCCAGGTTTGCTGTCGAGGACGGCCGCAGCGCGGCTTGTCAACTCGTTTTTGGTGCCCGCCGAGTGGCCGACGCCACGACAAGTGTTGCGATACAGCGGAATTTAATCGTCGCCGGACGGGTTGGCATGAACAGGAAGTCCGAGACGACGAGGAGCAGGTCAGGTGTACGGATTGGCGGGGGCGGTATTGACCGGCGGCGCGCTGTCGGCGCTCGCGCTGGGGTTCCCCGCCGCGACCGCGGCCGCGCCCTCGGGTGTCGACTCAGCGCAGGACACCGCCGACGAACTGCAGCGCCAGGGCTTCGACGTCGTGATCTACAAGGCCGGAACGGCTCCGCTGGATCGGTGCACCGTCTCGTCGGTGCGCCCGGCGCAGATTCTCGAGCAGACGGTCTACCTGTCGGCGAATTGCTGAGGGGCGCCCGAGCGGTCCGGGCCTGAACATTTCACTGTGCAAAAGTCTTCGTGGCCGGACTGCGGCTTCTGCCAGCTAACACCCAGGAAAGCGTTTATCGTGCAAATCAGTTGCGCCTCACCGGGGGCGTCCAACCGATTAGGAGACCGATGACCACCTCAATGAGGGCGGGCGGAATCGTCATCGCAGCCGTCGCACTCGGGGTCTCGTTGGCCGGGTGCGGCGGCAAGACCGTAACCGGCACCGCGACCGAGGCGACCAGCGCCACCGGGACCAGCGAAGCCAGCAGAGAACCGACCAAGACCAAGGCCGACGAAACGGGTACCCCCGCCGCGGGACACCAGTACACGATCGTCGATTACATCCGCGACAACAAAATCACCGAAACGCCGGTCCATCGCGGCGATCCGGGCACACCCCAACTGGACCTGCCGATCCCCGAAGGCTGGGAGGACGCCACCTCGTCTGCCCCCGAATGGGCTTGGGGCGCAATCGTATCCACTGATCCGGCGTTCGCCGCGGATCCGCCGTCGATCATCGCGCTGATGTCGAAGCTGACCGGTGACGTGGATCCGGCCAAGATCTTGGAGTATGCCCCGAACGAGATCAGGAACCTGCCGGGCTACGAGAACCAGGGCGACGGGTCGGCGGGCGAACTGAGCGGATTCGACGCGTATCAGATCGGCGGCACGTACGTGAAGGACGGCGCCACCCGCCTGATCGCTCAGAAGACCGTGGTGATCCCGGCCGCCGACGGACTGTTTGTGTTGCAGTTCAACGCCGACGGCACCGAGGATCAGATGGGTCCGCTGATGGACGCGACCACAGCCATCGACGAGCAGACCGTCATCACGCCGTAGCCGACTGCCGGGAGAAGGCCGACGCCGCTGCCACCTGCTCGGGCGTCGGCCGCACTCCGGTGTAGCGCTCGAACTGCTCGGCGGCCTGCAGCGCGATCACCTCGGCGCCGGTGATGACCGGCAGGCCCGCCGCCCTGGCCGCGGTGATCAGCGGGGTTTCGGCCGGCATCGCCACGACATCGACGACCGCTGCGGCCGCCTCGATGGTGGCCGGTTCGAATGCACTGCGGTGTTCGTCGGGCCCACCGGCCATCCCGATCGGGGTGACGTTGACCAGGAGCGGCGCCGTCAGCGTGCCGACCTCGGGTGCGTAGTCGTAGCCGAGGGCCTCGGCCAGCGCACCCCCGGTTTCGGGGTTGCGTGCGACGACGGTTCCCTTGCGAAAGCCTTTGTCGCGCAGGGCCGCCCCTACCGCCTTGGCCATACCACCGCTGCCCTGCAGCAGCACCGCGTCGCCCGGATCCAACCGCTCGATGAGTGCTTGCACGGCGAGGTAGTCGGTGTTGGAGGCGACGAGATGACCGCCGGGCACCGACAGGTCGTTGACGATCGTGTTGACCGCATCGATCGCCAGCGCCGACGGTTCGATCTCGTCGACGAGGGCCATGACGTCCTTCTTGAACGGCATCGACACCGAGCAACCACGGATCCCCAGCGCCCGCACACCGCCGATGGCCGCGGCGATATCGGTTGTGGTGAAAGCCTTGTAGAGATAGTCCAGGCCGAGCTCGTCGTAGAGATAGTTGTGGAACCGGGTGCCGATGTTGCTGGGCCGGGCCGCCAGCGAGATGCACACCCGGGTGTCCTTGTTCAATGGTGGCCTTCGGCCACTGGCGGTCAGCGGCGGCGTCACTGGCTCACTGCCCGGATCACCTGACGCGTCACGTCGTTGATCTTCGCCGCCAACTCCGGGTCCAGGCGCAGCGTTTCGACGGCGGGCACCGGGACGTCGGTGAGCACCACACCCAGATCCTCTCGTTCCCACACCGCCCCGAGCCGGTCCAGGATGCGACGCATGGCGTAGTTGTCGCTCAGTACCCGCGCGGTAAAGCGTTGAATGCCAAGGTAGTCCGCTGACACCACCAGGGCGTCCATCAGGAAGGTGCCGATCCCGCGACCTTGGTAGTCGTCGCCGACGGTGAACGCCACCTCGGCCGTCGTCGCGTCGTGCCCTTCGCGGACCACACGAGCATCGGCGACAACGGGCCCCAGGGCGCCCTCGGTCATCACCCAGACGAAATGATCGGCGTAGTCGACCTCGAACAGATACTCCAGCAGGGCCTTGGTGGGCTTGCGCACGGATTGGAAACGGCGGTAGAGGGTTTCGCTGGAGAACTCGACGGGGCCGTTCAGCGTGCGCTCGACGTCACCCGGCAGAACCGGTCGCAGATAAAACCAGTCACCGTTGCGCACCTGCACGGGGATGGGCGTGATGAATCCGGCCAGCCGCTGACGCGCGATGCGCACCAGGCGGTCGAACATCCCGGGCAGGTGCAGGATGACCTCGAACGCCTCGCGGTCGCCCACCCAGCCCGTCACCGGATCGAGGGCGGTCACCGTGGCGGTGCGCGACGCGTCGCGCAACAGCGCGATCTCCCCGATGATCAGGCCAGGTTCCAGCTCGGCGACCACGGCCTGGCCGTCGGGCCCGTCATGGACCACCTGGGTGCGTCCCGAGGCGATCAACATGAACGTCAGGGCCGGATCACCCTGCCGGATCAGCACCTGCCCGGCCGGGGCCGACAGCGGCCGCAGCACGGTGGTCAACGGCTCCAGCACCGAAGGCCGGCATCCGGCGAAGAACTCCAGCGCCGCCAGGTCGGCGGCGCTGATCTCGGTCAGATCGGCCACGGTCCCAGGCTACGGGGCCGTCGCGGACTGAGTCAGGGCTTGGCGAATCCGGCCTTGGCCAGCGCCTTTTGGCCGGCCTCACCGATCACCAGGTCGACGAAGCGGTGCGCCAGTTCGGCGTGCCGGGACTCCTTGAGCACGGCGGCGGGGTAGGTGTTGACGGCCTGGGCCGCCTCGGGGAAGGCGACGCTGGTGACCTTGTCCCCGGCTCCGGCGGCATCGGTGACATAGACCAGGCCGGCGTCGGCTTGTCCGCTGGTCACCTTGCCCAGCACGTCGGTGACCGAGGTCTCTTCACTCACCGGGGACAGCGTCACCCCGGTGGCCTTCTCGACCTTCGCGGTGGCACCGCCGCAGGGAACCGGCGGGGCGCACACCACCACGCTGGTACCGGGCTTGGCCAGGTCGGCAAAAGTTTTGATGCCCTTGGGATTCCCGGGTGCGACGGCGATGGTCAAGGTATTGGTGGCGAAGTTCACCGGGCCGCCCTCGACCAGGTCGGCGGCCACCGCCTTGTCCATGTTCCGGGTATCGGCCGAGGCGAACACGTCGGCGTCGGCGCCCTGGGTGAGCTGGGTGACAAGGTCGGAGGATCCGGCGAACGAGAACTCCACGGAGCTGCCGGGGTTGTCGGTCTCGAACTGCTCGCCGATCTCGGTGAACGCCGACTTCAGCGAGGCCGCGGCGAACACTGTGATCGAGCCTCCCCCGGCGGCACTCGACGGTCCCGACGCATTCTCGGTCGCGCTGCAGCCACTGATCAGGGCGGTCGCCCCCACGGCGCTGAGCGCCACTGCGAACATCCGGGCTCGGTTCACGATGGTCCTTTCGGGGTTTCCACGATCACTGTCGTGGCCTTGACCACCGCGACGGCCACACTGCCGGGGGCGAGGCCGAGATCGCGCACTGATTGACTGCTCATCAGCGACACCACGGTGAAGGGGCCGCACTGCATTTCCACCTGGGCCATCACCCCGTCAGCGATGACGTCGGTGACCAGGCCGACGAACCGGTTTCGCGCCGAGCTGCCGATGCCGAGCGGATCCTTGGGCGCCGCAGCGGCATTGGCGCGGGCGAACGCCGCCAGCGCGGCTCCGTCGATCACCTTGCGGCCGGAGCCGTCGAGATGGGCCGGCAGCGACCCGTCGTCGATCCAGCGACGCACCGTGTCGTCACTGACGCCGAGCAGTTCGGCCGCCTCGCGGACCCGGATGTCTGGCACCGCGACAGCGTATCGGCACTCCATCGGCCCAACAACCGCAAATACCGGGGAATGGCCTTGTTTGATCCGCAGGTGCGGAACCCGCTCGCGCCACACTGCCCCCCTTGAGCGCGCCGGAGCTCCCCCGCTTACCCGCCGAACTGGACGGCGGCCAGCTCGAGGGCCTTGCCCTCCAGCCGCTGGCCCAGATAGATCTCGGCCTGCATGAGCCGCTCGCAGTGCCACCGAATGTCCTCGGCGTGTTCCCGAGATGCCGTGTAGCGCACCGCCATAGTCGTCACGTCGATGCGGCGGGTGTCACGCACCCTGAGGTCCTCGGCCACCTTGAAGCCGTCGTCTTCGGCAGCCGCGATGGCCTCGAGCACCTGGCCCACGGCCAGCCGGATGTCCCGGCAGCCGTTCTCGGCTATTTCGGAGGCCTCACGCTGGATGTCGCCCTGCTTGCGAACCACGACGGCGTCGGCGCTGACCTGTTCACCCGCGACCTCACTGGCCGGGCCGGACCACTCCGCCCCGCCGGGCGCGTGCACGTTCTGCCGATGCCACTCGAACAGTTCCTCGGATTCGGCCGCCAATTGCCGCCAGCGGGCAGCAGCATCCGCGAGATACGTTGTATCCCAACTCTCCAACCGAGAGCGAGTCAGTGCCCCACCTGACAGACCGGCGGCGGATACATCATTCACATCAACTCCGCCAGACCTCCGGCGTGTTGTTCATCGCTCGCGGCGTAGCGATGCGCGGCGGCAGACAGATGCCCCGCCTGCGCGCTCACTCGACCCGATTGGCAGGCCCGCGCGGAGATCACCGCGTCATCCATCGCCGAGACGCCGCTACTGCTGGGGTAGCCCCCGGCGTCGGGGCGGGCAGGCGGTACCCCCAATTCGGCAGCAATCAACTCGCTGCTGGTGGCCCCCGCACGAAGCGCCCCCGGGTCCACTCTCAGATCGTTTGCCATAGCAATCCCCCAACTGGCCAATCTGCTCCCCGAGGCTAACCGAATCGGCTGGGTTGAGCCCAGGGGCTGAGCAAGTATGCCATTGCAAACTGGCGTCGACCAAGACCGGGTTCGTGTCCTTCCGGTCACCGACCGGCCATCAACCGGCCATCGTCAAGCCTCCACTGACACTGAGGACTTGGCCAGTGATGAAGCTGGCATCGTCGGAGGCGAAGAAGAGGACAGCCTTGGCGACCTCCTCGGGTTTGGCGACCCGACGGAACGGGATGGCCCGGATCAGTCCGTCGCGAACCTTGTCCGGAAGCGAATCGAACAGCGGGGTGTCGGTCGGTCCAGGGCAAACACAGTTGACGTTGATCTCATGGCGAGCCATCTCGCGCGCCAGCGACTTGGTGAAGGCGATGACCCCACCCTTGGTACCGGCGTACACCGTCTCCCCCAGACTGCCCACCCGTCCTGCATCGCTGGCAATGTTGACGATCTTTGCCGTGGTTCCCGCGGCGAGGATGGTTTCGAGGAAGGCATGGGTGAGCCGGACGGGTCCGAGAAAGTTCACCGCGACCAATGCCTGCCAGAGCGTGTCGTCATTCGACATGAACGGCTCGACTCGGTCGAAGCCCGCGGCGTTGACGATGACGGCCGGCGGTCCGTAGGCGGCGACGACGTCGTCGCGCAGTGTGCCCACGGCCGTCGGGTCGGCAAGGTCGACCACATGCGCGGTGGCGTTCGCACGGTTCCGCACCGTCTGGGTGAGACCCGCTTCATTGCGGTCGACGGCCGCGACCGTGGCGCCGGCGTTCTCCAGCGCGATCGCGATAGCCCGACCGATTCCCGACGCAGCACCCGTGACGACGGCGACTTTGTTCTCGAATCGCACTATCCGACCTCCCGATCTGCGGTGATGTGGATCCCTACAGCCACTATCTGCCGGCCGGACAAGAAAATCAACCAGTCGGTCGAGGATTGACTTACCTGGTCGAAAAACCGTAGCTTCGGTTGAACAGCATGCCCGGGCAGAAGGAGTACCGACGTGAATTTCGCTGACTACCAGCAGCTGACGCTGACCCGCCGGGACAACGGCGTCCTGCTGATCACACTGAACCGGCCGGAGAAACACAACGCCGCCGACGAAGGCATGCACACCGAGTTGGCCAACATCTGGAAGGACGTCGCGGCCGATCCACAGACCCGGGTCGCCGTGATCACCGGCGCCGGCAAGGCTTTCAGCGCCGGCGGCGATCTGGCGATGGTCGAGCGGATGGCCGGTGACTACGACCGGGTGTCACACATGCTGACCGAGATGAGCGAGCTGGTCTACAACATGATCAACTGCGACAAGCCGATCGTGTCCGCCATCAACGGCGTCGCGGTCGGGGCCGGCGCGGTGGCCGCCCTGCTCGCCGACGTCGCCATCATTGCCGAGGACGCCCGGATCGGCGACGGACACGTCAAGCTCGGGGTGGCCGCCGGCGACCATGCCGCCATCATCTGGCCCCTGCTGGCCGGCACGGCCAAGGCGAAATACTACCTGATGACCGGCGAGATGATCGGCGGCCTCGAGGCCGAGCGGATCGGGATGGTGGCCAAAGCCCTTCCACGCGAGGAGGTTCTGGAGGAGGCGCTGCGGATCGCCGACAATCTGGCCACCGGCGCCCAACAGGCGATCCGGCTGACCAAACGCGCACTCAACAACTGGCTGCGCAACGCGGGCCCGATCTTCGACCAGTCCGCGGCCTACGAGATGCTGACCTTCCTCGGTCCGGACGTGGTCGAGGGCTACACCGCCCTACGGGAAAAGCGTGCACCCCGCTTCCCGTCGGCTCAGTAGAACAGGCACAGGGCACGGTCGACGATGGCGGCGCGCAGCTGGGCACGGTCGTCGTCGTGCATCCCCGGGCCGATCCACACCGAGGACTGGTTGAGGATACCGTGCAGGCACTGCAGAGCGACATTGACCTCAGGACAGGTGAATTCGCCGTCGGCCACACCCCGCTCCACCACCCGGCGGAACACCGAGTCGTGACGGCGGCGCATGTCCTTCATCGGTTCCTCGAAGACCTCGGGCCAGCCGCGCGGCCAGGAGAACACCGCGGCAACTTCGGGCGCGGTCTCGGTCAGGATGCGGATCTGCTCGTCGATCAGCGCGGCCAGGTGCTCACGGGCACCGGCCTCGCCCAGGGCGTCCTCGCGTACGGAGAGCCGCTGCAGCACTTCCTGGGTGAGGGTCTCCAGCGCCGCCGAAACCAAGGCGTCCTTTGACGAAAAGTAATGGTAGAGAGTTGCTTTGGCGATGTCGGTCTGCTCAGCGACATCTTCCAGGCTCATCCCCTGGTAGCCGGACTCGGTGAGGATGCGGGTAGCCGTCTTGACGATCTCGGCCTTACGCCGGTCACGGCGGCGCGCCACGCGACTGGAACCCGCTGGCTGATCCACCACGGACCCATCCTAACCAGGCGCGGTCGGCTATTCGACCGCATGGACGAATAATGTCAGAGCTTGTAGTGGCAGTAGACCAGGCGGTGCCCGTCGAGCAGTTCACGAATCTCGGCGATGAATCCCTCGGACAGTTCGTCCCAATTCCAGACCGTCAGGCCGAGAGCACCAAACGCCCACGGGTATCCCCAATCCCAGTCATTGAGTCCGTTCTCGGCACGACAGCCCAGACACGGTACAAGCCCCTGCCCGCCGGCGAGCCACTCGCTGATCGCACTGTCAATCGCGGTGTCCCAGCGGCCTTGCTCCCGAGGTGTCATCGACTCGACATGAGCGCACTTCGCGCAGGTCACCGCCTCCAGGTCTGCACCCCAGTACACCTGCCGGCCCGATTCGACAATAAGGCCGTTCGTCCAATAGTGCGGAGCCGCAACAGATTCGTTGCCGATCGCGTAGCCATAACGTTCGCCGGGAGGGTGGCCGACCGGCGCTCCCAGAACGCAGTCGGTGACCTCCTCGGCCACGACACCGCGCTCGATCAACCACGATTCGAGTCGCTGCTTCAGCACCGGTGCTTCCGCGTCGCTCGCCTCGACATCGGTCAGGGTCTGTGCATAGTCGCCCACGCGAATGATCGTATTGCCGCCGTCACGGCGGTCACTGCGGCAATTTCACACCGACGACGGCGCGCCGATCACCGAAAGCAACTGCAGCTTCTCGTAGCTTTCACTGCCCGGAACCGCGGTGTAGACCAGGAGCGTGTGCGACTGGTCGGGGTCCAGCAGGATCTGGCAGTTGAGCTCCAGGCTCCCCACCTCGGGATGCTGATAGCGCTTGATCTCTCGCGGTCTGATGCCGACCTCATGCTGATCCCACAGGAGTTTGAACTCGTCGCTTTCTGCGGTGAGCAGCTCGGCGTATCGAGCGGCCTTGGACTCCGGTCCACGCAGTGCGAGCACTCCTCGAAGCCCCGAAACGTACATGCGCGAATAGAACTCGTGGTCTCCGTGCGGGTAGCGGTCGCGGACCGCCGGGTCGGTGAACCAGCGGTACCCGATGCTGCGTGACGCACCGGTGTACCGGCACAGGTCGCCCACGAGGGCGACACCGAGCGGCGTCTGCCGCAGGGTCTCCCCCAACTCGGTCACGATCTCGGCCGGAGTGTCGGTGAGCCGGTCGAAGATACGCAGCATGCCGGGGCTGACGTGGTCACTGCTCGACCCGCGCGCGGGCGGTTGGTGCCCGGCCAGGCGGAAGAGGTGGTCGCGCTCATCCAGCGTCAAGTGCAGTCCTTGCGCGATCGAGGCGATCATCTGCTCAGAGGGCTGCGGGCCGCGTTCCTGTTCCAGACGCGAGTAGTAGTCCGTCGACATGTGGCATAGTGCGGCGACTTCTTCGCGCCGCAGCCCACTCGTTCGGCGGCGTTGTCCGCGCGGGAGCCCGACGTCCTCGGGCTGCAAGGCCCCGCGACGGCGGACGAGGAATTCCGCCAGCCCGGCTCGATCGATCATGCACGCCATTTTCTCCCGAGGCGGATTTCTCAGCCAGGGATCGACAGACCGTGGTTACGGCCGCGTCCGGCGGGCAATGTCGAGCGCATGCCACACGACGACGACTTCACTATCGACGACCTGTCCGGGAAGCGGGCGCTGGTGACCGGAGCGAGCGACGGCATCGGCCTCGGTATCGCGACAAGGCTGGCGGGTGCCGGAGCCGACGTCGTCATGCCGGTCCGGAACCCACACAAGGGCGAGGCGGCCGTCGCCAGGATCCGAGCGCAGCACCCTCGCGCGAAGTTGACCCTTGAGCAACTCGACCTGTCCTCGCTGGCGTCGGTCGCCGCGCTCGGTCAGAAGCTGTGTGCCGAGGGCGCTCCGATCCACCTGCTGGTCAACAACGCCGGGGTCATGACCCCGCCTGACCGGCAGACCACAGCAGACGGATTCGAGCTGCAGTTCGGCACGAACCACCTGGGCCATTTCGCGCTCACCGCACATCTGCTGCCCCTGCTCAGGGCCGGTCGCGCACGGGTGACATCTCAGACCAGTGTGGCCGCCCGCCGCGGCGCCATCAATTGGGACGACGTGAACTGGGAGCACAGCTACGACGGGATGGCCGCCTACCGGCAGTCCAAGATCGCGGTCGGGCTGTTCGGCCTGGAACTCAGCCGTCGCAGCACGGCTGGCGGCTGGGGAATCACCAGCAACGTCTCTCACCCCGGCGTCGCCCCCACCAACCTGCTGGCGGCGCGGCCGGAAGTCGGACGGGACACCGACACCCTCGACGTTCGCCTGATCCGCTGGTTCTCAGCGCGAGGCCTCATCGTCGGGACCGTGGACAGCGCAAAACTTCCCGCGCTCATGGCAGCGGCGTCTGCCCAGGCCAAGGACGGACTGTTCTACGGACCGCAATGGCCAGGGAACACCGGCGGTCCGCCCGGGGAACAGAAACTCTGGAAACCGCTGCGCGACAACGCGAACGCCACCCGGCTGTGGACGATGTCCCAGGAGCTCACGGGTGTGACTTTCGGATTGGACCAGGGGCGCCCATGAGTAGTCCGCCACGGGAATCCGCCATGAAAGGCTGCGCTTTCGTCACAGCGCCGCAGACATGACATCTGGCACTAAACCGACGAGATCCGGGTCCGTGCCACCTGCGCGGCCCCGTTGCCCGTGATCAGCCAGAGCGTGGCGAGTTGCGCGATGAAATCATCGAGGGACAGGTCGACGCCTCCGTTGACGAATTCCAGGATGGCATCGGCCGTCCCACCGACGATGAATGCCGGCGTCACCTTCGCCAGCGGATCGGCCTCCAATTCGACCCCGTGCACGGTGCGGCCGTGGCCGATGAGTACGTCGGTGAGCCGGTGCATGACGGTGGTGCGATGGGCATCGAGCTCAGGTAACGCGGCAACACCCCCGAGCAAGACGCGTGCGCGACGGGGGTCGTCGACGAGTGCCCGCACGGCGGCCGCCACACTCGCCATGGCCTGGACTTCCAGGGGCTCCTGCGCGGCAGCGTCCGCTGCCGCAACGGTGGCGTTACGCACCTCGTCGGCGATGTCATCGACGACGGCGGCGGCCAGGCCATCGAGATCGGTGAAGCTCTCGTAGAAGTAGCGCTTGTTGAGATTGGCTGCCGTACAGAGCTTCTCGACAGTCGCACTTCGCCATTCGTTGCGCGTCATCACGTCCATGGCGGCATCCACAAGACGCTCACGCCGTTGCCGGCGCCGAGCATCGGCGGATTGGCCCCCGTAAGCGCGATTGGCCGTTGACACCACCCCGACATTCTGGCACGGTTCCGTACCAGACATTAGGCACGATTCCGTACCAGATATTCGAGAGAGGTGCCCATGACTACCGCAGACACCCAGGCGCACGGCGCCAGCCGCACACCAGAACCGGCCAAGGTGTCGGCGCTGGACGACTTGCGCGAGTTATCACTCACCTCGCCCGTACTGGCGCGCCACCAGGGCTGGGACTACCTGCAGGGCCTCGGCAAGTCCGGCCGGCGCGACCAACTGGCCGCCCTGTTCGAACGCGGTCAGGCGCCCGATGGACCACACGGCGCCCTGGAGGGGCTAATCGTCGGCAACCTGTTCGGCATCCCTGAGGCACATCTGGCCAATCCGCTGTTGAAGATCGATCCGACCTGGCGCGGAAAGACATTCGACACCCACACTGGCTTCAACCGCCTCTCCTTGTTGGCCAAGTACGCGATGCGTGTCATCGCACCCCTCTACCGCGGCCTGCAGCGGGCCGGATCCGAGATGGTGGGATTCCGGTTCACTCATTGCATCGACACGGCGGCCATCCCGCCCTACATCAAAGTGCGGGCCCTGGACTACAGCCCGGATGAGTACCGCAACCCGAGCGTGCGCACGTTCCCGATCAAGCGGACCCGCGACGAAGTCGTGGAGCTGCTGCCAGGGCTCTATCTCGGGCGGGCCTTGCTGAGAATGCACAGCGGCGAGGTTCGGCTGATCGCGTATTTCGCGTTGCGCGAATTCACCGACGAGAGCGCCGGCCGATGATCGACCTTGCCGGAGCCGTTGCCTGCGTCACCGGGGGCGCCCGCGGCATCGGCCGCGCTACCGCGGTGGCGCTGGTCGAGCGGGGCGCAACGGTGTGGATCGGTGACGTCGACGCCGACGCGGCAGCCCGCACTGCCGGCGAGATCGGCGCCAACGCAACACAACTCGATGTCACTGATGATTCAAGCGTGGCGGCGTTCCACCGGGCGGCATCTGCCGACGGACCCGTGGCGATGTTGGTGAACAACGCAGGCATCCAGCACATGGGCCCGTTCGTCGACCAGAAGCTCACGGCATACCACCAAGAGATCGCGGTCAATCTGACTGGCGTCGTAAACGGCATGCACGAATTCCTTCCCGGCATGCTCGAGCGCAATCACGGCCACATCGTGAATGTCGCTTCGATGGCGGCCAAGGTGACCACGCCAGGGATGTCGGTGTACTGCGCGACGAAGTACGCGGTGGCGGCCTTGTCGCGGGCCGTTCGCGCCGAAATCGCCCACACCGATGTCACCGTCACTACCGTCATGCCCACGGCAGTCCACACCGACCTGACAGCAGGAGTCACACTCGACCTTCTCCCCACCCGCCAGCCCGACCAGATCGGAACCGTCATCGCCGACAGCGCACGAAGCCCCGGACGCGAAGTCACCGTCCCGAAATGGTTGTCGCCGTTCGGGTTGCTGGAGGAGGCCACGCCGGAGCCCGTGATGCAACTGCTCAAACGACTGGCCACCCGAAACGAGCCACCGGGCCATTTCGACCCAGACCGTCGCCGCGACTACCTGAATCGGATCAACCGATGACGACTCTGGCGACCTGTCTCGCGTCTCCGTCGAACAAGCACCGCCTGCAAGCCTTCGGGGCTGCCGTCACCTCGCGGTTTCCCAGCGGTGAGCGCCCTCTCGCCACGCCACCGCCGGGATCGAATCTCAAACCGGTGATGGGTGACTACGGCTTTCCGTTCCTCGGCCACGTGCTGAGCTCGCTGGCCGACCCACTGTCCTTCGCCCGAGACCGCTACGAGCGCTACGGGCCGGTGTCATGGGCCGGCGGCGTCGGGTTCCGCGTCGTCGGCCTGATGGGCCCCGACGCCCTGGAAACCGCCTGGGTCAACCGAGACAAGGTGTTCTCCAGCACGCGCGGCTGGGCACCGGTCATCGGACCGTTCTTCCACCGCGGAATGATGTTGCTGGACTTCGACGAACACCGCGACCACCGCCGCATCATGCAGCAGGCCTTCACCCGCAGCGCATTGGACGGCTACCTGGACCTGATGCGGCCCAGCATCGATCGCACATTGCGCAATTGGCCGTCAGCGCAGAGTTTTCCGTTCTATCCGTCGATCAAGCACCTGCTCCTCGAGCAGGCCGCAGAGGTGTTCGTCGGTACGCATCTCGGCCCAGAGTCCGATCAACTGTCCGCGGATTTCCACGACACCGTCCGGGGCGGGCAGGCCCTGGTGCGGGCGGACGTGCCCGGCGGAGTATGGGCCAAGGGCCTGCGCGCGCGGGAGCGCCTCGAGCGGTACTTCTCCGACCAGGTTCCCGATCGGCAACGCGGCGACGGCACCGACCTGTTCTCGATGCTGTGCCGCAGCGAGGATGAAGACGGCGCCCGATTCACCCCCACCGACATCGTCAACCACATGATCTTCCTGCTGATGGCTGCCCACGACACCACCGCCATCGCCCTGTCCATGCTCACCTACGAGCTGGGCCGGAATCGGCAGTGGCAGGACGCGCTTCGCGATGAAGCGCTGGGCCTTCCCAACGACACCCCCACGGTCCTTGACCTGGACCACTACCCGTTGCTGGACGCCGCTTTCAAGGAGATCCTGCGGATGTACGCACCGGCGGGCGCACTGTTCCGCCAAACCATTCGCGACACCGAGATCCTCGGGCACTTCGTCCCCCGCAAGACTCAGGTGGCCATCAATGTCTATGCCTCCATGCGGCTTTCCGACTGGTGGCCCGATCCGGACACGTTCAATCCCGAACGGTTCGTGAACAACGCCGCAACCCGCGCGGCGGTGAGCCGCTATGTGTTCGCGCCCTTCGGCGGCGGCGCGCACAAATGCATCGGCCAGCAGTTCGCCGACATGACCGTCAAGACCACGATGCACCAGATACTGCGACGGTTCGAGTGGAGCATTCCCGACGGTTACCGCCCTCAGCTGACCTGGGGCACCGGGCCGATGCCGGCCGACGACCTTCCAGTCACGCTCCGGGCGCGCGTCGGCGGTTAGCGCTCTTGTCCATGGACCGACAACGACGTCCATCGCGGATAGAGGATTGCCGGGCCCAACCAGCGAGCAATGAAGCGGCGCAATGCCAGTCCCGTGCGCGGCACCGGTCCAGGATCGGTCAGCATGGACTGCACCGTGCGCAACGTCATCTCGGCAAGCTCCCCGAGTGCGGTGTCGTCGAAGCCGTGAAGTCTCCAATCGACATCGAGTCGGTGAAAAACGGACAAGCAGAATGCGATTGCGGTATCGGAGGTCAGCGAGGTGACGGGCTCGCCGTCGTCCCGCCGGGCCAGCAAGTTCTCCAGCTGCGGATCACCGGAGAGGTTCTCGACGCCGAAGGACACACTTTCGACCACTGCGGTGACCGGATCGTGGACACCGCTGACGTGGTCTGCGACTTGATCGATGAATCCGTTGACGGCACGCATTGCGCTGGCGATGAGCAGCGCGTCGGCATTGGGAAAATAGCGGTACACCGTCTGGCGGGTGACCCCGAGCCTGCGAGCGACGTCGGCAAGGCGAATGGCCGCTCCATGGTCGGCGATCTCCTCATCCACCGCGGTCAGGATGCGTGAAATGGCTTCCTCGTCCGATGCGGGCGTCGAACCTGCCCAGCCACGACTACGCATTCGCCGGCACCAGCCGTTCGCTGGTGAACTCAATCGGAAGAGTTGTCGGACCGGTCATTCCCAGTAGGGATTTCCACGGGGCTGGACCGGCGCGATGCGTGGCGTTGAGGCGACGAGTCAGGACCGTGAGTGCTTCCGCCAGTTCCCGGCGGGCAAGGTTCGCTCCGAGGCAGTAATGCGCGCCGCCACCGAAAGTCAGAATCGCCGGAACATCCCTACGCGCGATGTCGAAGCGGTCCGCATCGGTATAGACGGCTGGGTCTCGATTGGCCGCAAAGGTGTTCGCAAGGACGAAGGTTCCCGCCGGGAACAGATAGCCACCGAACTCGACATCCTCGACGGCGGCTCGCGGCACGATGCAGGCCGCGGGTGAGTGCCGCATGCTCTCCTCGACCGCCTGCATCGCAAGTTCAGGATGGTCGCGCAGCTTGGCCCATTGGCCGGGATGCTCGCACAGCACCTGAACCGACGCCGCCAGTTGGTTGCGCGTCGTATCCGTTCCCGCCATCAAGAAGCCGGCCACCAGCATGCGGAGTTCGTCGAGGTTCAGCCGATCACCGTCGCTTTCGGCGCGGATGAGCTCGGACAGCAGATCGTCGGTCAGATTGTCGCGGCGCGTGGCGACCATGCCGTCGACGTACGCGTCAAGCTCGTTCCACGCACGCATGATCGCCGACTCGTCGAAGTTGACATCGGGCTGGAAGTTGAGCGCTTTGAAGACCTCCTCCGTCCAGTCGGCGAACAGCTGCCAATCCTCGCGAGGGGCGCCGAGCAGGGCACACATGATCGGAGTGGGATAGGGACGGGCGATGTCGGTCACGACATCACATCGCCCCGCGTCCATCACCCGGTCGACCAATTCGTTGACCACCTCGTGGATGGTGGCTTGAAGACGCGATGTGGCTCGGGGGGTGAATGCCTTGGAGACCAGTTTGCGCAACCGGACATGTGGTGCACCGTCGAGGCCCAGCAGGCTGCTCATCATCTTGTCGAACAACGGGCCGGACGTGATGCCCTGCGCCGCCAAAGTGATGCCGGGCGGGAGACGGAACCTGTTGTCGCGCAGTATGTCGCGAGCCAGCTCGTAGGACAGGATTTCCGGGCCGAGCGGTCCGATGGCAATCGGTGCCCGCGACTGCGCCGATCGGACGTCATCGACGACGTCATGTGGGGTGGCCGTGAGGCTGTACGTGAGCGTCGGGAGCCCGGCCTCGAAGACGTTGGGAGCGGCGCTGTTCAGGTTCATGGGCTTTCCGGCCCTTCCGCTAGGCACTCGATCGGACGTCGTTGCGACACATTTTCACGAAGCGTATGACCACGGCTTCGGCAGCGTCAATGGCGTCAAATATTTATCGAGTTCACACGTGGTATTGAACACAACGGTCATACGATCTTTCGAAGAACGTCCAATAGCCGGCCAATACGGGGCCGGGAGCCGCCTAAGGGGCCCGGCAGGCGGGATGCGGGTGGCCAGAGAACAGAAATGGCAGATCAGTTGCCTGACCTGCCATTTGAAAGTGGAGCTAAGGGGAATCGAACCCCTGACCTTCTCGATGCGAACGAGACGCGCTACCAACTGCGCTATAGCCCCTGATACCGGAACGAAAGGCTACCAGCCGCCGGCCCGGAACCGGAAACCGGCTGCCCTACTGCCCGGCAGCACGCGGTAGATCGTATTCGCGGGACATCGACGCATACGACGTGTAGGCCAGGTGCTCGAAGATCGGATCCTCGTCGTCGATGTCGAGAACCACGGCTCCGGGCCTGCGCAGCCGGGCCGGCACGACGTCGAGCTTGTGGTCGTCGGTGTTCTCCACGCCCAGCCGCGACCGCGCCATGCGTTGCGCGCGACGACGCCGCAGTTGTTCCTCGATGCGGGTCTGGCGGCGCAGGTAGGCCAGGTACAGCACGGTCACCGTTGCGGCCCCGCCACATACCCACCAGGCCGACGGCGTCACCAGGAAGGCAGCGCCCGCCGAGAACAGCATCGTGACGGCCAGCACCGCGAGCACGCGCTTGCGGAACCGGAACTTGCGGGCACTGATCTCCGCGGCCTTCTTGGACTCGAACCGGCGCTGCCGGGTCGCGTTCAACGACGCTACGGGCGCCTCTGCCTGATCTTCCTCAACCGGCTCGTCCTCGGCCTCAGGCTCCAAGCCCGAGGAGTCGGCGACGTACTCGTACTCGTCGTCGGCGAGATCGTCCGGATCCTCGGCCTCCTGGACGTTCTCGGATTCCTCTGCGTCGTCGAGATCGACTGCGATCCGCTCGGTTTGGGCTTCCGCGTCTACAGCGTCGAATTCCTCGACCGTCTCTTCGACCGGTTCCTCGACCGCGACGGGCTCCGGCTCGGGTTCAGCCTCGGGCTCGGTCTCGAATTCCAATTCGAGTTCGGGCTCGCCGGCTTCCTCGGGCTGCGCCTCGGCCGCCTCGGCCATCACACCGACGGGCAGGGCGCCGGAATCCTCGTCGACGATGTCGACGTCGAGGTAGTCGGGTTCGGCGGTCTCCACGCTCACTGCGGCCACCACGACGGTGCGCTGCACCCGCACCTCGACGGGCGCCTCGTCGTCCTCGAGGTCGTCGTCAAGCTCTTCGTCGAGGTGGTCGGTGCCGGGTTTCCAGTGCGGATCGCTGTGATGCCCGGCGGCCGGGCCGCGCCGTAACCGTTGTGCGTTGCGGCCGCCGTTGAGTACTCGTGTCGCCAGGGCGACGTCACTGGTACGGCGCACCGAGTCGCGCTTGCTGATCAACATCGGGACCAAAACGAAAAGCCAGAGAACGACGAGGGAAATCCACAGCAGTGACTGGGGGATGCTTGGCATGACGCCTGCTCCTTTCCCCTTCAGGCTAGGTCTGTGACCAGCGCATCCATGGATGGCGCGCCGACACAATTACACACCTGTAATTCGATCGATACAAGCACCAACAGTCACATGTGTCACATTGGTAACAGCTGAAGAGGCCGGCTTCGCTGAGATTGCTTCCAGGGCTGTGGATCCGACGAAATCACGACCGTGGGCGCAGTTTCGACGCGGCGCGCCGCGCCCCTCCCGGCCGGATCAGCACCAACTGGCCCGGCCGGCCGAAACGAGCGCCTGGGCCGCCGAATGCTTGAGTTCCTCCAACGTGATCGCCACCAGAAGATGGTCGCGCCAGGCGCCGTCCACCTCCAGATAGCGCCGCAGCAGGCCCTCCTCGCGGAAGCCCACCCGCGCCAGCACGGCCCGGCTCGCGGTGTTCTCGGGACGCACGGTGGCCTCCACCCGGTGCAGCTGGACCCCGTTGAAGCAGTGGTCGAGGCCCAGGGCGAGCGCGCCCGTCGCCACTCCGCCGCCGGTCTTGTCGCTGGCCACCCAATAGCCGATCCACGCCGACCGCAGCGCACCGTGAGTGACGTTGCCGATGGTGAGCTGGCCGGCGAACTGCCCGTCCAGCTCGATCACATACGGCAGCATCCGCCCGCGCCGAGCCTCGCTGCGCAGACCCGAGCAGATCGCGGGCCACGACGAAACAGCATGGCGGACATGCCAATCCACACCACTGACCGGTTCCCACGGCTCCAGGTGGGCCTGGTCGGCCAGCCGGATGCGGCTCCATACCGCGGCGTCGCGCAGCCGCACCGGACGTAGCCGGACCACACCGGCCGGCACCCGCAACGGCCCGACCGGACCGGGCCAACCCGGATGAAAAGCGTTGGAGCGGAACAGGCTCATCCGCGTGGTCGATTCGTCACACCGTCATTCATCGAATGAAGTCTTATCAGCCGCGCTGAGCCAGGAATGCCACATCAACGGTTTCGCCGGTGCGAACCTCGTCGACCTCGCTCGGAATCACCACGAGACAGTTCGCCTCGGCGAGCGTGGCCAGCAGATGGGTAGACGCCCCCGGCGCCCCGCCCAAGGCCTGCACCAGGTATTCGCCGGTGTCCTGATCGCGCATCAACTGCCCGCGCAGGTATCCCGTTCGGCCGGCGACCGAGCTGATCGGTGCCAGCGTGCGGGCCTGCACGACGCGGCGCATCGGCTGGCGCTTGCCCAGCGAGAGCCGGATCAGCGGGCGCACCATCACCTCGAACACCACCAGCGCGCTCACCGGGTTGGCCGGCAGCAGGAACACCGGCACGCGGTCGCGGCCCAGCTGGCCGAAGCCCTGGACTGAGCCGGGGTGCATCGCGATCCGGGCCACCTCCATCTCCCCCAGCTCGGCGAGCACGGTGCGCACCGATTCGGCAGCGGCTCCGCCCACCGCGCCGGCGATGACCACGATCTCATTGCGATTGACTTGGCCCTCAACGGTTTCCCGCAGTTCCCGCGGGTCGGTGCTGATGATGCCGACGCGGTTGACCTCCGCACCCGCGTCGCGGCCCGCCGCAGCCAGCGCGTAGGAGTTCACGTCGTACACCTGCCCGGTGCCGGGCGTGCGAGAGACGTCGACGAGCTCGCCGCCCACACACATCACCGACAACCTCGGCCGCGGATGCACCAGCACGCGGTCGCGCCCGACCGCGGCCAACAAGCCGACCTGGGCCGGGCCGATGATCGTGCCGGCCCGCACCGCGACATCGCCCGGTTGCACGTCGTCACCGGTGCGCCGCACATAGGCACCCGACCGCACGCTGCGCAGGATCCGGACCCGGCTCTCGCCGCCGTCGGTCCACCGCAACGGCAGCACCGCATCGGCCAGCGTGGGCATCGGCGCGCCGGTCTGCACGCGCGCGGCCTGCCGCGGCTGCAACCGGCTCGGGGTGCGGGCCCCCGCTTCGATCGAGCCCATCACCGGCAGGCTGATCTCACCGGCACCGTCACCCACGGACAACACGTCGACGCTGCGTACCGCATAGCCGTCGATGGCGGCCTGATCGAATCCCGGCATGGGTCGTTCGGTGACGACCTCCTCGGCACACATCAGGCCCTGGGACTCAGCGATGGCCACTCGCACCGGTCGGGGGGCTACTGCGGCAGCCGCTACCCGCGCCTGCTGTTCCTCCACCGAACGCACAACACGCCTTCCTATCTACGGGCCGAACGTGCGGCGTACCGGGCCAGCGCGTTGCTAGCCCTCCTGTCCGGTCAGGCCCAATCGTTCGACCAACCACCGCCGCAACTCGGGGCCGTAGTCGTCACGTTCCAACGCAAAGTCAACCGCAGCCTTCAGGTAGCCGCCGGGATTTCCCAGGTCGTGTCGGGCACCCCGGTGTACGACCACGTGGACCGGATGGCCCTCCTCGATCAGGAGGGCGATGGCATCGGTCAGCTGGATCTCCCCGCCCACACCGCGCGAAACCCGCCGCAGCGCATCGAAGATCGCCCGGTCGAGCAGGTAGCGGCCGGCGGCGGCGTACGGGGACGGCGCGTCCTCGGCCTTGGGCTTTTCCACCATGCCCTTGACCCGCAGCACGTTCGGGTTGGCCGCGTCGGGCACGGTCTCGACGTCGAACACGCCATAGGCGCTGATCTCGTCCTGGGGCACCTCGATCGCGCACAGAACGGTTCCGCCGCGCTTGGCGCGCACCTTCGCCATCGTCTCCAGCACACCGGTGGGCAACACCAGATCGTCGGGCAGCAGCACCGCGACGGCGTCTTCGTCGGGAGCCAGCGCCGCCTCGACGCAGCCGACGGCATGCCCCAGGCCCAGCGGCTCGGCCTGCACCACGGACTCGACCTTGATCAGGGCGGGCGCGCGGCGCACCTTCTCCAGCATCGTCTTCTTGCCGCGGGCCTCCAGCGTGCCCTCGAGCACCAGGTCCTCGACGAAGTGCGCGACGACACCGTCTTTGCCTTCGGAGGTGATGATGATCAGCCGCTCGGCGCCGGCCTCGGCCGCCTCGGCGGCGACCAGCTCGATGCCCGGGGTGTCGACCACCGGCAGCAATTCCTTGGGAACCGTCTTGGTCGCCGGCAGGAATCGCGTACCCAGACCGGCCGCCGGAACCACGGCCGTGTAGGGAATCGGCACCTCAGGTGCCTTTTGAGACGTGCTCATCGTTCACACCCTAACGTCCGTTCTGAAATGGTGGAGGGCGTGACCCCGCCGACAAAGACCGAGTTGCGCACCGGCGTTCTGCGTGCAAGACGGGCCGTGCCCGCCGACCACCGCGACAGTGAGGCGCAGGCGCTGTGCCGCTGGCTGCCGGCCCTGGTGCGCAGCGGGCAAACTGTATGCGCCTACGTTCCGGTGGGCTCCGAACCAGGGTCGCAGGCCTTGCTGGACGCCCTCGTGGAACTCGGTGCGCGCGTGCTGCTTCCGGTCGCCCGCAACGACGAGGACGGGCGGGCAATGCCGATGCAGTGGGGCCCCTACGAGCCCCGCACATTGGTGGCGGGCGAGTTCGGCCTGCGCGAGCCGGCGCCACCGTGGCTGCCCGCCGGGCACATCGCCGATGCCGAAGTGATCCTGGTGCCCGCCCTGGCCGTCGACCGCAGCGGCAACCGGCTGGGCCGGGGAGCCGGGTTCTATGACCGCACCCTGATCTACGCCGCACCACATGCACGGCTGGTCGCGGTGGTGCGTGACGGCGAACTGGTCGACGAGCTACCCGCCGATCCGCACGACGTGCGGATGACGCATGCGCTGACGCCGTCGGGCGGAATCGTGACGTTGCAGCGTTGAGCTGGTCCAGAATCGTCAGGTGTCCGATCCGGTGAGCGCCGACTTCAGCGTCCGCATGCAGCTGATCGTCGACGTCCTGGCCCAGACCCTGGATCGGGCGGTGCTGCTGGATGACGAGGAACTGACCCCGATCACGCACAGCCGTCAGCTCGGCGAACTCGACGATGTGCGGGTCCACAGCGTGCTGCAGCGCGAGACCCGCGCGGAGGTCAAGGCGGCGCTGTTCGCGTTCGGGATCGGGACGGCGGACTCGGCGGTGTGGATACCGGCGTTCCCGCAACACAATCTGATGCCGCGGTTCTGCGTGCCCGTGCGATCGGCGTCCGAGCGGTTCGGCTACCTGTGGATCATCGTCCCCGAGGGCTCGCTGTCCGAGCACGGTCAGCAACTGGCGAAGCGAGCGGCCGCCGACTTGCTGGCCATCCTCGACCGCCGCAACGCGGCGCTGCGCGCCGAAGAGTCCGCGCAGCACGGGCTTTTGATGCGGTTGATCACCACCGAGGAGCCGGCCCGAGCCCAGACGGTGGTCGCCGAGCTGCAGGCCCGGGCGATGGCCGAGCAGCACGACATGGTCCAGGTCTTCACGTTCGAGCCCGAGTTCGACGGCGCGGGTGATCCGGTAGATCGGAGCATGGCGCTGCGCTTGCGGTTGGCGGCCACCGACCGCACGCGCCGGTGGTACACCCTGGCCGGCTCGCCGACGACGATCCTGGCGGTGGCGCGGTCCGACGCCGGGTCCGCCGCGACCGCCGACACCGTGGCGCAGGCGGTCCGGGCCAGCTATGGCACTCAGCCGGCCATCGGCGCCTCAGGCGTTCCACTTCCGATAACGCAAGCGGCCCTTGGGTTTCGCCAAGCGAGCCTGGCACTGACGCTGGCCGGAATCGGCGCGGGCGGCGGCCAGGTGGCCGACTGGTCAGAACTCGGCTCGTGGCGCACCCTGGCCTTGCTGGGTCAGGCCTACGGCCCGGACCGGCTCGGCGAGCTGGTTCACCCCGGCATCGTCCACCTGATCGAGCAAGGCCGCGAAGACCTCCTCCGCACTCTGGATACGTACCTGGCCAACGGCGGCGACGTGCGGCGCACCTCCGAGGACATGTATCTGCATCGGTCCACGCTGTACTACCGGCTGGACAAGATCACCGAGGTCGTCGGCAGCGATCTGAGCGACGGTCAGACCCGTTTCGATCTCATGCTGGGACTGCGGCTGGCTCGTCTGGCCAGGCTGTATCGCCCCGGTTCGACAACTGTCTGAACGAGCCGCGCGAGTTTCCTACAGTTTCGGCCCGATTTCTGCTCCGTCGAGCCTTCGCCAGGCATAGCGTCTTTTCTGGCCGCTTGTGACCTGAGTCACATATCACGGAGGAGTCGGTACGCACATGGGTGAAGCACCCGCATTGAAGAAGGCGCTCACGCAGCGACAGCTGCGGATGATCGCGATCGGCGGTGTCATCGGCGCCGGCCTGTTCGTCGGCTCCGGGGTGGTGATCGGCAAGACCGGCCCCGGCGTCTTCATCACCTATGCCCTGGCCGGCGTGCTGATCATCATGGTGATGCGAATGCTGGCCGAGATGGCCGTGGCCAATCCGTCGACCGGGTCGTTCGCCGACTACGCCCGCAACGCGATGGGCAACTGGGCGGGCTTCTCGGTGGGCTGGCTGTATTGGTACTTCTGGGTGATCGTGGTCGGCTTCGAGGCCATCGCGGGCGCGAAGATCATCCAGTACTGGATAGACGTCCCCATCTGGCTGACGGCCCTGATCCTGTTGATCGCGATGACGGCCACCAACCTGTTCTCGGTGTCGTCGTTCGGTGAGTTCGAATATTGGTTCGCCGGTATCAAGGTGGCCGCGATCCTGGCGTTCATCGGGCTGGGCTCGCTGTATGTCATCGGGGCGTGGCCCGACAAGGACATGGACTTTTCGAACCTGTGGGTCAACGGCGGTTTCTTCCCGCTGGGCGCCATGGCCGTCACCGTCGGCGTGGTGACAGTCATCTTCTCGATGGTCGGCGCCGAGATCGCCACCATCGCCGCGGCGGAGTCGGCAGATCCGGAGCGCGCGGTGGCCAAGGCCGCCAACTCGGTGATCCTGCGTATCGCGGTGTTCTTCGTCGGCTCGGCGTTCCTGTTGGTGACGATCCTGCCGTGGAACAGCGAGCAGGTGGCCGCATCGCCGTTTGTGTCGGCGTTCACCGAGATCGGCATCCCCTACGCCGACCACATCATGAACGCTGTGGTGCTGACGGCCGTGCTGAGCTGCCTGAACTCAGGTATGTACACCGCGTCGCGGATGCTGTTCGTCCTCGCGGCCCGTCGCGAGGCGCCGCCGCAGCTGGTGTCGGTGACGCGGCGCGGGGTACCGGCGACGGCGATCCTGGCCTCGTCGGTGATCGGCTTCCTGGGCGTGATCGCGTCGGCGTTCTCGCCGGACTTCATTTTCAAGTTCCTGCTGGATTCCAGCGGGGCGGTGATCCTGTTCGTCTACCTGCTGATCGCGGTCTCACAGATCGTGCTGCGCTACCGCACCTCGGCCGACAAGCTCAAGGTGAAGATGTGGCTGTTCCCGGTGCTGTCGATCCTCACCGCGGGCTGCATCTTCGCGATTCTGGTGCAGATGTTCGTGCAGGGCGGTGACAACCGCAAAGCCCTGACCATGAGCCTGCTGTCGTGGGCTGTGGTCATCGTTTTGTTCCTGGCCAACCGCTGGTTCATCGGGCACCGGCCCGAGGTGGCCGGCGTGTCCCCGGCGCCGGGCGCCGACCATCCGCACCGGGTTCTGGTGCTGGCCAACGAGACCGTGGAATCCAACGAACTGCTCGACGAACTCCGGCGTATCGGCGCGGACCGAGACGCGGTCTATCAGGTCGTGGTGCCCGCCAGCCCGATCGATACCGGGGTGGCCGCCACCCACGGTCCTCTTGACATCTCGGAAGCCACCATCCAGGCGGCTCAGCGCCGCCTCGACCAGACTCTGACCACGCTGCGTTCCGAGCAGTTGCAGGCCGACGGCGAACTGGGTGACTACCGTCCGCTGCGGGCCCTGGCCCAGGCCGTCGAGACCTTCCGGCCTGATCAGATCGTGATTTCGACTCTGCCACCGGAAGATTCGGTGTGGCACCGCTTCGACGTCGTCGACCGGGCCCGCTCGGAATATCAGATCCCGGTGACACATGTGGTGTCGCGGGTACGCACCCAGGAGCATGCGTCGTGACCATCCTGGCCGCTTTCAGCGCCAGCCGGCACAGCAGCGCACCGCTGAATCTGGCCATCCAACTCGCCCGCACCACCGGTGAGCAGGTGATCGCCGCGGCGGTGGTGGAACGGTCCTGGCCGAGACGTGACGATCTGGTCGAGGGCGAATACCTCGCATACGTCCGCGCACAAGCCACGCAGGCGTTGCAGCGCGCGGTGGCGGTGCTGCCGGTCGAACTCGACGTCATCCCCGTCGTTCACGAATCAAGTTCGATACCAACCGGTTTGATCGAACTCGCCGACGCCCACCGGGCGACTGTGGTGTCGGTCGGGTCGTCCTCATCGGGGATGATCGGCCGGGTCGCCCTGGGCAGTGTGACCGAACGGCTGGTGCACACCGCCCGGGTGCCGGTGGTCTTCGCGCCGCGTGGGTACGCCCAGACCGATACCGCGATCCGCCGCCTCACCGCGGCCTATGGCGGGGAGGCCGACGTCAACGGACTCATCCCGTCCACCGCCGAACTGGCCGCGGCATGGAAGGCCAAACTGCGCATCGTCTCGTTCACCGTGCGCAACACCGTGGCCTTCGCCGGGACCATCGAATCGTCGGCCGAGGAGCTGGTGATCCAGCAGTGGTCCCGACGAACGATCGCCGAGATCACGAAGAAGCTCAACGCCATTCGGGACCAGATGGCAGTTCCGGACGTCGACGTGGTGGTCGGCGCGGGCCACGACTGGAACACCGCGGTGGAGAGCATCGGGTGGGACACCGGAGACATGCTGGTGCTCGGCTCAGGTGCGGCTGCCCCGAGCGCGCAGGTGTTCCTCGGCTCGGCGGCGGGCAAGATCCTGCGCCGGTCACCGGTGCCGGTGATGATCGCGCCGAGCTACCAGGCGGGCTAACTCCATCATTTGAATCTTGAAACGCTTTTGGCCGTATCCGCAGGCAGTGAATGTGACAGCGCACCAGCGGCGCCGGCCTGCTCAGGCTGTCTCAACCCCCTCGCCGAACGCCACGCGGCATTTGCGCCGAGGATTGCGGTCACTATTGAGCAGCAATCCTCGGTGTAGTGCTCGGCACAACCCGCACCTAGCAGTTGTCCAGCACCGCTTCCATCGCGTGTTTCTCTTTCGCCGAGACCCACAGCCGATAGGCGGTTTTCACGTCGACCTGGCGCGCCACGAACTCGCAGCGGAACACCGCATTGGGCGGCAGCCAGCTTGCCGCGTCGCGAAATGCCTTGTCGAAATTGGGTTGCGCGGCCACCGCGATCAGATTGCGCGGATCGTTGGCGAAGTCCATGCGCCGCTGCGGGTCCCACGCGCGCGCCCCCTTGTACCAGGCATCCGACAGCGACACCACGTGATCGATCTGCACGGCGCCGGAGCTGTCGGGCCCACGGGTGAACGGGATCTCGACGCCGGTGTACGGGTCGTGCAGCATGCCGGTGGCGGCGTAGCAGGTGCCGGGCCGAACTGTCAGCTGGGCCAGGTCGCGGCGCAGGATGTCGTCGCGGGTGTTGCAACCGTTGTGGCCGAACTCGACATTGACGTCATCGCTCCACGCCTCACCGAAGTGGTACCGCGCATAGTCGGTGTGGCGGTCCCAGCCTTTGACCGGCAGCCCGGCCAGCAGCGCGCGGGCGTGATCGAGGCCTGGGGTCTGCTGCGGGACCGGACTCGGCGCCGAGGCGGAAGGCTGGGCCGATGGCTGAGCCTGCGAACCGGCGTCCCGCATCCGAGCCGCGACGAGCACGGCCAGCACCGCCAGGATTACCGCCACCACGAGCAACACCGCTAACCTTCCGGTGCGCCGGCGACGGCCGCGGCCCGCGGGAATGAGATGACCCACGTAGCGGTTCTAGCACTTGAGCCGGTAGAGTGCTAACAAGTTTGACCAACTCGGAGGGTTTTCGTGCCTACCTATTCCTACGCGTGCACTGAGTGCGGCAATCGGTTCGACGCGGTGCAGGCCTTCAGCGACGATGCACTGACCACCTGCCCCAAGTGCTCCGGCAAGCTGCGCAAGCTGTTCGGCTCCGTGGGCGTGGTGTTCAAGGGCAGCGGCTTCTACCGCACCGACAACCGCGAGTCGGGCAAGAGCTCATCCAACGGCTCGTCGGCCAAGAGCTCGGAGAGCAGCTCCTCGAGCTCGTCCTCTGACTCGTCGTCGTCTTCCTCCTCTTCGTCGAGCAGCTCGTCGAGCAGCTCCAGCGCCGCCCCGGCCGCGGCCGCGTCAAGCTAGCTCGAAAGTTATCCACAGGACGGCGAAGACGCCGTTCTCACCCGGCCGTCGCCCGCCTAACGTGGCGCCATGGCCGATTCACTCAACGCGCCATCGTGGCGTCGGCTGACGGCCGCGCGGCCTGACTGGACCCGCACGGTGGCCGCACGCCGCGCCGCCGCAGCCGGGCTGGTCATTTTGGCGGCCATCGCAGCCCTGCGTTCCGATCCGCACGGCGAATACACCGAGATCGCAGTGGCTGCCCATGACCTCTCCCCCGGCGTCGCATTGACCGCCGCCGACGTTCGATTGGAACGCCGCGCCACGGCCACCCTGCCCGACGGCGCCCAGCGGGACATCGCCCCGGTGATCGGTGCGATGCTGACCGCCCCGGCTCGACGAGGCGAGGTCCTGACCGATGTCCGTTTGCTGGGCTCGCGACTGGCCGAATCGTCGGCGGGCCCCGATGCCCGGATCGTGCCGATAAAACTCAGCGACACCGCGTTGCTCGATCTGCTCCGCCCCGGCGACGTGGTCGACGTGCTGACGGTGACGGCCGATCAGGACGACAAGCAGCCGGCGCGGCCGGTCATGGTGGCCTCGGGCGCCGTGGTGGTGCTGGTCTCGGAGAAGGCCCGCGGGGCCGGGGTGGGTACCGACCGCGTGGCCCTGGTGGCGTTGCCCGCGCGGTCCGCGAACGAGGTGGCGGCCATCAGCCTGGTGCAGACCGTCACGATGACGATCCACTGAGCCCGGAAATTCTTGCTGGACAACATGATTCATGCGCCTGGAAGATGTTGACCAACAATCACCCAGCCGTTCGGCAAACTCGGTTACTGTTTGCTTGCCCCATAAAACACAACAAACTGCAGGAAGGGTCCCGCATGTTGAAGGGCTTCAAAGAGTTTCTGTCTCGTGGCAACGTCATCGATCTTGCGGTTGCTGTGGTCATCGGCGCGGCCTTCACCGGCTTGGTCACCGCCTTCACCGAGAAGGTGGTGCAGCCACTGATCGACCGGATCGGAGCCGGCCCCGGCAAGGAGTACGGCATCCTCAAGATCTCGCTGGGCGGCGATCCTGAGACGTTCATCGACTTCAACGCCGTCCTGTCCGCCGCCATCAACTTCATCCTGGTGGCCGCGGTGATCTACTTCGTCATCGTCCTGCCCTACAAGAAACTGCGTGAACGCGGCGAGGTCGAGCAGGCCCAGGACACCGAGTTGAGCCTCCTGACCGAGATCCGCGACCTGTTGTCCGAGAACGGCTCCAGCGGCAAGCACGTCACCGGCCCGGGCACCGGCCCCAGCCCCGACACCGCCGAGTACACCAGCGCCGACCGCGACAAATAGACACCCGAACACAAAGCAGCCCCTGGATTTCTCCAGGGGCTGCTTTATTGGGGCTTCAGAACGTGACGCTCAGTTCATGTTCCAGGGCTCGCCGTAGGTGGTGACGCTGTCACCGGTCGAGGCGATCAGCCGGGCGAACGGACGCAGCAGCACGCCACCGGCCGCACCGGTCACGGTGCCATGCGCGTTGGACACCGCCACACCGCCGGCGGCACCCTTGACGTCCACCGAGAAGGTGGCCACTTCCTGGATACCGGGGCCGTTGCCCAGGTCGGCACTGATCGACACACCCGGGAACAGGTTCGGGGTGATGACCGACTCCAGGCCGAAGGGCGGGCCGGTGATGTCACCATCGTCGATCAGGATGTTCGGGGTGGTGTAGGAGAAGTTGATCCCCACACCCAGCGACCACGGGAAGCCGATCTGATAGCCCAGCTCCAAGGTGCCCTCGAACTCATCGGCACCCGGGCCGGCCACCACGTACTTGGCCCGGCCGGAATGGAACCACTCACGGGTCAACCGGTTGCGGTCCAGAGGGAACACACCGTTGAGGAAGGTGTCCCACTGCTGAACGGTCAGGGTCCGATCCTGACCATCAACCAGGCTCAGTTCATTGTCCAGACCCGCATGAGAAGTGCCTGTGCTCGTAAAAAGCGCCGCGATGGCTGCCACCATCGCGACCAGCACCCGACTGAATGCCTTCATGTTCTCCCTAGCTATATCGCCGGTGGCCCCGGAGGCCCACCGATTGTGGTCGGCGCCCCGGCCCCCGCAGACCGTAACGCCGCGCAAGATCTACATGTGGTGCGGATTAGAAACCCCACACATTGCTCTTACGTAATGCTCATCGTTGACACGAGGAACATAACGGCACCCCACCGGGGCGGCAACGCAAGCACATATCTCCAAGGCTGCATACGGTCACTTGATCAAAATTTGCTGAAAACCGGCTGAGAACTTCGGCGCGGCACCTCGACGCTGCGAATTGGGCCAGTGGGCAATGCTGTGACGCCGTTCGCCTCGATAACGAACTGAGGGACAGAACACGTCGCCCAGCAGCGATTTCCCGCCCCTCACAAGCTGCTCACCTTCTCAGTGATGGTGCGGTGGAACGTTGTTCCTCAGCCACCGCTCACGGTCGTCATCGTCGTCCGGCGAAGCGGTGTCACGTTCGTCGGGAGCGATGTCCGGGAGCGCTTCACCGAAAATCTTGTTAACTGCGTGGCGGCTCATTTTGTTCGCTTCAGGCATCGTCCATTCCCTTTGTGATGAAGATCACATCCCATCCTAGGCGCCCCGCCGACAACCGTTAACCTGCTCTTAACCAGCACCGTCGCTCGGCCCGACAATCGCCTGGAAAGCGAAACGGCGGCCGGTGGCCGCCGTTTCGATTCTGTTCAGATCTCCAAACTTGATAGCTGGCCGATGACTTGCGCGGCCAGTGGGCCGAGCGTGGCCATGCCGTCGCGCACCGCAGCCCGGGACCCGGCGATATTCACCACCAGCGTGCTGCCCGAGACACCGCACAGACCGCGGGACAGCCCCGCGTCGACGATGCCGGCCGAAAGTCCCGATGCCCGCAGCGCCTCGGCGATGCCCAGCAGCTCGCGGTCGAGGATGTCCAGGGTGGCCTCCGGCGTCACGTCGCGCGGTGTCACCCCCGTCCCGCCGACCGACACCACCAGATCGACGCCGCCGATCACCGCGGTGTTCAACGCATTACGGATCTCGACCTCATCGGCGGCCACGACGACGACTCCGTCGACGACGAAACCGGCCTCGCCCAACAATTCTGTGACCAACGGACCGCTGTGGTCTTCCTCGCCATGTGCCGTGCGATCGTCCACGACGACGACAAGCGCCCTACCCACCAACTCCCCTGGCTGTTCCATGCCTGCAACCGTATATCCGGCGGCGGACAACGGTGTAGCCAGACGGAGTGTGGCGAACCCACCGGACCCGATCGTGGTGCTCACTGCTCTGCCCTGCCGAGGGTGACCTCGATGGTCTGCGGCTTGCCGCCCTGGTCCAGGAAGGTCAGCGTGACCTTGTCACCGGGGGCCTTGGACCGCACCGCGGCCACGAGCGCGTCGGCGCTGTTGATCACGCGGTCATCGACCTTGGTGACCGTCACGCCGCTGGGCAGACCGGCCGCCGCGGCCGCCCCACCGTTGGTGACCTCGACGATCTTGGCGCCGTCGCTGGTCTTGTCGTTGGCCACCTGAACACCGAGCGAGGCGTGCGAAGCCGTGCCGTTCTGGATGAGCTCATCGGCGATGCGCTTGGCCTGGTCCACCGGGATCGCGAAGCCCAGCCCGATCGAACCGCTCTGGGCCTGAGGCGAATCCCCGCCCATGGTGGCGATCGCCGAGTTGATCCCGACCAGCTCGCCGTTCATGTTGACCAGTGCGCCACCGGAGTTGCCCGGGTTGATCGCGGCGTCGGTCTGGATGGCGTCGAGCACGGTGTTCTGGTTGCGGGTGTCACCGCCGGCGGCGACCGGACGGTTCAGCGCGCTGATGATGCCGGTGGTGACGGTGCCTTCCAGGCCAAGCGGCGATCCGATGGCGACGACGTCCTGACCGACCCTCAGGTTGGCCGAGGAGCCGAGGGTGATCGGAGTCAGGCCCGAGACGTCCTGCGCCCGCACCACCGCGATGTCACTGCTGGGATCGGTGCCCACGACGGTGAACGGCTTGGTGGTTCCGTCGGAGAACGTCACCTTGGTCTGAGCGCCGGGTGGCGTCCCGCCGGCTGCCGGGGCGCCTGCGGGCCCGCCCGGCTTGGCCGCCTGCACGACGTGGTTGTTCGTCAGGATGAGGCCGTCGCCGGTGAGGATGATGCCCGAGCCCTCCTCGGACGCGCGGCCCAAATCGGTCTCGAGCTTGACCACACTGGGCACCACCTTGGCCGCCACCTGCTCCACCGAGCCGGGCGGCAGCGCCGCGGCCGGAACCGTCGGTGCGGCACCCAGACCCTGGGTGCCCAGGCGCGGGTGGTCGTCGTGCACGAGGGTGGCCACGCCGCCGCCGATGCCCGCCGACACCACGGCCACCGTGAGCGCGCCGGCGACCAGGCCGGCGCGGGAGCGCTTCTTGGCCGGGATGGGCTGCGGGCCGGCCGGGACCCGGTACGGGTCATAGGGCGCGCGGTAGGCCTGCTGGTGGGTCTGATGCTGCTGTGTCTGCTGCGTCGGGTGCTGCTGTGTCTGCTGCGTCGGGTGCTGCTGTGTCTGCTGCGGCTGTTGACGTGCGTAGCGCCAGTCGTAGGACTGCTGCTGGTAAGGATCGGGACGCGCACCGGCGTATCCGGGGGCAACTCCGCCGGGATGCTGCTCCGGCTGCTGCTGGGGGTACCTCGGGTGGTTCGTCATTGTGCTGCGTGCTCTTCTCTTGTAAAAGGTCCGGCCAGTACCTCCGGCCCGGCCCGACCCGCGTGTCCAACCCTCGTGCTGTCAATTCGTCAAACGAACTCGTTGTCACTCAGGTTGCCCAGATGGGCTGAGAATCCACTTAGAGATTTCCGATCCATCCGTGACTGGTCCCCCGACCGACTTAACTGTCTCACCTTTTCTCTGCGCCGACGCTGTGCTCATCGTCGGCCTGCGGCAGGTGTGTCGCGCCGCCGTGGGGGATCGGCTGCCCGGGCAGCACCATGTGAAAAGAAGCCCCCGGCGGAGTCCCACCCGGCACGGTCTCGTCAATCCGCAGTGCCCCACCGTGTTTGAGCACCACCTGCTGGACGATAGCCAACCCGAGGCCGGATCCAGGCATCGCCCTGGCCGCATCCGAGCGGTAGAACCGCTCGAACACCAGCGCCCGTTCCTGCGGCGGGATGCCGGGTCCGTGGTCGGAGACCACCAGTTCGGCGTGTGTCGGATCGATTTGATGCAACCGCACGCCGACCCGGCCGCCGGCCGGACTCCACTTGGCTGCGTTGTCGAGCAGGTTGAGCACGGCGCGGCCCAATCCTGGTGCGTCACCGAAGACCTGCCAGCCGATGACGTCGACATCGAATTCGATGTCGTTGCGGCGCCGCCGCACGCGCTCCAGGCTGCGGTCGACAACCTCGGACATGTCGACCGGCTCGGGGGTGATGCCTCCGGCGTCGTCACGGGTGAGGTCGACGAGGTCACCAACGAGAGTCGAGAGCTCCTCGATCTGGGCGATCACATCCTGCTGCAGCCCGTCCATCTCGTCGCGGGGCAGCGGTGGCGCCCCTGGCGCCTGCGAGGCCATCAGCAGCTCGACATTGGTGCGCAGGGAGGTCAGCGGCGTTCTCAGCTCGTGCCCGGCGTCGGACACCAGCCGGGATTGGCGCTCTCTGGATTCGGCCAGCGCTCGCAGCATCATGTTGAACGCCTCGGTGAGCCGGGCCAGCTCATCGCTGCCGACCACCGGGATGGGCCGCAGGTCGTCGGTGCGGGCCACCCGCTCCGCGGCTTCGGTGAGTCTGCCCACCGGTCTGAGCCCGGCTCTGGCCACCGCGCCACCGGCCATGGCGGCCACCGCCACCCCGACGCCGCCGACGATGAGCAGCACGGTGCCCAGCCGTCTGAGCACTTGGACGGTGGGCGCCAGGCTCTTGGAGATCAGCAGGGAACTGCCGTTGGCCAGATGCACCGCGAGAACTCGCTGGTGGTTGGCCGTGCGCAGGGACATCAGCAGTTCGCCGGAGATGACGTCCTTCTCGGGCTTGCCGAGCGGCAGCATCTGGCCCTGCTGGTTGGCCGTGTAGATGGACCTGCCCGGGATCACCAGCATCGCGTTGACGTCGGAGTACGCAGTGCCCTCGATCGCCTTGCCGGGATCGGCGGCCAGCGATCCGCTCTCGATGAGCAGCCGGGCCCGGCTGTGCAGCTGGTTGTCCAGGTCGTCGTACAGGGCGCGGGAGACGACGGCGTAGACGGCGACGGCCATCAGGACCACCACCATGGCCACCATCGACATCGCGAGCATCATCACGCGCCAGCGCAATGACAGTGAGCTGGTGTTGCGCAGGTTTGTGGCGGTTCGCCAGGTGTTTGCGTTGAGCGCCATCAAATCAGGGGGGCGTTTCGCGCAGCACGTAACCGACGCCGCGCACGGTGTGGATCAGCCGGGGCTCGCCTTCGGCCTCGGTCTTACGGCGGAGGTAGCCGATGTACACCTCGAGGGCATTGCCCGAAGTCGGGAAGTCGAATCCCCACACCTCTTCGAGGATGCGGCTACGGGTGAGCACCCGCCGCGGGTTGGCGATCAGCATTTCCAGCAGCGAGAACTCGGTGCGGGTCAGGCTGATCTGACGCTGGCCGCGAGTCACCTCACGCGTCACCGGGTCCAGGGTCAGATCGGAGAACGTCATCTTCTGCGAATCAGTGCCGTCGTCGCTGACCGTCCGGCGCAGCAACGCCCGCATCCGGGCCAGCAGCTCCTCGAGCGCAAACGGCTTGGGCAGGTAATCGTCGGCGCCGGCGTCCAGTCCGGCGACCCGCTCGGACACCGAGTCGCGGGCCGTCAGCACCAGGATCGGGAGATCGTCACCGGTGCTGCGGAGCTGCCGGCACACTTCCAGGCCGTCCAGCCGCGGCATCATCACGTCCAGGACCACAGCATCGGGCCGGTCACTGGCAATCGCCTCGAGCGCTTCGACCCCATCCTGGGCCAGCTCGACCGAATAACCATTGAAAGAAAGCGACCGGCGCAGGGATTCGCGCACAGCGCGATCGTCGTCAACGACAAGTATGCGCACAGGCACAGTTTCAACCCGCTATCTGAGAAGGGGCTGAGAGGCGCGCCGCAAATTCGCCCAGCGTTTTTGCGGGGTCCCCACAGCCCTGAGCACGACAAAAAGCGCTACCACGCATGTGATAGCGCTCTTTGAAGAAGTCTCTGCGGTTCTAGCGCTTGTCGAGGTCGACCAGGCCGAGGCGGGCGGCCTTGAGCAGACGGCGCGGCACCTTGTGCTGCTGACCGGCGACATTGACGCCGACGAGACCGGTGGCCTCGGCCTTCCACTGCGCGCGCCGGCTACGGGTGTTCGCGCGCGACATTCTGCGCTTGGGCACAGCCATGACGTGCATCTCCTTGCTTTGGGTTGTTGCCGCGCGAATCGAAATGAGCTCACCGGCGGCGACGATTAGGTACAGAGTAACGGTTGACCTGCGTCGGTTCCAAAACGGCCGGCTCCAGATGGGCGACCCTTGACGTGTGACCGGCGGTACCCGCTAACCTACCGGTTGGTTGGGTCCCTTTCAGCGTCGACGGGAGTGCGTGTGCCATCAGTAGTACGGATCGGCAACTGTTCGGGGTTCTACGGTGACCGGCTCTCCGCGATGCACGACATGCTCACCGGCGGTGAGCTGGACTATCTGACCGGCGACTACCTGGCCGAACTCACGATGCTGATCCTGGCTCGGGACCGGGCCAAGAACCCGGACCGCGGCTACGCCAAGACCTTCTTGACCCAGCTGGAGCAGTCGCTCGGGCTGGCGCTGGACAAGGGCGTGAAGATCGTGGCCAACGCCGGCGGGCTGAATCCGGCGGGCCTGGCCGCCGCGGTCCGTGCCCTCGCCGAGCGCCTGGGCCTCGACGTCAACGTCGCCCATGTCGAGGGCGACGATCTGGTGGGACGCGCCGCCGAGCTCGGGTTGGGCACTCCCCTCGCCGCCAATGCCTACCTGGGCGCATGGGGCATCGTCGACTGCCTGGATTCCGGCGCCGACGTCGTGGTCACCGGCCGGGTGACCGACGCCTCGGTGATCGTCGGCCCCGCGGCCGCGCACTTCGGCTGGAAGGCCACTGACTACGACGCCCTGGCCGGGGCGGTGGCCGCCGGCCACGTGATCGAGTGCGGCACCCAGGCCACCGGCGGCAACTACTCGTTCTTTTCCGAGATCCCAGACCTGGGCCGCCCCGGCTTCCCCATCGCCGAGATCTCCGCCGACGGCTCCTCGGTGATCACCAAACACGCCGGCACCGGCGGCCAGGTCAGCGTCGGCACGGTCACCGCGCAGCTGCTCTACGAGATCACCGGCGCCCGCTACGCCAATCCCGATGTGACGCTGCGGGTCGACTCGCTGCAGCTGAGCCAGGACGGCCCCGACCGGGTGCGGATCTCCGGGGTGACGGGCGAGGCGCCGCCCCCGACGCTGAAGGTGTCGTGCAACAGCATCGGCGGGTTCCGCAATGCCGCGACCTTCGTGTTGACCGGGCTGGACATCGAGGCCAAGGCAGCACTGATCCGCAGCCAGCTGGAAGCCGGCATCAAAGTCCGTCCGGCCGAACTGGAGTGGACGCTGGCCCGCACCGATCATCCCGATGCCGACACCGAGGAAGCCGCCAGCGCGCTGCTGCACTGCGTGGTGCGCGACGCCGACCCCAACATCGTCGGACGCCAATTCTCTTCGGCAGGTGTAGAACTCGCACTGGCCAGCTATCCGGGCTTCACCACCACCGCACCGCCGGGCGACGGTCAGATTTACGGCGTATTCGTGCCGGGCTACGTCGACGCCACGGAGGTGCCGCACATCGCCGTGCATGCCGACGGCTCCCGAATCGGCATCGCACCAGCACCCGAAACCCTCCCACTGGCACCGGTTTCCGATCCCCAGCTGCCCGAGGCACTGCCGCCCGGTCCGACCCGGCGGGTGGCCCTGGGCACCATCGCCGGTGCCCGCAGTGGCGACAAGGGCGGGTCGGCCAATGTCGGGGTGTGGGTACGCACCGACGAGCAGTGGCGCTGGCTGGCCCACACCCTCACCGTCGACAAGCTGCGTGAACTGCTGCCCGAGACTGCCGATCTGCCGGTCACCCGGCATCTGCTGCCGAATCTGCGGGCCGTCAACTTTGTGATCGAAGGCATTCTGGGCCAGGGCGTGGCCTACCAAGCCCGGTTCGATCCGCAGGCCAAGGGGCTGGGCGAATGGTTGCGCAGCCGTCATCTCGATATCCCGGAGGAACTCGTCAAGTGAGCATCTGGACTTCGCCCGAGCGCGAGGCATTGCGCAAGACCGTGCGCAGTTTCGCCGAGCGTGAGGTGCTGCCCCACGCCGCCGAGTGGGAACGCACCGGCGAGCTGCCGCGCGAACTGCACCGCAAGGCCGGCGAGGCCGGGCTGCTGGGGGCCAACTTCCCCGAATCGGCCGGCGGTGGTGGCGGCGACGGGGCCGACGCCGTGATCATCTGCGAGGAAATGCATTACGCGGGCGCACCGGGCGGTGTGTTCGCCTCGCTGTTCACCTGCGGCATCGCGGTACCCCACATGATCGCCTCGGGCGACGAGCGGCTCATCGAGACCTACGTGAAGCCCACGCTGCGCGGCGAGAAGATCGGTTCCCTGGCCATCACCGAACCCGGTGGCGGCTCCGACGTCGGACACCTCACCACGAAAGCCACGCGTGACGGCGATGACTACATCCTCAACGGCGCCAAGACCTACATCACCTCGGGTGTGCGGGCCGATTACGTCGTCACCGCGTCCCGCACCGGCGGACCCGGAGCCGCAGGTGTCTCCCTGATCGTGGTGGACAAGGGCACGCCGGGTTTCGAGGTCAGCCGCAAGCTCGACAAAATGGGTTGGCGCTCAAGCGATACCGCCGAGCTGTCCTACACCGACGTGCGGGTGCCGGTGGCCAACCTCATCGGCGCGGAGAACTCCGGCTTCTTCCAGATCGCGGCGGCCTTCGTGTCCGAGCGGGTGGGGCTGGCCGTGCAGGCGTACGCGAGTGCGCAGCGCTGCCTGGACCTGACCGTCGAGTGGTGCCGCAACCGCGAAACCTTCGGCAAGCCACTGATCTCCCGGCAGTCGGTGCAGAACACGCTCGCCGAGATGGCCCGCCGGATCGACGTGGCCCGGGTGTACACGCGCCATGTCGTCGAGCGGCAGATCTCTGAGGGTGAGGCCGGTGCTCCTAACCTGATCACCGAGGTGTGCTTCGCCAAGAACACCGCGGTCGAGACCGGTGAGTGGGTGGCCAATCAGGCTGTCCAGTTGTTCGGCGGGATGGGCTACATGGCCGAATCCGAGGTCGAGCGCCAGTACCGCGACATGCGCATCCTGGGTATCGGCGGCGGCACCACCGAGATCCTGACCTCGTTGGCCGCAAAGACATTGGGGTTCCAGTCATGACCACACTGAAGTCCACCATCGATCCCCGCTCCGCCGGGTTCACCGAGGCCGCCGAGGTGATGACCACCAAGCTCGCCGAACTCGACACCGAGCACGCCAAGGCGCTTGCCGGTGGTGGCCCCAAGTATGTGGACCGCCACCACGGCCGCGGCAAGCTGACCGCGCGCGAGCGGGTCGAGCTCCTGCTGGATCCAGACGCGCCATTCCTGGAGCTGAGCCCGCTGGCCGCCTGGGGCAGTGATTTCACCGTCGGCGCCAGCGTCGTCTGCGGCATCGGTGCCGTCGAGGGTGTCGAGTGCCTGATCGTCGCGAATGACCCGACGGTCAAGGGCGGCACCAGCAATCCGTGGACGCTGAAGAAGATCCTGCGTGCCAACCAGATCGCCATGGAGAACCGGCTACCGGTGATCTCCCTCGTGGAGTCCGGTGGCGCCGACCTGCCGACGCAGAAAGAGATCTTCATCCCCGGCGGACAGATGTTCCGCGACCTGACCCGGCTCTCGGCGGCGGGCATCCCGACCATCGCGCTGGTGTTCGGCAACTCGACCGCCGGTGGCGCCTACGTGCCGGGCATGTCCGATCACGTCGTGATGATCAAGGAACGCTCCAAGGTGTTCCTGGCCGGGCCGCCGCTGGTCAAGATGGCCACCGGTGAGGAGTCCGACGATGAGTCGCTGGGCGGGGCCGAGATGCACGCCCGCACTTCGGGTCTCGGCGACTACCTGGCCAACGACGAGCTCGACGCCATCCGGATCGGCCGGCGCATCGTGGCCCGGCTGAACTGGCGCAAGCAGGGCCCCGTCCCCGCGCCGGTGGTCGAGCCGAAGTTCGATCCCGAGGAGCTCATCGGCATCGTGCCCGCCGATCTGCGGATCCCGTTCGACCCGCGTGACGTGATCGCCCGCATCGTCGACGGCTCGGACTTCGACGAGTTCAAGCCGCTGTACGGATCCTCACTGGTGACGGGATGGGCCACGCTGTACGGCTATCCGGTCGGGATCCTGGCCAATGCCCGCGGGGTGCTGTTCAGCGAGGAGTCACAGAAGGCCACCCAGTTCATCCAGCTGGCCAACCGGTCCGATACCCCACTTCTGTTCCTGCACAACACCACCGGCTACATGGTGGGTAAGCAGTACGAAGAGGGCGGCATGATCAAGCACGGCTCGATGATGATCAACGCGGTGTCGAACTCCACGGTGCCGCACATCTCGCTGCTGATCGGCGCCTCCTACGGCGCAGGCCATTACGGCATGTGCGGCCGGGCATATGACCCGCGGTTCCTGTTCGCCTGGCCATCGTCGAAGTCGGCGGTGATGGGCGGTACCCAGCTGGCCGGCGTGCTCTCCATCGTCAGCCGCGCCGCCGCCGAGGCGCGCGGCCAGCAGGTCGACGAGGCCGCCGACGCTGCGCTGCGGGCTGCGGTCGAAGCGCAGATCGAGGCCGAGTCACTGCCGATGTTCTTGTCCGGCCGGTTGTACGACGACGGGGTGATCGACCCCCGCGACACCCGCACCGTGCTGGGAATGTGCCTGTCCGCCATTGCCAATGGACCGATCGAGGGGACGTCGAACTTCGGCGTCTTCAGGATGTGAGTTCACACCCATGACAATCACCAAGATTCTGGTCGCCAACCGCGGCGAGATCGCCCGCCGGGTATTCGCAACCTGCCGCAACCTCGGCATCGGCACGGTCGCCGTGTACACCGACCCCGACGCCGCGTCTCCCCACGTCGCCGAGGCCGACGCCCGGGTGCGCCTGGAGGGCAACAACGGTTACCTCGACTCCGCGCAGATCATCGCCGCGGCCCAGGCTGCCGGAGCCGACGCCGTTCACCCCGGCTACGGGTTCCTCTCGGAGAACCCCGATTTCGCCGCTGCGGTGATCGACGCCGGGCTGACGTGGATCGGCCCGCCGGTGAACGCCGTGCAGGCCATGGGCTCCAAGATCGAAGCCAAGAAGATGATGGCTGCGGCCGGCGTGCCGGTGCTGACCGAGCTCGACCCGTCGACCGTTACGGCCGATCAGCTGCCGGTGCTGGTGAAGGCATCGGCCGGTGGCGGCGGCCGCGGTATGCGCGTGGTGCGCGAACTGTCCGCTCTGCCAGGCGAAGTGGCCGCCGCCCAGCGTGAGGCGCAGTCGGCATTCGGTGACCCCACGGTGTTCTGCGAGCGCTATCTGGCCGCCGGCCATCACGTCGAGGTGCAGGTGCTGGCCGATCAGCACGGCACGGTGTGGGCGGTCGGTGAGCGTGAGTGCTCGATCCAGCGTCGTCACCAGAAGGTCATCGAGGAAGCGCCGTCTCCTCTCGTGGAGCGCACCCCGGGGATGCGGGAGAAGTTGTTCGACGCGGCCCGGCTGGCCGCCGAGGCAATCGGTTATGCCGGTGCGGGCACCGTCGAGTTCATGGCTGACGAACAGGGTGACTTCTTCTTCTTGGAGATGAATCCCCGCCTGCAGGTTGAACATCCGGTCACCGAGGAAACCACCGGGCTCGACCTGGTCGAGCTGCAGATCCTGGTCGCCGACGGCGTCCGGCTCGATGCGCGGCCGCCGGCCGCACGCGGTTCGGCCATCGAAGCCCGGCTCTACGCCGAGGATCCGGCCAAGGGCTGGCAGCCGCAGGCCGGCGCGGTGCACCGTTTCGACGTTCCGGGACGGGTCCGCGTCGACACCGGCATCGAGGACGGCTCGGTGGTGTCGATCTTCTACGACCCGATGCTGGCCAAGGTGATCTCCTACGCGCCCACGCGCCGCCAGGCCGCAACAGTGCTGGCCGATGCGCTGGCGCGCACCCGGATTCACGGGTTGCGCACCAACCGCGATCTGCTGGTGAATGTGCTGCGGCATCCGGCGTTCCTGGACGGCGCGACCGACACGGCGTTCTTCGACACTCACGGGCTCGATACCCTGGCCGCACCGCTGGCCGGCACGGACGCGGTGACGCTCTCGGCGATCGCGGCCGCACTGGCCGATGCCGCGCATAACCGCAGCACCGCACGGGTTTTCGGTGCCGCTCCCAGCGGCTGGCGCAATCTGACCTCGGGTTACCAGACACGGATGTACCGCAACGCCGCGGGCGACGACGTGCCGGTGCGTTACCGCTTCACTCGCACCGGGGTCGAATTACCCGATGACGAGGGCGTTTCGCTGGTGTCGGCCGTACCGGATCGCGTCGTGCTCACGATCAACGGCGTGGATCGTGCGTTCGAGGTGGCGCGCTACGGCGACGAGGTGTTCGTCGACTCCCCGCTCGGCCCGGTAGCGCTCACTGCGTTGCCCCGCTTCTCCGATCCGGACGACGCGGTGGCACATGGCTCGCTCCTGGCGCCCATGCCCGGATCGGTGGTGCGCGTCGGTGCTGCCGCCGGCGATACCGTCACCGCCGGACAGCCGCTGATCTGGCTGGAAGCCATGAAGATGGAGCACACCATCGCCGCACCCGAGGACGGGGTGCTGGCTGAACTCAATGTCGCTGCCGGCCAGCAGGTCGAGGTCGGCGCCGTACTCGCCCGTGTAGAGACCCCTGAAGGAGAACAACCATGAGCTTCATCGAAACCGACGAACAGAAAGCCCTGCGCCAGGCGGTAGCCGCGATGGCCGCCAACTACGGCCAGGACTACTACCTGGAGAAGGCCCGCTCCGGCCAGCACACCACCGAATTGTGGAACGAGGCAGGCAAACTCGGTTTCATCGGGGTGAACCTGCCCGAGGAGTACGGTGGCGGCGGCGCCGGCATGTATGAGCTCTCTATGGTGATGGAAGAGATGTCGGCAGCCGGCTCGGCACTGTTGATGATGGTGGTCTCCCCCGCGATCAACGGCACCATCATCTCCAAGTTCGGCACCGACGAACAGAAGAAGCGCTGGATCCCCGGCATCGCCGACGGGTCGATCACCATGGCCTTCGCGATCACCGAGCCGGACGCGGGGTCCAACAGCCACCGCATCACCACCACGGCGCGCCGTGACGGCAGCGACTGGATCCTCAAGGGCCAGAAGACGTTCATCTCCGGTATCGATCAGGCCCAGGCCGTGCTGGTCGTCGGCCGCACCGAGGACCACAAGACCGGGAACCTCAAGCCCGCGTTGTTCGTCGTCCCGACCGACACCCCGGGCCTGAACTGGACCAAGATCGAGATGGAGATCATCAGTCCGGAGAGCCAGTTCCAGGTGTTCCTCGACGACGTGCGGCTGCCCGCCGATGCGCTGGTCGGTTCGGAAGATGCCGCGATCGCCCAGCTGTTCGCCGGGCTGAACCCCGAACGCATCATGGGTGCGGCCAGTGCGGTGGGTGTGGGCCGGTTCGCCATCAACAAGGCCGTCGACTATGTGAAGACCCGCCAGGTCTGGAAGGTCCCGATCGGCTCGCACCAGGGTCTGTCACATCCGCTGGCGCAGAACCACATCGAGGTGGAGCTGGCGAAGCTGATGATGCAGAAGGCCGCGACGCTATACGACGCCGGCGACGACTTCGGCGCGGCCGAGGCGGCCAACATGGCCAAGTACGCCGCGGGTGAGGCGTCAGTACGGGCGGTCGATCAGGCCGTCCAGTCCCTCGGCGGCAATGGCCTGACCAAGGAGTACGGCATCGCCGCCGCGGTCACGGCGTCAAAGCTGGCTCGGATCGCGCCGGTGAGCCGGGAGATGATCCTGAACTTCGTCGCACAGACCTCGCTCGGCCTGCCCCGGTCCTACTGATGAGCACGCTCGTCCACTACCGGGTCCACGGCGCCGTTGCGCGCCTGACGCTGGATTCCCCGCACAACCGCAATGCGCTGTCGACGGCCCTGGTGGAGCAGTTGCACCAGGGCCTGGCCGATGCCGCCGACGAACCCGGCGTGCGGGTCGTGGTCCTCGATCACACCGGTGGAACCTTCTGCGCGGGAGCCGATCTGAGCGAGGCCGCCGGGCAGGATCCCGGTGACATCGCGGTGGACCGGGCCCGCGAGATGACCCGGACGCTTCGGGCCATCCTCGAATTGCCGGTCCCGGTGATCGGCGCGATCGACGGGCATGTGCGGGCCGGAGGGATGGGACTGGTCGGCGCGTGCGATCTCGTCGTGGCCGGTCCGCAGAGCACGTTCGCGCTGACCGAGGCCCGCATCGGCGTTGCGCCGTCCATCATCTCACTGACGCTGTTGCCGAAGATGGCGCCGCGCGCCGCGGGACGCTACTTCGTCACCGGTGAGAAGTTCGGTGCCGCGGAGGCGGCCGACATCGGGCTGATCACGATGGCCGCCGACGATGTCGCCGGCGCGGTGGACACGCTGGCCAGTGAGATCGCGAAGGGGTCACCGCAAGGCCTGGCAACGTCGAAGGCGCTGACGACCGCGTCGATCCTGCGTGGGTTCGACGCACTGGCAGAGGATCTCACCCGGCAGTCGGCACAGCTGTTCGTCTCCGACGAGGCCCGCGAAGGCATGATGGCGTTCCTGCAGAAGCGACCGCCCAACTGGGTGGGCTGAGTCGGTCGAGCCGGCGGGTTTTTGCGATAGCCATCGCAGCCATCGGCAAATCATATTCAGACTGAGGACATCACGCCTGGTCACACCGCTGACGGTTGTTGCCAGCGGCAGCAGCCACCTGGCTGTACCTGTCGCAAGGCGCGCCGCGGGCATACGTTTCTTGTGCGGACGTCCTCTGCCGTGCGGTTACCCCCGGAAAGGCCAGGAACCATGGCCGATGATCAGAACAAGGCGATTTCCCGACGGATATGGGAGATCTTCGCCTCCGGCGACCTGGGTGAACTCGACAATCTCGTCGCTCCCGGTGCCGCTTTCCACGACACTCAAGATCCGTTCGGGGACCAGCGAGGTCCCGAACACATGAGAAGCCTGATGGGCATGTACCGGAAGTCATTCACAAACATGCGTTTCGACATCAAGGCGCAGCTCGCCGAAGGCGACTTCGTATGCACGATGATCGAGGCGCAGGGCGACAACACCGGTGAGATCATGGGCCAGCCGGCCACTGGCAAACACAGCCGTATTAACTTGATCGATATCGACCGGATCGAAGACGGCAAGGTCGCTGAAAGCTGGGTCACCTGGGACACCCTGGGCATGCTGCAGCAACTCGGCCTGATCCCGGCGGGAGCACAACAGACGACGCCCGCCTGAGATACGTGCCGGAGGGGTCCAGGGCCGGCCGCGGCCCTGGACCCGTGCATTCCGCATCATGTCCATGCGCAGCATCAGCCGGCCGCACTCCCGGTGAGGAGGATCGGCGGCGGAATCCATTCGGTACGACCATCTTTACCGGTTCGGGTCCGCCACCCCTTGCTGGTCAGCAGCCGATGACAGGGCGGACACGCCAACGTGAGTTCGTCGATGTCGGTCCGCCCGCCGTCCGCCCAATCCCTATCGCGATGATGCACCTGACTCCAGTACGCGGGGGCAGTGCATCCCGGCCGGCTGCACCCGCCTTCCATTGCGAAGAGCGCGAGGCGTTGCCCCGTTGAGGCAATTCGCTTGGTACGACCCAGATACAACGGCACCTGCGTGTGCGAATCGTAGATGCACAGATAGTGATACGCGTGGCTGGCCAGCCGGAGCACATCCGCCATCGGCAGGAGACTCCCACCTCCGGTGACTGCCCAGCCCTCACCCGAGGTGATCTGGTCGAGCGTCGTCGTGACCACCACGGTCACGGGCAGTCCCCGGTGTTGGCCCAACTTTCCCGAGCCCAGGATCTCGCGGCCCGCCGCCTTGAACGCGTCGTGATTACGCTGCGCCTTGGTACGCAGATCGCGTTTCACCGTCTCATCATCGGGTTCGGCATCGACACAAAGAGTTTCGTCGTCGGGATTGCACATGCCCGGCGCCGCCATCTTGGCGTTGACCGCGTCCCAGATGGCGCGGCACTCCGCATCGATGTGTCCCCGCACCTCGGTCAACCCGCTGCTGTCCTGTTTCCCGAACACGAGGCCGCGGTTCCGTGCCGCAACGTTCTCGTGCGGTTCGGGCCCGTCCTGGTCGATGGTCACGCGCAGCCGATCCGCGACCTGCCGTAGCTCGTCCGGAGTCAGCCGGGCGGCCGTGCGTCCGAGCAATTCCTCAGCGCTGTCCCGACTTTCGGCGCTGACCCCGGCAGGAAGTTGCTTGAAGAACTTCCGGATCACCCTCACGTGAGCGACTCCGATCTCACCGCGCGCCTGGGTAGCAGCGGTGGTGGGAAGCTTCGGGGCGAGTGGTTCGCCGTTCATGGCGCGACGGGGACCAAGAGCCACGGCATCGTCGAGCCGAGCCTGGGCCTCAGCCTTACTGATCCGCAATGAGTGCACCAATATGTCCCGCATCGAATTGCCACCCGTCGTCTGCGGGGTGATCTGGTCGGCGATCCTCACGATGATCGCGTGGTCGACCGTCACTTGGGCGCGCGCCACTCTTTCCCTGCGAGTGGCGATCCACTGCAGATCAGTGAGTGTGAGTACGTCATGGGAAACCGCGGCGATCGTCGCGGCCGCCGCCTCGTAAGCCTCGTAGGCCGCGAGCAGGTGCTGGCGGTCCAACGTCGCAGTTCCCACAACTCGAACACTAGTTCGGGATCCGTTGGATCGGCGGCGCCAATCCGCTATCTGTGGACGAAATCCACGCTGTGGATAACTCCCGACTCCCCAGGGCAAGCCGCACAGCGAGTGCACAGATAAGCAAACAAGGCAAATTTGCGACTGGGCAAATACTCGTTGCTACAGTGTGCAAGCACTTTGTCGGCCAGGTCACATATCGAAGGCGGCGCGCTTGATGTCACAGCCCACTCCTCCCCGTCTGCACAAAGCCAAGGCAGCAGCCACCGCGGCAGCGATCGTCGCGACGACGGCAGCGTTGACCGCAGGCGTCGCGTCCTCCGCGCCGGAAGCGCTGGCGGCCCACAACCGCAGTGTGCAAGCGGATGTCGAGCTGACCGCGTCATCCGATATCGGCAAGATCCCGGACATCGTCGGTCTCTACGGAGTGGGCCCGATCTTCTGGACCGCGCAGGCGCTCGGTATCACGCCCGAGAACGTGATCCAGGCCGCCGGAGGATTGACCGGCAATACAGCCTTGGCCGACACCGTCATTGGGCTGCTGAACCTGCTCGACGCGATCTCACCGATCGAGGCCGGCGTCAAGGGACCGATGCCCAGCGATGTGTACAACGCAGTCAATGGGCTGGACTACACGCTCACCGGACTCGCCAAGATGTTCGGCCTCGACCAGGTGCCCTTCATCGATCAGACCCTCGCAGCACTGGTCAAGCAGTGGCCCATCCTGAATCAGCGCCGTTCGGTCATCTTGTCCGAGAGCCTTGGCGGGCTGACCACGTCGCTGGCGTATCGCGACATGATCAATGCGGTGCAGTCCAATGACCCGGACTGGGGCAACGGCGTCACCGGTCAGTGGTTGATCTTCGTCAACAACCCCAGCCGCCCCGGCGGTGGATTGTTCGCCCTGGCAACACCTTTGACCAACCTGTTCGGCTTGAATCTCACCACTCCGGACGCGGGCAGCTATACCAATGAGGACGCCAACGGCGGCAAGATCACCAAGGTTCTCAACACCTCGATCCTCGACATCACCTGGGCGTACAACCCGCTGTCCGACGCGCCCACCACGCTGAACCCACTGGCCTGGGCCAACGCGGCCGCCGCCGGGGTGTTCCTGACTTATCTCCTGCCCGACGAGGACAACAACATCGGCAACCATGTGCTGCCGAAGTTGATCAGCGGCATCGCCGATGGCGTGAAGGTGATGATCGACCCCACCGGTGGCCAAGGCGTGCAGATGATCCCGGTCATCGGCGACTTGCTGAAACTCTTCAACGTGAACTTCCTCGACTTCCCGGGCAACGCCACGTACATCACCTACGACTCGGGCAATCTCCCGTTGCTCGAGCCGTTCCGGGTGGTTCCTCATCTGGCCAACCTTGTTCCCGGCGTTCACATCCCGACGCCGTTGACTGACAGCGTCGAAGACGCGCTGCGAAAGCTGGTCAACATGGGCTACCAGGACGTCAACCCTGACACACTGGAGCGCACGTTCAACGAGGCCGGTGAGCAGGCCTACCTGTGGCACTCTCCGCTCACCCCCACGCAGCAGCTGGCCGCCAATGAGATCGTGTTCGACGCGCTGATCGACGGCATTCAGAAGAACGCGCTGAACCCGGACGCCTGGGTCGCGAAAGTTCCGGGCGCGGACTCCTCGCCGATCGTAAAGAACGCCGTGACAGTGGCGGTTGCCAAGGCCATGAGCGATGCACTCGAAGCCGTCCAGGACGGTGCGGATCCGGTGTTCGACGCGGTCGAGAAGGGCTTGGCTCCGGTCACCCATGCTCTCGACGGGATCAACGCCCAGGTGGAAGCCGCCATCGACAACATGATGAAGGTCAACGGATCCACCACCAACAAGCAGTCCGTCACCGCGGTTCCGTCGAGCGACGGCCTGCTCAAGACACTTGCCGTCGACGCCCCTGACACCGAGGCGGCCGCGGCCGAGGATTCCGACGCCAAGTCGGCCGCCGGCAAGGACGTGCTCAAAGCCCTTGGTGTGGACAAGGATTCGCTGCAGACCAAGGCGAAGTCCCGTGCCAAGGCCCGCCACGCCGCCAATGCCAGCGACCCCATCAAGAAGTCCGTCAAGGAGACGGTGGCCAAGGTGCGAGGCGCAGTCGATGACGCCGCCAAGGAAGTCAAAGGCGCCACAGATGAAGCCGCGAAGGACATCAAGGACGCCACCAAGGACTTGAAGAAGTCGCAGAAGACGAAGGCCCAGAAGAAGGCCGAAAAGAAAGAGAAGTCGGACGCGGCGGCCTAATCGCTGACAGCCCCGGGGGCGCGTCGGTAGCGTGGCCAGCATGCCACGCACTGTGCTCGTCACCGGGGCGACCGGCACTCTCGGCCACCATGTCGTACCAGAGGCGACCGAGGCCGGTCATCAGGTGCGCGCGCTGAGCCGGCGGGACCGCGTCGGCTACACGGGCGTTCATTGGCACCAGGCCGACCTGCTCAAGCCTGACAGTCTGGCTGCCGCCCTCGATGGCGTGGACGTCGTCGTCCACTGCGCCACTCAAGCGACCGGCAGTAAGGACATCAGGGCTGCCCGGAACCTGATCGAGGCCGCGCGACGCAACGGCGTCGGGCACCTCATCTACATCTCGATCGTCGGGATCGAGGACATCCCGCTTCCTTACTACAAGACGAAATTGCGGGTCGAGCAGGCGCTGGAATCGTCCGGTGTCGGGCACACGATCCTGCGCGCCACACAGTTCCACGAGCTAATCGAAAAGACGTTCTCGGTACAGCGATTCTCGCCCTTCTTGTGGGCACTGCGGGGCGTCCGATTTCAGCCCATCGACACCCGCGATGTGGCCACCCGATTGGTCTCTTTGATCGATTCAGAACCGGCCGGGCGCGTGGCGGACATCGGTGGCCCGAGTATCCACAGCCACCCAGAATTGGGACAGATGTATCTCTCAGCACACAACAGCGTGCGTCGGGTGGCCAGATTCACCCTGCCCGGTCGCATCGTCGCCGGTTACAGGTCGGGAGCCAATCTGACCCCGGAAAACGCCGTCGACGGCGCATCGTTCCAGGACTATCTGGGCACGGACGCGTAGCTCACCTTCGTCGCGCGGCGTCGATTGTCGCAACCATGCAGACACAGTTTGGCCATCGGTCTTGCATGTGGCAGCGATCGTCGTAGGCTCGACAGCGATGAGCACTTCAGCGCCGCAGGGCAGGTCGATGCGGGCTGCCGACACCGACCGCATTCAGGTGGCGCAGCTGCTCACTGATGCTGCCGCCGCGGGCCGGCTGCCGATGACCGAGTACGAGGACCGGCTAGCAAAGGCCTACGCGGCTGAGACGTATGACGATTTGGCGCGGCTGAGTCGCGACCTTCCCGGCGCCGTGAACTGTTCGGCCGGCCACTGTCGCCCTGCCCCATCCACGCTGCTGTTGGCGATCATGAGCGGGTTCGAGCGCCGCGGCCGGTGGAACGTGCCGAAGAAGCTGACGACGTTCGCACTCTTCGGTGGCGGGGTGGTCGATCTGCGCTATGCCGATTTCACCGCCCCAGATGTCGAGGTCCGCACCTATTCCATCTTCGGCGGGCAGACCATCCTGGTGCCGCCGGAGGTGAATGTGGACCTACAAGGCGTGGGCGTGATGGGGAACTTCGATCACAGCGTCAACGGCGACGGGACGGCCGGAGCGCCGCGTGTCCACATCCGCGGCTTCTCGCTGTGGGGCAGCGTCAGCGTCAAACGCAAGAAGCGTCGCAACCAGAGCGACTGAAGACGAAACGGGCGGGCCCGAAGGCCCGCCCGCCGTTGTATCTGTTGGCTGTCAGCAGCTGGCAGCCTGTGCGCTCACCGAGGTCTTGGCGGTCGACGTGGTGCAGTTGGACGACACCTTGGCGGTCGAGCCCGACTTCGCAGTCGAGACCGCGGTGTTGCCACTGGCCAGCCTGGGCAGGACGCCCGGCAGATCCTTCTCGTCGGGCAGCGCGAGGCCGCGTGCCTGGAGGTCGTCGTAGTAGTACTTGCCGGCGTTGACGTTCAGCTCGCCCTTGACGACACCGTTGGTGCCGGGATCAACCTTGCCGGTCTTGGGGTCGACGATGCCCGTGCTCGTCGTCCCGTAGTTGAGGTGGTAAACCCTGCCGAGCTCGCTGTCGTCGAGGGCCTTGTTGACCGGGGTCTTCTGGTTGAAAACCTGATCGCCGACGGCCTGCGTGACGCGCACGCCCGGAGCCGGGTTGCCCAGATCCGGGCGGCCCACGGCGTCAGCGGACGGGTTGCCGGTGTTGGTGGGTACGGCGAGCGCCATCCCGGCCGGCCCAGTCATCGCCAGCGCACCGCCCGCGAGGATCCCACCTACGAGCGTCCGACCCCGTACCGACCGCTCGGAGATCTTCCGATGTTTTGCCATGCCTGTAACCTCTCGTGATTGGCGTTGCGCCGCAGCTAAATTGGGCCTATCCGGCTGACATTGCCGCTGGCCCGCCAGCGAACCTAAGGCACCACGGGCACCGGCGATAGGTAGTGGCGATGTTGTTCATTTGCTGTTCGGCACATGATCACGAGAATTCACAGCTCGTACACAGGACCCGGCCAAGAAGCGTGAAAACGCAACGGCCCCCTCCGATTTGGAGGGGGCCGTCGTGTCGACTCAGGTGCTACTTGTCCTTGTTGTCTTTGGTGTCCTTGTGGTCCTTGGTGTCACCGGCGCTGTTGCCGGCCTTGGCGCCGGCGTCGGTGTCGGACTTGGCGGCTTCGTGCTTGTCGGCACCGGCCTTGGTGGTCGGCTTGAAGGCCTTCTCGAGGTTCTTCGTGGCGTTCTCGACAAACTTCTCACCGGCCGACTTCTTGCGCTCGGTGGCGCGAGACTTGGGCTCGAACTTGTTCGAAGCGCCCGCGGCGGCACCGGTGTCGGTCGTGTCAGCCGCTTCCGACTTTTCTTCGGCGGCAGGCTCTTTGACTTCCTTGACCTCTTTCTCCTCAACCTTCGGGGTGAGGCCGAGGTCCAGCTTCGGCAGCTTGGGCAGCTCGAACTTCGGAGCCTCGGGCGTGGAAACCTCGACGGCCGGTGTGCCCGTTTCGGTGCCGGTCTCGGTGGTCTCCTCGACCGTGCCCTCAACCTTGACGTCAGCTGTCTTGACGAGCTTGGAATCGACCGGAGCCTCAAGCTGCTCCGCGAGCTTCTTGAACGGCGACTCGATGTCCAGCTTGGGCGTCGGCAGACTCAGGAGCTTGCTGACGTTCGGCAGTGTCGTGGAGGTGACATCGGATTCCTCGGTGACCGCCGAATCCGCGGCGGTCTCCTCTCCGAAACCGATCTTCGACAGAAGCGATTCTGCGGGAGTCGGATTCGGGGTGGGGGTGCCCTGAGCGATGGCGTCCACGATGTAGGTGACAGCGGCGGTGATGCCGGTGTTCGCCCCGTAGCCGAAGAAGAACGAGTTGCTCAGATTCTGGGCGAATCCGCCGTCGGGCAGGTTGTCGTTCAGGATGCTGCCGACGACTGTCGCGGCTCCGCCACCGAAGAATTCGTCGACGCGCTTCGAGAGCTGCAGGCGCTGGGTCGGGTCGAACGCGTCGACGGCTGCGGCGACGATCACCGAACCGAGGTAAGCGAATTCGTTGAAGCCGGCCTCGAAGAAGATGTCATCGAGCGGCCCTATCGGCAGCAGGTTGTTGCTGAAGTAGTAAGCAAGGCCGGTGAATCCGTCCTTGCACACGGCGCCGGTCGCCGAGCAGTCACCCGGCGCGTAGACGTATTCGTTGGATTCGTTGCCGGCCGCGTCGTAGAACTGGGCACCGTCTGCCATGTCACCAACGGTGGCGGGGACAAGCGTCCCGTTGACCTTTTTATAGAGCGGCTTCTGCTCCGAGTCGACGAGCGGTGTGGTGTCCGGGGTGGTGTCCGTCGGGTTGGCGAGCTTGCCGTCGACGACGATGTAGCCGGAGGTGGGGGCGGTGGTCACGCCCTGGTAGTAGTACCCGCCGTAACCCTGGGTGAAGGCCTGCCACGCACCCTGCAGCGAGAGCGCCACCAGGTCGATCTGCTCCGCAGTCAGCGTCCGCTGAGTCGGGGCTTCCGTGCTCGAGGAAGCGACCGTAATCTCGTCACGCGGAACGAACAGTGCAGGGGTCCCGGCAACAAGCGCGCCGGCGCTGAGGAGTGCGACGCCAGTGGTGACGAGCGGACGAACTGCCATATGGGTGGGGCCCCTTTATCTCGAGCGGGAGCCGGGTTCCTGAGAACCCGTGCAGATACCTACGTAGAACCTTAGAAGTCCTTGAGAAGGGTAATTCCCGTCACCACCTCCCGCAACCTCTATCTACGCAGGACACGGGCCCCCGAGGCGTCCCTCCGACGCGACTTTCGCGGGGTGCTGCCGACGGATTTTTCGATGCAGACGCAACCATTCCGGGACGGTGCACGATCAGCTAATGACGAATACCGTCGCCGCGGGACGGATAAAACGCAAAGATGCGGGTTACCGCCCGTGGAATCCGCACCGCCACCCCCTACCGCATTGATCCGGCACACTTGCGTGGCTGGCCGGGCCGGCTCGGCGCAAACCCTGCCGCGAGGCGGCCCAAAGCCCTAGGTCAAGCGCATGACACTGCACCGACGATCACCGATCCAGCACGACCCGCGCCTGGGCTTCGTGTCCCGGACCGAGCCGCCGGAGACTCAGGCCCGTACGCCGGGCGAATGTTCCCATCGGAATTGGCCCGACTTGCGTTGCGAGAAAGCGGCGACGGTCGCCATTGATTCAAATCGGCTCGACGGAAAAACGGAATGCCATGATTCACCGGGCACCCCGGCCTTACGCCTAGGTCAATAAGGCCAGGTCACAGGCCCGCAGCGAACATCGGAGCGCATGAGAGAAACCTGAGATTGCGCGCCGCGTTTTACTACTTGTCGCCGCCGTCGCCCGAGTCGTCGTCGCCACCACCAGTGGCATTCTGGACGGCCTCTCCCAGCTTCTTCAGGAACTTGCTGCCGTTGGATTCGCCCTTCGGCCCGCCGTTACCGAACAGGATGGGCGGCGAGACCTTGTTGCCGGTCTTGGTGTTGACGCCCGTGCTCGGCTCTTCCTTCTCCGTCGCTACCTTCTCTTTGACCTTGACCGTGGTCGTGGGCTCGGGGTCGAGCTTGAGCTCCGGCAGCTTCAGCTCCGGTGCCTTGAACTCAGGAGCCTTGGGGGCCTCGAACTTCGGGAGATCCAGCTTCGGAAGCTCGACGCCGAGCGGGTTGGCTTCGGTACCGCCTTCGAGCGGGGCCTCGGGACCCTTGACCACGTCCTCGGTGGCATCGGGCTCTTGGACGAGTGTGGTGTCTTCTGCCGCGGGCGCCTTGATGGGCAGCTTCACCAGGTTCTTGAACGGCGACTCGAACTTCGGCGTCGACAGCTTCAGCAACGACCCCGCCTCGGGCAGCTCGGTGGTCGTCACACCCGACTCCTGCTTGGCCAGCAGCGTGGTGTCGCTGGCGCCCTCCTCCTCGGTCGAGAACAAGCCAGGGCCGGAGTCGAGCGGATTGATCAGGTTCGGCGTCGGTGTGGGGGTGCCCTGCGCAATCGCGTCCACGATGTAGGTGATCGTGGCGGTGATGCCGGTGTTGGCGCCGTATCCGAAGAAGAACGAGTTGGTCAGCCCGTAGGCGTAGCCGTCCTGGGGCAGGTTGTCCAGCAGCAGATTGCCGACGAGTTGCGTTGCGCCACCGTCGAAGAAGTCGTTGACACGTTTGGCCAGATCGAGCCGGCCGGTCGGGTCGACGTCGTCAATTGCCTCGGCGACGACCAGTATGGCCTGACGCGCCAGTTCGGTGAAGCCGCCCTCGAAGAAGATGTTGTCCACCGGCCCCAGCGGGAGGATGTTGTCACTCAGGTAGTACGCCAACCCCGGGAAGCCATCCAGGCACTCCGCCCCTTCTGCGGTGCAGTCGCCCGGGGCGTCCTCGTAAATCGGCTCTTCGGTCACCGGGTCGTAGCCAACGATCACCTGGCCCGGGATATAGATGCCGCCGTAACCTTGGGTGAACGACTGCCAGGCGCCCTGCAGTGACAGCGCGAGCAGGCGGATCTGTTCCTGCGTCAGCTTTTGCGGGGCCGGAGCCTCGGCCGCGACGGTGATTTCGCTCCGGGGCACGAACAGCGCCGGCGTCGTGGCGATGAGTGCGCCGGCGCTCAGAAGTGCCGCACCCGTGGTGACGAGCGGACGTACAGCCATATGGTGAGCCCCTTACATAGAGGACGAAAAACGGCCGTTTCCGAGAATCCGCATCAACGCCGGCGGCAACTTAGAAACTCCTGAGAATGCTAAGTGGCGACACCTTCTCCTGCAACCGATACGCGTCAATATTCATCCGACTTTCGCGCCGGATGTAGTGACACAAACCGTATTGTCACGATCGGCAATTCGCGACGATCGGAGCGGGGGCTTCCGCTCAGTGTGAGCTACTGCCCCGCAGGTCGCCGCCCATCCCGTTCGCAGTGAGCCTTGGCGGACCAATGGCCCGAGCTTATTTGATTGCGAATGCAATGAATCGAAAGTTGCGACGCCGCAACACCGCGATTATTGTTGCGTTACGCAATAGTTGCGCGGCGGAAAGGCAGCATGTCTTGGACGGCTCCACTTATTGCCGATGCAATTGACGGGCGCCATATTGAGCGTTTGAACGATTGCTTATCAACCGCGCGTTGAAGCTCCGTCGTCCTCGGCCGGTTCTGGCGCCGACGAGGCCGTCGCGCCATCGCCGCGTAGCTTGTTGGCCCAGGCTCGCACTCCGTCCAGCACCGGCCCACCCGCCCGGCGTGGACCCACAGCACGATCGCGGCCCAGCGCTTTCGGGGAGAAGTCCGGGCTCTTGCGCAGTAGTGGGCGGGCCGTCGGCTCCGGAGCCCGCGCCGGCCCGGCCGCAGAGCCACCGTCGCGCAGGATGTTTGCACCTTCCTCGAGCCCGGCGGTGAAATCATCGACGAACCGCTCGGTTTCGGCTCGGGTCGGGATCAGCCGGGCCGGCGTGTACTTCTGCGGGTTGGCCAACGGGTCGTTGTGCGGGTACCCGTAATCGACCACGGCCCGCAACGCCGGCGTGGCCGCGTCGGCCAGCAGGTTGCCCGGCTCCCCTAACGTGCGCAGCGGTGAGACCAGCGGCAGGTTCGTCGACTCGTAACCCACGTAGGTGGTGTCGCCGACCTTGCTGATCCGCACCGTGCCGTCGGCCGTCTCCCGCACGACGGTGCCGCCGGACTCCAGTGTTTCCCGGCACGCGGCGTCGCAGTCGCGCACGTTGCCCTCGGCGTCGACCGGGAAATCCAGGCTGTCCTGATCGAGCCGGCGGTCGAGGTACGCCATCAACGAGTTGGCCATGGCAGGTGCATTCCACAGGTAGGCCGGGATGTTGGAGTTGATGTCGTACTCGTAGACCACGTTGACGACGGGCACACCCGGGTCCGTCGGCGTCGGTATCGGATTCACCCCGATCACGGCGAAGAACGGCAGCCGGGTGCCGAATCCGCCGTTGGGGCTCGCCACGTTGTTGTCGAGTACATACAGCGAGGGTTGGGTGACCACCGGATCGTGGGTCAGCTTGCCGTACGTCAGCAGCAGGCTCGCATTGGCCGCACCCCAGCCCGAGGACAGCACCACATCGTCGTCGTCACCGCTGTTGTCCTGGATGGCCCGATAGATCCCGAACGGACCGGTGAAGAAGTTCGCGACCACCGGCTCGTCCTGCCCCTGCCGGTACAGCCCACCGTAGAAATCCGCGACGCCCGCGCCGCTCGGGTTCGTCGAACTCGAGCCGATGATGAGCGCGGACAACTGCACCGCGGTCACCGGCTGCGTCGCCGCCAGCGCGGCCACTGTCGCCAACGCCATCCCGCCCAGAAAGGAGGCCGGCAACACACGTTCGCCCAAGCGTTGTGCCATGCCGCCGCCTCCCAGCCCAATGCGAATGAGCAGAAGCTACCCGACGGCCGACGGCACCGTCAGCTGATGCGAGCTAGCGAGGCATGGCGATGCGCAACCCGGCCAACATCACCTGGGCGTCGGCCATGTAGGTCTCGTTGTTGGGTGCGGTGCTCTGCGCCAACGCCACCAGGTTCCACACCTTCGACCCGAGCGGCACCATCACCGTCACGCCGGTCACGTAGATCGTCTTGCCGCCGTCACTGGGCGGCACCGTGTAGTTGGCCATCAACGCCGGGAACCCGCATATCTCCGCGGGGACGTGGGTGATGTTCTGCCCGCCCCCGGCCTCGAAGCCCTGGATGCTGTCACTGAGCAGATCTTCGGGCGATCGGTTCCCGTCCGTCGCGTCCCCGGTGGCCACCGAGACAGCCGGATTCGTCACGCCGTCACTGAGGGACACATTACGCAGGACCAATCTGACTGCCCCCGTCGCCAACTCGGGCACCGGTTCCCAGCCCGGCGGCTGCGCGATCCGCACCCGGGGTTCGTCGGGCGCGGTCCCCGACAGCTCGATCCAGCGATCCGAATGCAACTGCTCGCACTGCTGCGCCTTATATGCGGGCGAGCCCGGCGAACCCGGCGATTGTCCGGGTGGCTCGAATCCGGCCGTCGCGGTGCCGTCCGTCAGATGCGTGCAGCCGCTCAGCATCATCGTGGCCACCAAGACGACCACGCCCGCCAGTCGATTCACACCATCCCCCATCGCGGTATCGGCCCCCACACTCACACCCCGGGCATCGTCAGGGCAAATGGGGGGTCGTCGCCGACTCCCTGAGGTTCTCCTGCCCGCGCTTCCAGCGGTCAATCCGCCAGCAGCCCCTACATCGACGAAGATGTCGCTGGACCGCCCTCGCCACGACATCTTCGTCGATTTGAGGGCAGCCATGAGAAAGGGCGGCAGTCATGTCCAGCTGCGTGCACGTTCCCCTGACGACGCAACGGGCACCGTTCGGCGTCGCGGTCCTCGGCGGTCCGACCACGGTGGTCGACATCGGCGGGTACCGGCTCATCTGTGACCCCACCTTCGATCCTCCTGGGGACTACGGCTACCTGCAGAAGCTCACTGGGCCCGCCGTCGACGAGACCGTTGTCGGTGATGTCGACGTCGCGCTGGTCAGCCATGACCTGCATTACGACAATCTCGACATCTCCGGCCGCGCGTTCGCGCTGGCCGCACCCGTCCTGCTCACGACACCCACCGCCGCCCCGCGTCTGGGCGGACCGTCAAAGCCGTTGGCGCCCTGGACGACGTGGGTGTCACCCGGCGGTGGACTGGAAGTGACCGCAGTCCCGGCCCGACACGGCCCAGCCGACGGCGAGCTCAACGAAGAAGGCTTCGTCAACTGCGAGGTCATCGGATTCGTCGTCAGCGCCACCGACGGTCCCAGGGTCTACATCAGCGGGGACAACACCGCCATCGCGATCGTCCGGGAGATCCGCGAACGCGTCGGCGACATCGATTGCGCGGTGTTGTTCGCGGGTTCGGCATCAGTACCGGCGAAGTTCGACGGGCGACCGCTCAGCCTGACCGCCGAGCGCGCCGCCGCTGCCGCAGAGGTGCTCGACGCGCCTCATGTCGTCGTCGCCCATCAGGACGGCTGGCGGCACTTCAGGCAGGGCCCTGCCGATACGGTCGCAGCCTTCCACGCCGGCGGCATCACCGAGAGGTTGTGTGGCGCCCCACTCGGACAGATGTGCAACCCATCCCATCGACCCGCCGCCACGGCCTAGCGCCGCCGCGAGTGCAGGTAGTCACCAACCACCGCGGCACCCAGGCCGTCGAGATCGGGCACCACCACACGCCCCTGCACACGGCGGGCCACCTGGTCGATGAACCGGGCCAGCCCCGGATCAGAGCCCAGCCTGAAGATCGTCACCTGTGCGCCGAGGCGGGCCACCTCGTCAAAACCCCGCACCGTGTGGCCGATGGTTCGCGGGTGCGGCGGGTAGTCGAAGAAGACTTCCGACCCGTGACCGTCACCGAAGTCTTCAAGGTGCGCGGTGGGCTCACCATCGGTCACCACGAGCACGACGGGCTGGGCGTTGGGATGACGACGCAGATGCCGCGTCGCCAGCGCGAGCGCATGGTGCAGATTGGTGCCCTGCTCGTACACGCCCTCCAGCCCCGTCAGCTCGCCCGCGGTCACCGTGCGGGCGTACCGGCCAAAGGCGATGATCTGCAATTCATCTGACCGGAACCGGGTGCTCACCAGGTGGTTGAGGGCCAGCGCGGTGCGCTTCATCGGCAGCCAGCGGTTCTCCATCACCATCGAGAACGAGGTGTCCACCAGCAGCGCCACGCAGGCCTGGGTGCGGGTCTCCGTCTCGGAGATCTCCACATCCTCGACCGCGAACCGGATAGGCCGCTCCACGAGTCCGGTGCCTGCCTGGCGCAGCACCGCGTTGGTCACCGTGCGGGTGACGTTCCACGGTTCGGTGTCACCGAACTGCCACGGCCGCGTGGCTCCGGTCAGCTCGCCGGCCGCACCGGCCCGGCGCGTGTCCCGCTCACCGTGACGCCCCGAAAGTTGTTGCGCCACATCACGCAGTGCGGTCTGGCCGAGCTGACGCATCGCCTTCGGCGACAGCCGCCACTGCCCGTCCGATCCACGGTCGATGAAGCCCTGGTTCACCAAGGCTTTCTCCAGTTCGGCCAGCGTTCGGGCGTCGATCGCGGCATCCTCACCGAGTTGACGGGCCAGCGACTCGAGGTCGACGTCATCCATCGACGCGCCGGCATAGCTCTGCGACAGCGCATCGGCCAACTGCTCAAGCTCGGCGATGTCGGACATCGCCTGGGCGCCCTCCCCCATGCCCAGCGGGTCCCCACCGGAGAAACGCTCCGAACCGGTCCAATCCTCACCCGGCCGCGCCGCCTGTAGGTGTGAGTCGAGCCGGTTCAGCGCGTTCATCAGCGACGGCGAACCAAAGGCCTGCTGCGCCAAGGCATCCAGTTCGGCGCGCTGCTCGGCCGACAGACTGTTGCGGAACCGCTGTGCGGCTGCCGCCCGCTGCGCCAGCGAGTCCAACAGCTCATCGATGTTCTGCGGGTTCTCCGGGAAGAACTCGCCGTGCTTTTCCATGAACTGTTGGAAGTCCTGCGGGGTGTCCTCCCCGCGGGCGTGCTTGTCCAGCAGATCGTTCAGGTCATCGAGCATGTCGTTGACCCGCTGCCGATCCTCGTCGGTGGCGTTCTCCAACGCCTCCTTCATGCCGGCGAAACGCTGGTCCAGCATCTCCCGGCCCAGCAGATCCTTGATCTGCTCGTACTTCTCCCGGGCCTCGGGGCTGCGCCAGTCATAGTCGGCGAGTTCCTGAACGGCCTTGGCCGGTGACGGCGAGAGTGCCTCCATCTGCAGTTCGCCAAACCGCGCATTGTCGTCGAGTGCGCGGGCCAGCTCCTTGCGCTCGGCCAGCACGGCCTCGTCGAGCAGCTTCTTGATCTCCTGCAGCGTGCCGTCAAGGTTGTGCCGCTGCAACAACTCCCGGCGCTTCCGGTTGGCCTCGGCGGCCAGCCGGTCGGTACCGCGCATGCCCTCGGTGCCGCGTCGCATCAGCTCGGAGAGCGCTCGGCGCGGCGAGCTGCCCTCCATGACGCTCTGACCGATCTGCTCGAGGGCGTCGCGCAGATCGATCGGCGGTGCCAAGGGGTCGGGGCCACCGGTGTATCGCGAATACCGCGAGGTGTGCCCGTGTCCCCGGCCGGGATCAGCCATAGACCGTCTCGCCCTCCCCCGTCACCTTGTCCACACGCTTGGCCAGATACAGCGCCTCCAAGGCCAATTCGACCGCAGCGGCCCGCTGCCCCACCGACACCGCACCCAACCGGGAAGCGAGCGTGTCGAGGACCGGCAGATCCGGCAGCGCGGCCAGGACGTCCTTTGCCGACACCCGTTCACCGGTGGTCACCGGGGAGCCCTCCTCGACCGCGGCCACCAGCGGGGCGACGTCGATGCCGCCCAGCAGCCGCTGTGCGGTGTCGGCGGTGGCGCGTCGCAGCAGGTGCTCCAGCACCGCCTGCTCGCGTCCCTCCTCGCCCGTCTCGAACTCCAATTTGCCACGCAGCACGTCGATCACGGTGGCCAGGTCGACCACCCGGGCCACCGGATCGTCCTCACCGAGAATCGCCGAGCGGTGCCGGGCCGAGGCCGCCACCGTCTCGGCTGCGGCGATCGCGAACCGCGCCGACACACCGGAACGCTGATCGATAGAGTTCGATTCACGCAGATTGCGGGCGAACCGCGCCAGCACCCCGAGCAGGTAATCGGGAACCTCGGCGGCCAGCTGGGCCTCCTGGCGGATCACCCCGACCTCGTCGTCGATCTCCAGCGGGTAGTGCGTGCGGATCTCGGCGCCGAACCGATCCTTGAGCGGGGTGATGATCCGGCCGCGGTTGGTGTAGTCCTCCGGGTTGGCGCTGGCCACGACGAGCACGTCGAGCGGCAGCCGCAACGTGTAGCCGCGCACCTGAATGTCGCGCTCCTCCATCACGTTGAGCATCGACACCTGAATCCGCTCGGCCAGATCGGGCAGCTCGTTGACGGCCACGATGCCGCGGTGCGCCCGCGGGATCAGCCCGTAGGCGATCGTTTCCGGGTCACCCAGGCTGCGCCCCTCGGCCACTTTGATCGGGTCGATGTCGCCGACGAGATCGGCCACGCTCGTGTCCGGCGTGGCCAGCTTCTCGGTGTACCGCTCACTGCGGTGTCGCCACTCGATCGGCAGATCGTCACCGGAATCGGCGGCACGGCGGATCGACTCCGGCGTGATCGGGCTGTACGGGTGCTCACCCAACTCCGATCCCGAGATCACCGGCGTCCACTCGTCGAGCAGCCCGGTCAGCGCGCGCAGTAGCCGCGTCTTGCCCTGACCGCGCTCACCGAGCAGCACCACATCGTGGCCGGCGATCAAAGCCCGCTCCAGCTGCGGGATCACCGTGTCGTCAAATCCCAGGATTCCCGGCCACACATCGCGGCGGTCCGCGAGGGCGGACAGCAGGTTCTCCCGAATTTCGGCTTTCACACCCCGCTCACGATGGCCGGAGGCACGCAGCTCACCGACGGTGCGAGGCAGATCCTTGGGTTGGCTCACCACTCCACGCTACGACTGAAGACGACCGCGCACATCGCCACCCGGCAGAACTGAGGTCACAGCGCCGCCCGCGGGCGCGAACCGCCGCATGTGGGCCACACAGCCCGACATACTCGTTGTCCGAGCGCCGCGACCGGTAGTCTGCGCTCCATGCCGTTGGCTAGCGGTCAGGAATTCGCCGGGTTCACCATCGTCAAGTTGGTGGGCACCGGTGGCATGGGCGAGGTCTATCTGGCGTCCCACCCGCGGTTACCCCGCGAGGACGCCCTCAAAGTGCTGCCCATCAGCGTCAGCTCGGACAACGAATTCCGGCAACGATTCATCCGTGAGGCCGACATGGCCGCCACCCTGTGGCATCCGCACATCGTCGGCGTCCACGACCGCGGCGAATTCGAGGGCCGCCTGTGGATCTCGATGGACTACGTCGACGGGCACGACGCCGCCAAGCTGCTGCACGACCAGTACCCCAAGGGGATGCCGGCCGAAGACGTCATCGAGGTCGTCACCGCCGTCGGCGACGCCTTGGACTACGCGCATCAGCGCAAGCTACTGCACCGGGATGTGAAGCCGGCCAACATCCTGCTCACCAGCAAACAGGGCGCCAAGCGCCGCATCATGCTGACCGACTTCGGCATCGCGCGGCGCGCGGACGAGGTCAATGGACTCACGTCGACCAACATCACCGTGGGTTCGATGTCCTACACCGCGCCCGAGCAGCTGATGGGCCAGCCCCTTGACGGCCGGGCTGACCAGTACTCGCTGGCCGCCACCGCCTATCGCCTGTTCACCGGCACCCCGCCGTTCGCGCACAGCAACCCGGCCGTGGTGATCAGCCACCACCTGAACTCCCCACCGCCCAAGCTCGCCGACACGAAACCCGAACTGGCCGTATTCGATTCGGTGATGGCCAAGGCGCTGTCGAAGGACGCCAAGGACCGCTACGACACCTGCCACGACTTCGCCGTCGCACTGGCCGAGGCAGCCACCGGAACCACCCCCGAGGTGCGCACCCCGGCACCCACTCACGAGCCGGCGCCGCCGACCACCCCGCTGATCATCCCGAAGCCGGTGAACCCGCCGCCCGCCCCGCTGTCGCCGTCGAACCCGAGGCCCGTTCCCCCGTCGGAACCGCCGGTGTTCACCTCATCTTGGGCGGGCAACGAAACGTCTTCCCGCAAACCCGTTGCGGGCGCACCGGTCGCCATGCCGGGCGTCGTCGGACCGGCCGGGCCGGTTGGGCCGCCGCAGACCAACTTCGGGCCGCCCCCGCTGCCGCACACCCCGATCCCGAAGAAGTCGGGTAACCGGCGCGGCCTCGTCATCGCCGCCGCCGCCATCGGCGCGGTGATCCTGCTCGTCGGCGGCATCACGATGGCAATGACGTCCGGCGACGAAAACGGCGGCGGCGGCGGTGAGACCACCTCCGCGGTCGCCACCGATACGTCGGCGGAAACCACCACCTCGCCCGCACCGCCGGGCCACGCCTTCACCATCGCCGACTACATCAAGCAGAGCGGCATCGTCGAAACACCGGTCCACCGCGGTGATCCGGGCGCACCGGTGTTCACCATGCCGACCCCGCCCGGATGGATCGACGCCGGCCCGCGCACCCCGGCCTGGGCCTACTCGGCGATCGTGAACGATCCGGTGAACCCGACCGAACCGCCGTCGGTCGTCTCGCTGATCTCCAGGCTGGCCGGCGACGTCGACCCCAACAAGCTGCTCGAGTTCGCACCCAACGAGCTGCAGAACCTGGCCGACTACAAGCCGAGCGGCGACGTGACCCGCGGGAACATCAGCGGATTCCCCACCGTGCACCTGGCCGGCACCTACGCCAAGGGCGGCCAGCGTCGGGCCATCACCCAGACCACCGTCGTGATCCAGGCGCCCGGCAACGTCTACGTGCTGCAGATCAACGCCGACGCCACCGAACGTGACAAGACCGCCCTGACCGACATCAACAAGGCGATCGAGGGCCAGGCCACCATCACCGTGCCCTGAGCCACGAGTTACTTCAGGTACCCAGTACCCTTGGTACCGTGAATTCGCTCGATTGGCGTAGCCGCCCGGCCACCGTGCACTTCGGCCCCGCATCTCTGCAGTCCAGGGCACTCGGCTGGACCACCGCGATCTTCGTCCGCCCATTGCTGGGTCTACTGACCCTGATCGGAATGGGCATCAACCGCGTCGCCCCCGATGTGTTGCAGCGCGCGCACCTCGACGTCATCGACCGGCCCCTGCGGTTCATCAAGCCGCTGCCCGGTACCGAGGTGACACCGGTGGCGCTGCCCCACTGCCCGGCCGAATGGGTGATCGCACCCGAGGCCCGCGATTCCGATCGGGTGATCGTCTACCTGCACGGCTCGGCGCTGGTGACCCTTGGCCTGAACTCACACCGCCGTTTCGTGTCGAAGCTGTCTGCCGCCACCGGGGCACGTGTGCTCAACGTGGGCTACCGGCTGGCCCCGCAGGCCGACATCGACGACGCCGTCGCCGACGGACTCGACGGCTACCGCCTGGCCCTGTCCCTTGGGTTCGCCCCCGAAAAGATTGTCCTGGCCGGCGATTCGGCCGGCGGACTGTTCGCCGCCGACACCGCCCTGGCCGCCCGCGACGCCGGGCTGCCGGTGCCCGCCGGGCAGGTCCTGCTCTCGCCACTGACGTCATCCGACATGGACCTGAAATACCGTGCCCTGCAAGAGCATCGCGACGTGATGTTCCCGTTCATGACGGTGAAGTTCATCTACGACGTGTTCGCCACGGTCAACGGCACCCGGCCCACACCGGTGATGCCGCCCGAGGCGGACCTGCACGGGCTCGGGCCGTTCCTGCTCCAGGTCGGTACGCACGAGATGCTGCTGAACGACACCTTCGCCCTGGCCGACAAGCTTCAGGCCGCCGGCGTTCCGGCGTGGGTTCAGGTGTGGGACAGGGCGATGCACATGTTCCAGCTGAGCTTCGACGTCAACCCCGACGCGCGTCAGGCGGTCGAGGAGATCACGTCATTCATCGCATACGCGACCGCTGAGGTCGAGGACGAGGTGAGCGCGTAGAGGCTCTTCGTGGTGCATTAGTCCTGCGCCGCTTTCTACCCCTGGGTCGTAGATCGCCTGCTGTAGCGACCCCCTGGTAGAAAGCGATGAGCAGCGCGGCGCACCAAATTGATCCACAGCGCGCGGTTCATCCCCAACCTCAGCTGAAGCGTGCGTGGGCACCGTCATTCCGTCGGTCATGCCCTCGACCATCGGTGCCATGGACGCACCATTCATCGGAACCGAAGCGATCGCAGCCGGCGTTCTTACGCCAGGGCAACTGCGATGGCGTTATGCCGCCGCACATCCGCGCGTCTACCTACCGAAGGACGCCGTTCGATCACTGCGCGCCAACACCATGGCCGCATGGCTGTGGACCGGCCGCCGCGGGATCATCGCCGGTCGGGCAGCGGCGGCGCTGCACGGCGCGCAATGGGTTGACGACAATGCGCCTGTAGAGCTGATCGCCGAGCACGGACGTCGTCGGCCCGGCATCATCGTGCGCGAGGAGCGCATCAGTCCCGACGAGGTCTGCCGCATAGGCGATTTCAACGTCACCACGCCACTGCGAACCGCCCTTGATCTGGCTCGGTTTCTTCCCCGTGACGAGGCGGTCGCCCACCTCGACGCGCTGGCCATGGCGACGGGTGTCGAAGCCGGCCGAGTGCTCGAATTGGCTGCTCGCTTTCGCGGCCTGCGTGGAATCCGAGGTGCCCGGACAGCACTCGACCTGATGGATCCCGGCGGGCAATCTCCGAAAGAGACCTGGCTGCGGCTACTCCTCATCGATGCAGGTTTCCGACGCCCGCGCACGCAGATCCGAGTGAGCGACGGCTTCAACGAGGCATTCATCGACATGGGTTATGACGACGTCAAGGTGGGCCTGGATTACGAAGGTAAGCACCACGCCACGGATCGACCGCGGTATGTGCATGACATCGGCCGCAGCGAACTCATCGAACGTGAAGGCTGGATCGACATCCGAGTCGTCGCTGAACACAGCAAGGCGTTCATCCTTCACCGGGTTCGAGAGGCCTTTGCTCGACGCGGTGCTTCGCCGTTTCCTACTCCTGGGTCGTGATCGTGAGCCCGCCACAGTCCAGGTGTAGAAAGCCGTGCAGGCACGCGCGGCAGCTGATCACCGTTTCCTACGCCCGGGTCGCCAAACCACGCGATCAACAACCCAGGTGTAGGAAACGGCGCACGCACCAACAGATAACTAGTGAGCGAAATGCCTTGCGCCGGTGAGGTACAGCGTGATGCCGGCAGCCTCGGCGGCCGCAGTCACCTCGGCGTCACGCACCGATCCACCCGGGTGCACGATCGCCTTGACGCCGGCATTCGTCAGCGTCTCCAAGCCGTCGGGGAACGGGAAGAACGCATCGGAGGCGCCCACCGACCCGGCGACGCGGTCACCCGCACGCTGCACGGCCAGCCCGGCCGCGTCAACGCGATTCACCTGTCCCATACCGACACCCACGGTCGCGCCGTCCTTGGCGACCACGATCGCGTTGGACTTCACCGCGCGGCAGGCCCGCCAGGCGAACACCAGATCACTCAGTGTCTGCGGGTCGGCCGGCTCACCGGTGGCCAGGATCCAGTTCGCCGGATCGTCACCCGGGGCATCGAGAGCGTCGCGCTGCTGCAGCAGCACCCCACCACTGATCTGGCGCAGCTCGATGCCACCGACCAGCGGCTCGGAGGCCACCAGGATACGGATGTTCTTCTTGCGGGCCAGGATTTCGACCGCGCCGGGCTCATAGGCCGGGGCGATGATGACCTCGGTGAAGATGTCGGCGACCGTCTCGGCCATCTCGACGCTGACCTCGGTGTTGGAGGCGATGACGCCACCGAACGCGCTCAGCGGATCACACTCGTGGGCCTTACGGTGCGCGTCGGCCACCGACTCCGACGAGATCGCGATGCCACACGGGTTGGCGTGCTTGATGATCGCCACGCAGATCTCTTCGTGGTCGAACGCCGCCCGCCACGCCGCGTCAGCGTCGGTGTAGTTGTTGTAGGACATCTCCTTGCCGTGCAACTGCTCGGCCTGAGCCAGTCCGGGCCACGCGGAGTCGTCGCGGTACACCGCGGCCTGCTGATGCGGGTTCTCGCCGTAGCGCAGCACCGCACTGCGATGCCAGGTGCCACCGAACCACTGCGGCAGCTTCTGGGCGGGCTCTTCCGGCGCCAGCGTCGACCCCATCCAGCTCGCCACCGCCACGTCGTACTCGGCGGTGTGCCGGAAGGCCAAGGACGCCAGGATCTTCCGCTCGGCCAAGGTGAAGCCACCGGCCCGCACCGCTGCCAGCACGCCGTCATAACCCAGGGGGTCGACCACGACGGCCACGCTCGGGTGGTTCTTGGCAGCTGCACGCACCATCGACGGGCCGCCGATGTCGATCTGCTCGACACACTCGTCCACCGATGCCCCGGACTCGACGGTCTCGGAGAACGGGTACAGGTTCACCACCACGAGCTCGAACGCCTCGACCTCGAGTTCGGCCAGCGCGGCAACGTGTTCGGGCTTGCGGGTATCGGCCAGCAGACCGGCGTGCACCCGCGGGTGCAGGGTCTTGACCCGGCCGTCGAGCACCTCCGGGAAACCCGTCACGTCTTCCACCGGGGTCACCGGAACGCCAGCGGCGGCAATGGTTTTGGCGGTCGACCCGGTGGAGACGATGGCCACGCCCGCCTCGTGCAGGCCGCGGGCCAGATCGGCCAGGCCGGTCTTGTCATAGACACTGATCAGCGCTCGCCGGATCGGTTTCTTCTCGCTCACCCTATGGTCGCCTTTCGTCCAGTCCAGGTCACGCCGCGGGTTGCCAGCGCGGCCAGCACATCCACCAGCAGTCGACGTTCGACCACCTTGATGCGCTCATGCAAAGTCTCTTCGGTGTCATCATCGAGCACCTCGATGGCCTGTTGGGCCAGAATCGGCCCGGTATCCATACCGGAGTCCACGAGATGCACGGTGCAGCCCGTCACCCGCACGCCGTAGGCCAATGCCTCGGGCACCGCGTGCGCCCCGGGAAACGCGGGCAGCAACGCCGGATGAGTGTTGACCACCCGGCCCGGGAAGCGGGAAAGGAATTGGCTGCCCAGAATTTTCATGAACCCGGCCGAGACCACCAGATCCGGCTCGTGTTCGGCGGTGGCCGCGGTGAGTGCGGCATCCCAGGCGTCGCGCTCCGAATAGTCGCCCAACCGGACGGAGTAGGACGCCACCCCGGCCGACGATGCGATGTCCAGGGCGGCGCATTTGCGGTCGGTTCCGACGGCGACGACGCGCGCCGGATAGTCGTCGACGGCGGCAGCCAGTAGCGAGGCGAGCAACGACCCTGTCCCCGAAGCCAGCACTACCAGCCGTGCCGGTGCACTCGGAGGCACATGTAACGGTTGCTGCACGCGCAGCAGCCTAGTCGCCCGCACGACGCGGCTGATCGCCGGTCACATCGTCGTCGGGAATGTCGTCGACGATGAAGTGCTCCTCGGGATCGTCATCGAGGTCTTCGTAGCGCCGCGGACGTGGTTCGTAGACGGTTTCCTGCACGTCGTCGTAGTCCTCCGGCTCGTCCGCCGGGGGCTCCTCGGCCGACCATGACACCAACGGCTGGTCGGGTTCGGGCTCGGGTTCCGCTTCGATGTACTCGGATTCGACCTCGTCGACGCACTCGTCGGCTTCGTCGAATTCGGGCTCGGGCACGGGCTCGGGCTCAGCCTGTGGCTCGGCCGGCTCAGGCGGTGCCGGCGTGGGCGGGGTCACAGGCTTGGGTTTGCGGGTCAAGCCACCAGACATCACCACCGTCAGCCCGCCGATACCGGCGAACCAGAGGAACACCGCCGGCGCGAACGTCGACTGGTCCACCCCGACGTCGCCGAAGTTGCCCAGCCGGCCACCACCGGCGTAGCCGAGCAGCGCCATCGTCACCGCCGCCAGCACCGAGGCCACCAGCAACTTGGCTGCGGCCGGGCCGATCGGCAGCGGACGCCGTGCGCACTGCTGGCCCAGCGCCACCGCCGAGGCCGCCCCGACGATCAGCAGGGCCACCCAGATCGGTCCCAGCGGCGGCGTCGGCACCGCGGCCAGCACCGGCACGGCGGGAATGTCGCCGCCAAACACGGTGAACGAACTGAAGGCGGCCAAGCCGACGTGGGCGCTGGATCCGACCGCGATGGCCGAGGCGCCCACGATCACGTTGGGGATGTAGAGGATCGACAGCAAGGTGAGGCTGAGCTGGCCGAACAAACTGTCGGTGATCGCGAACAGGTCGTGCATCGTGCCCCAATGCACCACCAGCGACGCGGCCGTGACGGCACCGGAAAGCCCGAACAGGGCCAGCACGCCGGCGGTCGCGGCGCGGAACGCCTCTGGCAGCCAGTCCGGCAGCAGCGAGGCGGCCCGTGACGTGGTCGAGGCGCGGTGACCGATTTTTGACCCGACGCCGATCAGCGCCCCGATCAGATGCACGATCAGCACACTGCAGAACGCGCGCAGAGCGCTGGGAGTTTGTAGTTCGCTGATCACCGAGGCGGCGTCATGAATGACGGCCAACAGGATGGCCGCGATCAGAATGGGCCCGCCCAGAGCTGAGGCGACGACCCAGCGGGTGACGAGCCAAGAGGAATTGGGGGCGGTTGCCGTGGCCGTCGTGCGCGCGGTGCCCCAGATCATCGCCAGTACGGGCAGCAGGGGCATCACCCCGAGTTCGCGGCCACCGATCGACACCGGTACCTGGTGCACGCCCAGCCACATGCTGGAGATCGCACCCAGCGCGCCCGTCATGTCGCTGTTGGCGATCAGCAGCTGCAACAGCACAATCGCGGCGATGACCACCAGCGCGACCACGGACGGCCCGAACGCGACCCGGAGCAACTCACGTGCCTGGCGGGTGCCGACTGGCCGGTTACTCACTTGGTGGGCTGCTCCTCGCAATGATCGGCGCGTGCGCGGGAAGCGCACGCGCCGATCAGCTTACGACGATGCAGGGCCAGATTGCTGTGAAGGCGACTGCTGTGCCTGCGGCTGTGCCGGAACGGCAGTGGTGGGCGCCGAGGAGCCCGACTGCTGCGGCTGGCCGTAAGTGGGGTAACCGGTCGGCGGGGTCGGCGGGCCACTCGGCTGCTGACCCTGCGGGCCCTGCGGGGTCTGCACGGGGAAACCACCGGTGCTCGGACCGCCGGAGTAACCGCCGTACTGCGACGGGTAGCCGGGGCGCTGCGGCTGGGCCTGCTGGTAGGGCTGGCCACCGTGCTGCGGCTGGTGCTGCTGGCCGTAGTACTGCGACGGGCCACCGTACTGGCCGTACTGCGGCTGCTGGTCGAACTGGGGCTTGGGTGCCGGCGGGGGGATGACGCCCGCATCGAACAGCAGCGCCGTGATCGCGGCACCGGCCTGGACGAGAGTCAGGACGAGCAGAACCCAGACGGTCCAGTCAGCGTCTCCGCCCGCAGCGACCGAGAGGCTGATGGACAGCAGCAAGCCGAGGGTGGACAGCACGGCCGCCAGGGCCACACGGTTCTTCTGCTTCGGCAGCACGCTGACGCCGGCCACGAGGCCGGCCAACACCGGAACGGCCACCACCAGTGAACCCACCACCGCCTGAACCTCGAAGGCGAAGCTCACGAAGTAGATGAGCAGGCCCACACCTGCCACGACAGCCAGCAGGATCTCGGGCAACTTGTTCTCACCGGGGGCCGCATTGGCCGGTGCGGCCGGAGCGGCGGGCACAGGAGCGGGGACAGCCTTGGCGAACTGCTGAGTTGCATCGAACTGGGAGCCCGACTGCGGCGGGTATCCGGGGTTACTGGGCGGGTAGGTCATGACCTCTCCTGTGCTATCGAGCTTCGCGACGTGTGTTCACGCAGGCATGAATACCGACCACGTGAGCGATTCGAGCTTCCACGCTAGCGCACCCAGCTGGGTGCTGGGCGCGCGTGCTTGATGTCAGCGCGGTCTCAAGCCGATACCAGGACGGGCGCGTCGGCGGAATCCGTTTCGGCTGACTCGATTTCGCGGACGAGTGGCAGCACCTTCGCGCCGAAGTACTCGATTTCCTCTTGGAAATGCAGGAATCCGCCCAGGATGAGGTCCACGCCACGTTTGCGGTATGCGGCAATACGTTCGGCGATCTGCTCGGGTGTGCCGATCAGTTGTGTGCGGAAGCCGTCGTTGTACTGCACCAGGTCCTCGAAGCTGGAATCCGCCCACATTCCCTTCTTGTCACCGGTGGAGTTGCCGGCCTGCTGCACCGCGCTGCGGAAGCCTTCGACGGCGGGCTTGTTGGCCTTGGCGACGATCTCTTTGAGCGTCTCTTTCGCTTCCTTCTCGGTGTCGCGGGCGATGATGAAACCGTTGAGGCCGAACTTCACCTCTCTATTGGCGTCACGGGCGTGGTCACGCACCTCGACGACCTGTTCGGTGATGCCCGCGAAGTCTTTGCCGTTGGAGAAGTACCAGTCCGCGTAGTGGCCGCCGTTGCGCCGCGCGGCGGTGGAGTTGCCGCCCTGGAACAGCTCGGGGTTCGGGCGCTCGGCGGTGTTCAGCGGCTTGGGCTTGAGGGTGAAATCGTGGATGCGGTAGAAATCGCCGCGGAAATCGACGTCGTCTTCGGTCCAGATCTTCCGGAGAACCTGCAGGAATTCCGCGCTGCGCCGGTAGCGCTCATCGTGTTCGAGCCACGGCTCGCCCAGGTGGGTGAACTCGTCTTTGAACCAGCCGGAGACCACGTTGACGGCGAAGCGGCCGTTGCTGAGATGGTCTGCGGTGGCGCCGAGCTTGGCCAGCACGGCCGGCTGCCACAGGCCCGGATGAACCGCGGCGATGACCTTGAGCCTTTCGGTGGCCAGCAACAGCGCCAGGCTGAAACTGGTGGACTCGTGCTGGTACTCGGCGCCGTAACTGGCCTCATAGCGAACCTGGCTCAGGGCATATTCGAACCCGTTGTTCTCCGCGGTCTGCGCCAGCTTCTTGTTGTACTCATAGTTCCAGTCCGTGCGCTGCTCGATATCGCTGGTGACCAGGCCGCCGCTGACGTTGGGCACCCAGTAGGCGAACTTGACGTGGTCGGCGATGCGTTCAGTCGTCATGCCGGAGATCCCAGCAAAGACGTGGCCGCACGTCGCGGGTATCACTCGCGGTGAAGTTTTCTCCCGCCTTTCTCCGTTTTGGGCCACCCAACGAGACGGTCCGTCTTGCTACTCGGACTGAAACACGTTCTAATTCTGGTCATGGACTATGGGCTTGTTCTCTTCACCAGTGACCGCGGCATCGCCCCGGCCAAGGCCGCCAAATTGGCCGACGATCACGGCTTCACCACCTTCTACGTGCCCGAGCACACCCATATCCCGATCAAGCGGGAAGCTGCTCATCCGACCACCGGAGACGAGTCCCTGCCCGACGACCGCTACATGCGCACCCTGGATCCGTGGGTGTCGCTGGGCACCGCATGCGCCGTGACGTCGCGGGTGCGGCTGTCGACGGCTGTCGCGCTGCCGGTCGAGCATGACCCGATCACCCTGGCCAAGTCCATCGCCACCCTGGACCACCTGTCCGGCGGTCGCGTATCGCTGGGTGTCGGATTCGGTTGGAACACCGACGAACTCGCAGACCACAACGTTCCCCCGGGCCGGCGCCGCACGATGCTGCGCGAGTACCTGGAAGCGATGCGCGCGTTGTGGACCGAAGAAGAAGCCTCGTACGAAGGCGAATTCGTGAACTTCGGTCCGTCCTGGGCTTGGCCCAAGCCGGTGCAGTCACACATCCCGGTGCTGGTCGGCGCGGCCGGTACCGAGAAGAACTTCAAGTGGATCGCGAAGTCGGCAGACGGCTGGATCACCACACCGCGGGACTTCAACATCGACGAGCCGGTCAAGCTGCTGCAGGACACCTGGGCCGCGGCCGGGCGCTCCGGCGCTCCTCAGATCGTGGCGCTGGACTTCAAGCCGGACCCCGACAAGCTCGCGCACTGGCGTGAACTGGGCGTGACCGAGGTGTTGTTCGGCCTGCCCGACAAGTCCGAGGCCGAGGTGTCGACATACGTCGAGCGGCTCGCCGGCAAGCTGGCGTCGCTGGTCTAGTTCGCGGCGCTTGATACGCCGAGATCAACGCCATGGTCGTACAGCTTCGCGTGGAACGACCATGGCGTTGATCTCGTGGATGGCTACGCCGGCGTCGCGGTGTTCCGCTTCTCGCCGGAGCGCACGACGATCGACGCGCCCAAGGGCTCGCCGTCGGTGAGCAACTCCAGCAGCGCCTCGTCCGTGGTCGTGGCCAGGAATCGGCTGCCGTCGGAATCCAGGCGCCCGATGATGATCCCCGTGCGCGGCGTCCAGTCGTAACGGACCGTGTAAGTCTCGATTGAGGCTGGGCCATCGGCCGTTTCGGTGATCACCACGCGGTCCTGCGCGTTGAACGTCTCCTGCAGAGCGGCGCTGCCGTCGGCCGCCCAATCGGCCGGCTCGGTCGAGTAGATGCCGACCGAGTACTTGCTCGCGATTCCCCCGTTACCGCCGACAAGCGCGAACTGACCCGGCTTGTCGCGCATTTCATTGACGGCCTCGGCGATGCCGTGCATCGAGTAGTTGTTGCCCGGCCCGCCGAAGAAGGGCAGGCCACCGGTGAGGGTCAGACCGCGTTCGTCGTCGGGCGCCAGGCCGGTGCCATCGCAGATGTTGAACACCGGGAACGGGAAGCAGCTGTAGAGGTCGAACGCGGCGACATCGTCGAGGGTGATCCCGGCGACCCGCAGCGCCTCGTTCATCGCGATCACCGCGGCCTCGCTGTAGCCGAGCTCGGCGCGTTCGAGCAGCTTGATTTCCTTCATATCGGCATGCCCGCGCAGGTACACCCACTTCTCTTCGGGCACACCGAGTTTCCGGGCCGACTCGACCGACATCAGCAGTACCGCCGCACCCTGGTTGACCTGATCGCGCGCCACCATCATGCGTGGGTACGGGTCGCAGATCATCCGGTTGCTCTCGGTGACGGTGGCCAGCTCCTCGGCCGAACGCTCCACCGGGGCGGACGAATACGGGTTCTTGGCCGCCACTTTGGAGAACGGCGCGAACAGCTCGGCCATCGCCTGGCGGTAGTCCGCGACCGACAGACCCTGCCGGGCCCGGCGCGCGTTCTCCAGCAGGCCGTACTGCACCGGGGCACCGATCAGCCCGTGCTTGATCGTGTACTCGTCGAAGATGCCGTCATAGCCGTAGCCGCGGTCCTCCAGCTGACCGTCGATCGTCTCGGAGTGGTCCGGCTTGTCGTCGCGCTTGGAGAAGTGGCGCAGCGTCGAGGTGTTCTCCGAGCCGAACAGCAGCACCACCTCAGCCTCGCCGGCGGCGATGGCCGCCGAGAATTCGGTGACGAGGTGCTGGGGGCTCTGGCCACCGATCACTTCGAGGATGGCGCGGGCCGGCTCGGCGCCGACGTTGCGCGCCACCGAACGCGGGTAGTTGTTGGACACCCCCAGCGTGGGTGTCTGCGGCCCGGAGATCTCGAACTGCCGCGTGCCCGCCACGGTGTCGATGGCCTGCGCCACCGCGGTCGCGTCGGCTCCGCAATCGTGTAGGGCCGCCTTGGCCGCCTCGGTGGCCAACTCGACCGAGGACATGCCGCGATAGCCATCGAGATCGATGCGTTCGGTGAACTGACCGACGCCGACGATGACGGGGGTGCGCGGATCGACCATGACAATCTCCTTGACGGGTGTTAATTCGCGAGGCTAACCGATTGGGGTTTGGTGAGTGAAATCGGTGCATATCTGCAGCGCTCAGCGGCCTTGGGGGGACGACGGGCCACCTGGTATCTGCCGCGCTCGGGTGGGAGCGAGCCGCCAACATCCCCTGTGGCTCGCAAGCCCGACGGCGCAACGGACGACACCGTCCGTGCTGACTGGGTGGGATACCCGTGTGCATCCGCCCGGTCAATGCCAATATCCGCGGGCAAGAAGCTCGTCGTCGGAAAGAACAACCTGGTGGCCTGCATCGACGCCGACCACAAACACGGGTTCGCGCTACAACCCTCTGGCAGCTGGACCTTCTGAGAGGTTGTAGGCGAACGACTTCTGCTGCCGCTGCTTCATCTTCTCAAGGCACTCATGATGTTTGCGCGCGTGATAGGCCAGCGGGAAGTAGGTGAGCCGGTCAGGCAGGATGCGGTAGGCGGCGCGGATCAAGGTGTAGATGCGCTGAAGTTGACGCTCTTCGGCGTCGCTCCAAGTGACCCCGAGCTTGGCCCGCAGCCGTGGCTCGAGCAGCCCGACCACCGACAGGTAGTTGAACCGCAGCGCCGGGCGTAGTGCGCGGCGGACCAACGGGTGCAACAGCTTCGGCACAGACGGCGGCAGCTCGACGTTGCCGGTCTGCATCTCCTCGATCAACTGCAACGCCTGCGGCGTGCCTTCCAGCTTGTCGATCATGGCTTCGTAGTACTCGGCCATCTCGGCGCGGGTCGTCGGGTAGCCGTTCATCGGCACGTGCAGCAGGCGCGCGAGCCGGCGGTTGTCCCGCAACAACTCGTCCTTCTCGGTGTCGGTGAAGTCGCGTCCGATCAGCAGCTTGCCGCCACCTTCGGCGTTGACGATGTAGCCCGTGGCGATGACCCATTGATACGCCTCGGGATTGAGCGCACTGATCTGCTTTCCGGTCTCGGCGCTCTTCATCGTGATCGGCTGGTGCAGTGCGCGCACCCGGTTCCCTTCGGCGACCGCCTCGGTGCCGCCGTAGGTCCAACGCAGCACCGAGTCGACGCTGCGAATTGCCCGGCCGCCCGGATCTCCGTGGAACGCAGCCGAATAGCGGCCGGTGATCTCCGCGATGACGGGGTGCATCGCCTGCATCATGAAGGCCGCCCCGTCGACGATCAGAAACGTCCACCGCCCGGTGTGCTCGCCGGTCAATGAGTCCAGCGGAACGAGTTCGATGTCGGCGGACTCTTCGACGGCCGGGATTGAGACATCCGATGTGGCGGTCATTCAACGCACCTCCTTGAGCGTGAGCCGACGGTAATCTGACCGAAAGGTCGCATTCAAGTCGCATTTGAGCTCGAGGGCAGAAATGGAAACCCGCACTTCAAAGCAGCGCAAGCTGCCCCAGCAGGAGCGCTCTCGTGAGATGGTCGCAAAAATCATCGCGACTGCGGTGAGGATGCTGAAGAAGACCGACCCCGACCAGATCACCACCAACGCCGTCGCCGAGCGGGCCGGCGTCAGCAAGGGATCGATCTACCAGTACTTCGCCAACAAGGAAGAGCTCATCCACGCCGCGATCGAGCAGCTCGCCGCCGAGCAGGCGCCGCTGATCGAAGACATGCTCCGGTCGGTCACCCTGGAGCAGCCACAGGATGCGATGCAGGCGTCGATCGACATCCTGATCGACTTCACGATCGCCAACCGGAAGTTGATCCGCTACGTCGCCGATCGGCCCGACTATGCCCGCACGCTGGAGAATGCCTCAGGCCTGAACGCGACACTGCTGGCGATGACCACCCTGCACATGGCGCACTACCGGGACCAGTATCGCCACGAGCTGAGCCCACGGGCATTGGCGTGGCTGTTCTTCAACATGGCCGTGGCCACTACGACGCGCTACATCGAGAGTGACGACCCGATCCAGCTCGACGAACTGCGCAGCGGTTTGAAGTTCGCCTCGGCGGGCCTGCTGGCAGCCGGGCGCCAGTAGCTCGGGCAACAGCGTCGCCCACCAGCACACCTTGACGGCCCTGTCACTTAGTGACACATTGGAGCTGTCACTAAGTGACAAGTTCTGGAGGTGAGGGCGATCGGCGAGAAGCAGGACCAGGCACGTCTCGCGGTGTCACGACATGCCTGCAAGTTGTTCTGGGAAAGCGGCGTCGCCGGCACCAGCGGTGACGACATCGCCGCGGCGGCAGGGCTTTCCACCCGCACGATCTGGCGCTATTTCCGGGCCAAGGAAAGCTGCGTCGAACCGGTGCTGGCCAAATCCGCGGACCGGTTCATCGATATCCTGAACCGCTGGCCACACGAGCTGTCATTGGCTGAACACCTTGCCGCCGACGGGATTTCACATCCGCTGACGCCTCAGGACGTCGAGGACGAAATCAGCGCGATGCGGATCGCCACCATGACCCCGACCGAACCGGCCCTGCGCACCTCCTACCTGATGGTGCATGACCGGATGGAACAGGGCTTCATCCCCGTGATCGCCGACCGGCTGCATCTGCCACCAGAAGACCTGACCGTCCGACTGTGCGCAGCCGCGGTCACCGGCGCGTTCCGCGTCGTCGACGAAGACGTCAGCACAGCCGTCATCGTCGACGGCAAGAAAGTCACCGAAGAGCAGGCGCTCGCGCTGATCGACCGTGCGATCCGCGACGCCACCAACGGCCGGCTGGGCGGTCCCGTCACTGCTTGATCGACCGAAAGAGCTTGTCCGCAACCGCAAAAGGAGCGTAATGGCGTTACCCGATCTGATCTCGGTAGAGGACTTCTTCAGCCCACCCGAGCGCACAGCCGCGCGAATCTCGCCCGACGGAACCAGGATCGCCTACCTGGCGCCATGGAAGAACCGACTCAACGTCTGGGTGCAGGACCTCGACGGTGAGGCACCGCCGCAGTGCGTCACCGCGGACGCGACCCGGAGTGTGTACCTGTACTTCTGGACCGACGATCCGCGGTGGCTGCTCTACATGCAGGACACCGGCGGCGACGAGAACTGGCACGTCTACCGCGTCGACCTCGACAATCCCGAAGCCGCGGTCGTCGACCTCACACCATTCCCCGGCGCCCGGGCAGAACTCGAGCTCCCCAAGGGTCGCCCGGGAAAAGCGATCGTCCAGATCAACAACCGCACACCGGAACTCCTCGATGTGTACGAACTCGACGTCGCCACCGGCGAACTCACACTGCTCGCACAGAATCCGGGCACCGTGTTCAGCTGGCTGTCCAGCCGGACCGGTGAACTGTTCAGCTCGACGCTCACCGCTGACGGCGATGTGCAACTGTCGCAATGGGATCCGGCGACCAGCTCCTTGCGGACGATCACCACGTTCGACGGGGCCGACTACCCGCTTGGTATCCATCCGATCACCGTCACTCCCGATGGCACCGGCATCTGGCTGGGCGCCAACACCGGCACCGACCGCACCCGCCTGGTCCGCATCGATGTGGCGACGGGCGCGGAGACGGAGGTGGACAGTCACCCGACGTTCGACCTGGCAGCCCAGATGGTGCTGCCGTCACCGCTGATCCTCAGCGAGCGGACCGGCGAGCTGATCGGTGCCCGTTACTACGGGGAACGCCAGGTGATTCACGCCCTCGACCCGGATTTCGCCGCGGTACTGCAGAATCTGACCAAGCTGTCGGACGGCGATCTCGGCGGCATCTCTTCCGACGACAGCGGGCAGCGCTGGGTGGTCAACTTCACCCATGACCGCGATCCCTGGGCCACTTACTTCTATGACCACTCGACGGGCGAGAGCCGGCTGCTGTTCCGTCCATATCCGAATCTGAATTCAGATTTATTAGCGCCGATGACACCCGTAACCATCACCGCACGCGACGGGTTGGAGTTGCACGCGTATCTGACCCTGCCCGTCGGGGTCGAGCCGACCGACCTGCCGATGGTGCTGCTGGTGCACGGCGGCCCGTGGTCCCGGGACTGCTGGGGCTTTCAGCCCGACGTGCAGATGCTGGCCAACCGCGGATATGCGGTGCTACAGGTCAACTTTCGCGGCTCGACCGGCTACGGCAAGGCGTTCACGAAGGCCGCGATCGGCGAGTTCGCCGGCAAGATGCACGACGACCTGATCGATGCGGTGGACTGGGCCGTCAAGCAGGGTTACGCCGACCGCGACAAGGTGGCGATCTTCGGCGGCTCGTACGGCGGTTACGCCGCGCTGGTCGGAGTGACGTTCACCCCGGACGTCTTCGCCGCCGCCGTCGACTACGTCGGCATCTCCAACCTGGCCAACTTCATGCGCACGCTGCCGACGGTGGCCCGGCCGTTCCTGGCCAACAACTGGCACCTCTACGTCGGCAATCACAATGACCCGGCGCAGGAGGCCGACATGCTGGCCCGCTCCCCCATCACGAAGGTCGACCAGATCCGCACACCCCTGCTGGTGGTGCAGGGCGCCAACGACTCTCGCGTGGTCCAGGCTGAATCCGACAACCTCGTCGAGGCACTGCGCGGGCGCGGCGTCGAGGTCGAGTACATGGTCAAGGGCGACGAGGGCCACGGATTCCTCAACCCGGACAACCAAATTGACATGTACCACGCGGTCGAGCGGTTCCTGGCCGAGCATCTGGGCGGTCGCGTCTAGTACGCCCGCAAGAAAGGCCCCCGCCGTGGCGGGGGCCTTTCCGTTGTAACGACTTACAGGCTTTCGAAGAGCTCGCGAGCCAGCTTGGCCGTCTCGGACGGCGTCTTGCCGACCTTCACACCGGCGGCCTCCAGGGCCTCCTTCTTGGCCGCGGCGGTGCCCGACGAGCCCGACACGATGGCGCCGGCGTGGCCCATGGTCTTGCCCTCCGGCGCGGTGAAGCCCGCGACGTAGCCGACGACCGGCTTGGTGACGTTGGCCTTGATGTAGTCGGCGGCACGCTCTTCGGCGTCGCCACCGATCTCACCGATCATCACGATGATCTTGGTCTCGGGATCCTTCTCGAACGCCTCGATGGCGTCGATGTGGGTGGTGCCGATGACCGGGTCGCCGCCGATGCCGATGGCGGTCGAGAAACCGAGGTCGCGCAGCTCGTACATCATCTGGTAGGTCAGCGTGCCCGACTTCGACACCAGACCGATCGGGCCCTTACCGGTGATGTTGTTCGGCGTGATGCCGACCAGCGACTCACCGGGGGTGATGATGCCCGGGCAGTTGGGGCCGATGATGCGGGTCTTCTGCCCCTTCTCGACGTTGTAGGCCCAAGCATATGCGCTGTCCTGCACCGGGATTCCCTCGGTGATGACCACCAGCAGCGGGATCTCGGCGTCGATGGCCTCGATGATGGCGTCCTTCGAGAAGGCCGGCGGCACGAAGGCGATCGACACGTCGGCGCCGGTCTCCTTCATGGCCTCGGCGACCGATGCGAACACCGGCAGCTCGATGTCGTTCCCATCCTTGTCCTTGTGGCTGACCTTGGTGCCGGCCTTGCGCGCGTTCACGCCACCGACGACCTGGGTGCCGGCCTTGAGCATCAGCGCGGTGTGCTTGGTGCCCTCACCGCCGGTGATGCCCTGGACGATGACCTTGGAATCCTTGTTCAGGAAGATAGACATTCTGGTTGGCTCCCTTACTTATTCGCCAGCTCGGCGGCCTTGTCGGCACCGGCGTCCATGGTGTCGGCCTGGATCACCAGCGGGTGGTTGGCCTCGGCCAGGATGCGGCGGCCCTCTTCGACGTTGTTGCCGTCGAGGCGGACGACCAGCGGCTTGTTGGCCTCGTCACCGAGGATCTCCAGCGCCTGCACGATGCCGTTGGCCACCGCGTCACACGCGGTGATGCCGCCGAACACGTTGACGAACACGCTCTTGACCTGGCTGTCATTGAGGATGACGTCCAGGCCGGCAGCCATCACGGCTGCCGAAGCGCCACCGCCGATGTCGAGGAAGTTGGCCGGCTTCACGCCGCCGTGCTTCTCACCGGCGTAGGCGACCACGTCCAGCGTCGACATGACCAGACCGGCACCGTTACCGATGATGCCGACCGCTCCGTCGAGCTTGACGTAGTTGAGGTCGTTCTCCTTGGCCTTCAGCTCCAGGGGATCGGTCGCGTCCTTGTCCTCGAACTCGGCGTGGCCGGGCTGACGGAAGTCGGCGTTCGCATCGAGGGTGACCTTGCCGTCCAGCGCCAGGATCTGGTCGTCGGGCGTGCGCACCAGCGGGTTGACCTCAACCAGGGTGGCGTCCTCCTTGACGAACACCTCCCACAGCTTCTGGATGGTCACGGCAGCGGCGTCGAGCACCTCGGCGGGCAGGTGGCCCTTCTCGGCGATCTCACGCGCGAAGGCCAGATCGACACCCTTGACGGCGTCGACGGGCACCTTGGCCAGCCGCTCGGGCTTGGTGGCGGCCACTTCCTCGATCTCCATGCCGCCCTCGACCGAGCACATGGCGAGGTAGGTGCGGTTGGCACGATCGAGCAGGAAAGAGATGTAGTACTCCTCGGCGATGTCGCTCGCCTCGGCCACCAGCAACTTTTTGACGACGTGGCCTTTGATGTCGAGACCGAGGATGTTCTGCGCGTGGGTGAGCGCATCTTCGGGGGTGGCCGCGTACTTCACGCCGCCGGCCTTACCGCGGCCGCCGACCTTCACCTGAGCCTTGATCATCACGGGCTTGCCGATTTCGGTGGCGATCGCCTTGGCGTCCTCCGCCGAGTCGGTCACCCGGCCCGGAGTCGTGGGGACGTTGTGCTTGGCGAACAGCTCTTTCGCCTGATATTCGAAGAGATCCATGTGCTTCCTAGATAGGCGTTGACTGTCTGCTTCGGCTTCGAACGCGCTTCGAAGCTGCCCGGTCGATACCTCCTTGACGGGCCCGCTGGCACTTTATCCACGACCGAGTGATGGATTAGCATCGCCTCCGGCTCATGTGGTAGATCTCACCGCCCATGGGAGGTGATACGGATCACATTCCAGCGCGGAATAGACCCATAAGTTGCCACCATCATTGGGATTTGGTTAACGTGCCTCTGGTCCAGATAACGTTCAGGTCACGACGAAGAAGGATTCTCGAGTCTTGCCGCAGCACCGTTCGTCCGCAGCCCCGCGAGGGGTGCCGACGGACGCGCGCCAGCGCAGACGCCGCCTTTCCCCTGATGAGCTGGACGCCGCCGAGGTCACGGACGTCATCCCCTTCAGCGCTTTCGAGGCGTTCGACGAAACTTCCGGCGATGACGATTCCAGCGTTATCTATGCCCCAGAACTCGACGATCTAAACGACACCGACGATCTGGTGCCCGTCCGTCTCGCCGTCCCCTCCCGCTTCCGCCCCGAAGCCGGCCGTGAGCGTGGCTCGCGATACGCATACCGCGACAGCCACACCGATGTGAGCGACGGCGTCGCCGCCACTGACGTGATCAACATGGCCGGCCGCCGTGGCGCCCACCGCAAGGAGCACGCGGGCGCCGTCAAGAGCCGCCTGATGATCGCCGCGATGGCCGCGGGCGCCACCGCCGCCGGCGCCTACTCCCTGGGCAACCCGACCGAGACACAGGCCGACGACACGATCCTGGCCTCCGACGGCACCCACGTCGAAGGCGCCTCGGTCACCGGCTCGGTCGACGGCATGCAGATCGTCTCGGTCTCTTCGGCCGCCGACACCTCGGTGCACGCCGAGGAGATCACCAAGGCCGCCGCCTTCGCCCAGGAGCGCGCCGAACGCGAGGCCCGCCTGTCGCGCCCGCTGTTCGTGATGCCTACCAAGGGCTACGTCTGGACCTCGAACTTCGGTTACCGCTGGGGTGTGCTGCACGCCGGCATAGACCTGGCGAGCCCGATCGGCACGCCGATCGTCGCCGTGTCCGACGGCGTCGTGATCGCCTCGGGCCCCACCGCGGGCTACGGCGCCTGGGTCAAGCTGCGCCACGCCGACGGCACCGTCACGCTCTACGGCCACATCAACACCTGGCTCGTCAGCGAGGGCGACCGGGTGATGGCCGGCGACCAGATCGCGACCGTCGGAAACCGGGGCTACTCCACCGGCCCCCACCTGCATTTCGAGGTTCTTCAGAACGGCACCAGCCGGATCGATCCGGTCCCGTGGCTGGCCAAACGGGGCCTCAGCCTCGGCAGCTATGTTGGCTGAGTGAGCGACGACCGCCAGTCAGCAGCAGGCAATCCCGACGAGGACGACGACCACACCCGCATCATCCGGCGTCAGCCGCAGGAACCGATTTCCCGGCCTGTGCCCGTCGCCGACGAGCCTCACACGAGCATCATCCGCCGTCATCCCACGGGCGCCATCCCGTCCGCAGGCAGCGCGGAACCCCAGACCAGCCTGATCGCCGGGATCACCGGCAGCGAGGCGCAGACGGGCCTTGTCAGCCCCGCCACCGACGACGCCAGCACGAGCTACGTGCCGCGTGCTCGCCCGGTGGCCATCCCTCGCACCGCGGTGGGCACCGACCCCCGCACAGCCATCGTCGCGGCCACGATGGCCATCCTCAGCGGCTGGGCCACCGGCGTCATCGCCACCGACCTGATCGCCGGCTGGTGGCGCACCGACCGACTGTTCTGCGTGGCCATCGGATTCCTGGCGGCGATCTCGGCTGCAGCAACCATCGGAGGGCTCATCGCATTGTTGCTGCGCCGGCGCATGGGCCGGCTGCTGGTCGTCGTCGGAGCGGTGATCGGGCTGCTGATCTTCGGCAGCCTGTTCATCGCCGGGGCTCGGTTGCACCCGGTCGTCTACGCGATGCCGGCACTACCGCTGGCGGCCATCCTGTTCACCGTGTTGCCCTCGACCGGGCGCTGGAGTGCACGAAGATAGGCGCCTGGTAGGGCCGCGAACCGCTGTTAGGTTTGCCCGGTGCGTCCAACTGCGCTTCCCGTAATTGTTCTTGCCTACATATGCGGCCTGCTCGGGATCGCCGCGACGATGCGGGCGCTTCTGGGGGCCTGGTACGCAATCGGCTCCGGCCTCAGTACCGGTCCCCTGCGGTACTGCCATTCGATCTTCAATCTCGTGGCGCTGACTGCGGTCACGGTAGCTTTCTTCACCGGCGCAGCGCTTCTGGGCCGGCGTAACACCCGCGGCCGTTTGTGGGTGATCGCGGGCAGCGCGGCTGCGATCGTGCTGACAGTCATCGAGCTGGCCGTATGGCCGGATCTCGGCAGGCTCGGGGCGCACCGCTGGGGATGGTTCGCCCTGTCGATCATCACGCTTATCGTCGGCCTGCTCGCACGCACTGAATCACTCAGCGCCGCACGCGTTCCCGACGCGTCGACGTCCCGCGCCCAACGTGGCCCGAGGCTTCTCGTCGCGGCGCTTGCGGTGGCAATGGCCGTCTATCACCTGTGGCTGGCCAAGAAGCAGTTCGACCTCGGATGGCCGCACATCACCGGGCAGGGGCTGATGCCGACATCGCCAGGCGCGACGTGGGCCCTGGCCATGTTCGAGCCGCTCGTCGTCTCGGTCGTAGCGGCGGCGGTGCTGCTTGTCGGCGCGATACTGATCTCCTTCCGTGCCGCCGCCGGCCGCTCCTTCGTGATCGCCGGATGCATCATCACGGTGGCGCAGGGCATCTTCGGCTGGACCGACCTGGACCGGCTGTTCTACGAGATCGGGGCCACCGACCTGACAGCGATCTTCGCGCCCAGGTCGGCGTCGGTGGTCGTGCTCACGCTCACCGCGCCCGTCGTCACCGCGGTGCTGGCGGCTGCGGCGCCCGCGCATGCCTCAGAACTTGACCGGTAGCCTCGCCCAGCCGCGGACACTGGACGTGTGGGCGCGGAAAGCGTTGGGGTAGTCCACCTCCCAGTCCGTCCATCGTTTCAGCACTTCTTCGAATGCCACCCGGGCCTCCAGCCGGGCCAGCGCCGAACCCAGGCAGAAGTGCAGGCCCTGACCGAAGCTCAGATGCCCGCCGGTGCGGTGAATGTCGAACCGGTCGGGGTCGGTGAACTTCGACTCGTCGCGATTGGCCGACCCGTTGAGCAGCAACATGTATGACCCTTCGGGGATGGCCCGACCGTAGTGCTCGACATCCTGGGCGACGTACCGGGCCTGGACCGGCGAGGGCGGCTCGAAGCGCAAGGTCTCCTCCACCGCACCAGGGATCAGGCCCGGATCGGCCGCGAGCTCGCGCCGTTGGTCGGGATGCTCCCCGAGCAGCTGACCCATGAAACCGATGAGCCGAGCGGTGGTTTCATTGCCCGCGCCGGCGATCATCGCGGTGTAGGCAAGCACCTCGGTGCGCGTCAACGGCCGCGATGTCCCGTCGGCCTCCTCGATGTGTGCGGTGAGCAGATCGGTCATCAGGTCGTCGGACGGGTGCGACGCCCGCCATTCGATGTATTCGGCGAACATCGTGATGGCATCGGAGAAGATCGTCGGGCTCACTCCGTCGGCACTGGCATCCACCGACGCCACCGTGATGGCCTTGTCGTTGCGATCCCGGATGCTCTGCTGCTCCTCCTCAGGGATACCCAGCAGATAGCCGATGGTCCGCATGGGCATGAACGCCCCGAGATCGGCGACGAAGTCCAGACCGTCCTGCCCGCGCAGGGGGTCCAGCGCCTTTGCGCAGAAGTCGCGCACCAGGTCTTCGACGGCGAGCATGCGGCGCGGCGTGAAGACCCGCGACAGCAGCCGACGGTGCAGATCATGCAGGGGCGGATCCTCGAACAGCAGGATGCCCGGCGGTACCTCGATGCCGCTGAACAGGATGTCGGCGGTGGTCCCCCGCCCTGACCGGTAGGCCTGCCAATTGGGCAGCTCCCGGGCCACGTCATCCCAACGGCTCAGCGCGTAGAAGTTGTACTTCTCGTTGTAGTACAGCGGGGCCTCGTCGCGCATCCGCTTCCAGACCGGGTACGGATCGTCGTCGATGTCGTTGTCGAACGGGTCGTAGTAGAGCTCCACCGCCTGCTGCGTCGTCACCGGTCCGCTTCCCTCCCGTACCAAATAGTTGTTCCAACCTACTGTGTGGCTGGTCGGGCGGTCAATCACCGGTTCACAGCATTCTTCCAGTCAGCCTGAGCCAAACCGTCGACCCGAAATCGCGGGCGGGCGTCTACTGAGTCGGATTCGCGTGTGCTCACGCATGACCCCTCGGAGGCCCGCTCCCATGTTCAACCGCTTGTTGCGCACCGCATTTGCGCTCACCCTCATCACCACGGCAATCTCCTGCAGCAGCAACGACACCAAGGCCGACGGCTACACCCTGCGCGTCGGCGCGACCTCGGTGACCGGCACTCCGGCGGGCTCGCTGGGCTGGGGCGACCGGCAAGGCATCCTCACCGAACAGCTGAAATCCGCCGGGGTCGGCAAGATCGAGTACTCGTTCTTCCAATCGGGCAGCGATGTCGCCTCGGCGCTGTTCGCCGGCGCGATCGACGTCGCCGCCATCGGCGACAACCCGGCCCTCCGGGCCCGCAGCCGCGACCCGAAAGTGGTTCTGCTGTCTCTTGATTCGGTCAACGGCGACGCCTGGCTGGTGGGCGCCAAGGGCGGGCCGACCGACATCAAGGGTTTGGTCGGCAAGGATGTCACCGCCCCGCAGGGCACCATCCGCGACCGCGCCGCCCGCCAGCTCATCGACGCCGCGGGCCTGACCGGCCAGATCCAGGTGCGCGACGTGCCGACACCCGAGTCCATCGCGGGGTTGAGTTCCGGCAAGATCGACGCGGCCGTGGTCACCGGCGCCAGCGCGGCCGAGCTGGAGTCCAAGGGCTTCCCCATCATCGACAGCCTGTCGCGTCACGGGTTCGGCAGCACCGGCACCAATATCGCCCTCACCTCCTTCACCGACGCCCACCCCGAGTTCACCGGCGCCTGGCAGCAAGCCGTTACCGCGGTGAACCGCGACATCACCGAGAACTTCGACGAGTATCTGGCCTGGGTTGCCCAGACCGATGACACCGACCTGGCGTTCGTCCAGAAGTCCACCCGGGCCGAGGAATTCAACACCGAGCCGTTCCCGCAGGTGGGTGTGGACCAACTCGAGGCGGCCTACAAGTTCCTCAATGCCGACGGCTCGTTCGACAACGAATACTCGGTCCGCGAATGGGCCGGAGCCAAGTCGTGACCGCAGCGGTCACCAGCGCCGAAGCGGTCCGCACCCCGCCCACCGGCCCGGAGCTCGTCGAGGTCGTCGGCGGCCACAGCCGGCGAAAAGGGTTGTGGGCGCGCATTCCCCGGCCGGTGCGCCGGTTGATGAGCCCGGCGCTGATCCTGGCGGCGTGGACCATCGGCTCGGCCACCGGGCTGCTCAACGCCGACCTGTTCCCGCCTCCGACCCAGGTGGCGGCCACCGCGTGGCGACTGTTGGGTGACGGTCAGCTCGCCACCCATGTCGGCGCCTCTGCCATCCGGGTTCTGACCGGCACGGTGCTGGGCATCCTGATCGGTGTCCTGCTCGCGGTCGCGGCGGGGCTGACCCGCACCGGCGAGGACCTGCTCGACTGGACCATGCAGATCCTCAAGGCGGTACCGAACTTCGCGTTGACTCCGCTGCTGATCATCTGGATGGGCATCGGCGAGGGCCCCAAGGTCGTACTCATCACCACCGGTGTGGCGATCGCGATCTACATCAACACCTACTCGGGCATCCGCGGCGTGGACCGGCAGCTCGTCGAGATGGCGCAGACCTTGGAGGCCGGCCGGCGCACTCTCATCACCCAGGTGATCCTGCCCGGGGCGATGCCGAATTTCCTTGTCGGCCTGCGCCTCGGGCTGTCGAGCGCGTGGCTGAGCCTGATCTTCGCCGAGATGATCAACACCACCCAGGGCATCGGATACCTGATGTCGCGCGCCCAGACCAACCTGCAGTTCGACGTCTCACTGCTGGTCATCGTGATCTACGCGGTCGCCGGCCTGCTGTCCTACACCCTGGTGCGGATTCTGGAGCGGCTGTTGCTGTCCTGGCGCAACGGGTTCGAGGGGCTGGGAGCGCCGGCATGAGCACCGTGGTCGAGGTGCAGGGCCTGCATCGGGCCTTCGGCGAGCAGCAGGTGTTGGAGAACCTCGAGCTGCAGATCGCCGACGGTGAATTCGTCGCGATGCTGGGCCGGTCGGGTTCGGGCAAGAGCACGCTGCTGCGCGTGCTGGCCGGTCTCGACGGCCAGGTCACCGGATCGGTGCGCGTGCCCCGCTCCCGGGCGGTGGTGTTCCAGAACCCGCGGCTGCTCCCGTGGCGGCGCGCGCTGGCCAATGTGACCTTCGCACTGCCCGACGCCGGCCCCGACGCGCCCACCCGGACCGCGCGTGGGCGGTCCGCACTCGAAGAGGTGGGCCTGGCGGAGAAGACCAGAGCGTGGCCGCTCTCCTTGTCCGGCGGTGAGGCGCAACGGGTTTCACTGGCCCGCGCCCTGGTCCGCGAACCCGACCTGCTGCTGCTCGACGAGCCGTTCGGCGCGCTCGACGCGTTGACCCGCCTGAAGATGTACGGGCTGCTGCACGAATTGTGGTCCCGCAGGCACATGGCGGTCCTGCATGTCACCCATGACGTCGACGAGGCGATCCTGCTGGCCGACCGGGTCGTGGTGCTCTCGGGTGGGCAGGTCTCACTGGACCGTCGCGTCGATTTGCCGTTCCCCCGCACCCGAAGCGACGACGGATTCGACGAGCTGCGCCGCGTGCTGCTCGCCGAGCTCGGCGTCCGAGAGGAAGTAGGCCATGACCGCTCCCGCTGACCCCGAGGTGTACCGCACCGATGTCCTGGTGATCGGCGGTGGCCCCGCAGCCACCTGGGCGGCCATCTCCGCGATCGAATCCGGGGCCCGGGTCATCCTGGTGGACAAGGGTTACTGCGGCACCAGCGGTGCGACCGCCGCCGGCGGCAACAATCTGTGGGCGATCGGCCCGGGCCCGCGGCGCGAGGATTCCGTGCGGGAACGCGAGCTGGCAGCCGGGCGGATCACCGACTCCGACTGGATGTTCCGGGTGCTGGCCACCTCATGGGACCGGCTCGAGCACCTGTCCGAGTGGGGCTACCCCTTTCCGGTGGGCGCCGACGGCCGCGAGATGCGCAGTAGCCTGCAGGGGCCCGAATACATGCGCCGCATGCGTCGCAAGGCTCACCGCAGCGGCGTGCGCATCCTCGATCACCACCCGGCGCTCGACCTGACTGCCGACCGTGACGGGGTCATCACCGGCGCCACCGGTATCGCGCGCCAGGACGGCGGCCGGCCATGGCAGATCGCCGCGGGCGCCGTCGTACTGGCCACCGGCGGAACCGCCTTCCTGTCCGGAACGTTCGGCACCAACGTCGACACCGGAGAAGGTCTGTTGATGGCCGCCGAACACGGCGCGCACCTGTCCGGCATGGAGTTCTGCACCGCATACGCGCTGGCCCCCGAGTGGGGCGTGCACACCAAGGGCCGAATGCTGCAGTGGGGCAGCTTCTATGACGAGCACGGCCGGCCGTTCACCACTCAGCGTGGGCTCAGCGGGCGGCAGGACGCGCAGCGCGCGCTGACCCGCGGCGAGCGGGTGTTCGCCCGGCTGGACCGCGCCCCCGAGCACATCCGCCAGACCATGCGCGACGCCCAGCCCAACTACTTCCTGCCGCTGGACAAGGCCGGCATCGACCCGTTCATCACGGCCTACCCGGTGCGGATGGTCTACGAGGGGTCGGTGCGCGGCACCGGCGGCCTACGGCTGGCCGGGGCCGATTGTGCGACAACGGTTCCCGGCCTGTATGCCGCGGGTGACGCCGCCACCCGCGAGCTCATCACCGGGGCGCTGTCCGGCGGTGGCAGCCGCAACGGCTCGTGGGCGATCGCGTCGGGCACCTTCGCCGGGCGCGGTGCCGCCGAGTTCAGCCGTACCCGGCGGGCACAGGTGGGTCAGCCCGCCATAGTCGCGCCCCGCTCGCGCGCGGGCGCGCCAACGGTCGAGGATGTTGTGGCGGCCGCGCAGTCGCATGTCCTGCCGCCACAGCGCAGTTACCTGAAATCCGAAGAGCGGCTGCAAGAGTCCGCCGATGCCCTGGAAGCCGTGTGGCGCGATATCGCCGACGGCCTGGCACCGGTGGCCCCGCGTGACGTCTACAAGCAGCGTCAGGCACAGGCCATGGTCGCCGCGGCCCGCTGGATCACCGCGGCGTCCCTGGCCCGGCCCGAAAGCCGCGGCCTGCACCGCCGCGAGGACCTGCCCGATTCCGATCACCGCTACGAGCACCGCATCCTGGTCGGCGGCCTGGACCAGGTCTGGACCGCACCCGACCCCGTTGCCCCGCAACTCATCTCCTCAGAGGCCGTGGCGTGATCGAGATCGTCAGCAGCTCGGCGTGCATCAAGTGCGACGTCTGCATCAAGGTGTGCCCCACCGACGTCTTCGACCGCGGCGCCGACGGAGTCCCCGTCATCGCCCGTCAGTCCGACTGCCAAACCTGCTTCATGTGCGAGGCCTACTGCCCCACCGACGCGCTCTACGTTTCCCCGGTCGCCACTCCCGTCGGCGCCGACAGCCCGCACGCGTCCGAATCGGCGGTCAGCGGCGCGGGGTTGCTCGGCGGCTACCGGGAGATGGTGGGTTGGGGCGGGGGACGCACGCCCGGATCACGGCTGGACCAGAATCCGGTGCTCACCTCGATTCCACCGCTGGCCGAGCCACGGCTGAGCACGCCCGCGGATCTCGCGGAGGGCCCCTGGAATCATCAGAGGCAAGCCTGACCATCCGCCTGCGGCCGACGGACAATTTTGTGCGTCTCCGACCTCTCAGCCTGTTACGTTTGCGCAGACGGTGAGGAGGATCGCCCCGGATGTTCGCAAGACCAGCGCAGGCCGCCCCGCGCAACAGCCTTGCCATCATCACCGTCGCCCTCAGCCTGCTCTGCGGCGTCGCGAGTCTGTGGGCGATGGGATCTTCGGCATTCGCCGTGTGGGTGGCCTCCCCCATGGGCACCGCCCTCCTGCGTTATCCATTGGTGGTCCTGCCGGTGACCGCGGTGGGCATGCTCATCGCGGCGGCGCTGTTCATCCAGGGCGCAGTCAGATTGCTGCGCCGTCGAATATCCGGCCCAGCGCTGATCGTGGCGGGCACCGTCCTCACCGTGGCACTGTCGGCCATCAGCAGCTACATGTTCAGTGGCACGATGGCCACGGCATCGCTGGTGAGCTCCCTGGGCCTGCCGGCCCTCACGGCGATTTGTGCGTTACTGCCCGGCACCCGACGTTGGTGCCTGGCTTAGAGCTTCTGCACCGGCGCGTGATTGTGCATCAGCTTGACGCGACCGGCACTGCCGAAGTCGATCAGTGACATCGCCGATTCGCCGGTACCCGAGACCTCCTCGACGCGGCCCAAACCGTACTTGTCGTGCGTGACGCGGTCGCCGGGCTCCAGCGTGATCACCGCGCGGTTGCGGGCGGGCGCGGGCCGTGACGGCGACGGGCGCGGGGTCCCGTAACGGCCGGCATTGCCGACCGGCGCGCTCATCGACGACGGCTGCTCGATGCGCCGCCAGTTGATCAGGTCCTCCGGAATCTCGCGCAGGAACCGCGATTCCGGGTTGAGCATGGGCTGCCCCCACGACGAGCGCACCTTGGCCCGCGACAGATACAGCCGCTTACGGGCCCGGGTGATGCCGACGTAGGCCAGCCGGCGTTCCTCCGAGAGCTCGTTGGGATCGCCCAATGCCCGCATGTGCGGGAACATGCCGTCCTCCCAGCCGGTGACGAACACCGCCGGGAACTCCAGACCCTTGGCGGTGTGCAGCGTCATCATCGTCACCACGCCCGCGCCGTCTTCGGGGATCTCGTCGGCGTCGGCCACCAGAGACACCCGCTCCAGGAACTGGGCCAGCACCCCGGTGTCGGGGATGTCCTCGTCGAGTGGCTCGCCCTCGCCCTGCTCGGCCAAAGCCCGGGCGTTGGCCAGGTCGGTGCTGAATTCGTGGGCGACACTGACCAATTCGTTGAGGTTGTCCAACCGGGCCAGGTCCTGCGGATCGCTGGAGGCCTCCAACTCACGCCGGTAGCCCGTGCGTTCCAGCACGGCCTCCACCAGATCACCCAGCTCGTCATCGAGCTTGGCCCGCAACTGGTCCAGCATCTCCACGAAACTCGCGATGGCCTTCTCCGAGCGGGAATTCAGCATCGGCACCCGCCCCTCGGCGGCAGCCTGCAGCGCATCGTTGAAGCTGGCCCCGGTGTTCTCGGCGTAGACCGCCACGCAGGCCTCGGCCCGGTCACCGATGCCGCGGCGCGGGGTATTGAGAATGCGGCGCATGCTCACCGAATCACCCGGATTGTCCAGCACGCGCAGGTAGGCCACGATGTCGCGGATCTCGCGGCGCTCGTAGAACCGGACGCCACCGACCACCTTGTACGGGATCCCGGCGCGGATGAACACTTCCTCCAGCGCGCGCGAGGAGTTGTTGGTGCGGTAGAACACCGCGACGTCACCGTATTTCAAGCCCTCGCTGTCGGCGAGAGCGTCGATCTCCTCGGCGACGAAGCGGGCCTCGTCATGCTCGTTGTCGGCGACGTAGCCGACGATCAGCTCGCCCTCACCCTCCTCGGTCCACAGCCGCTTCTCCCGGCGGCCCGTGTTGCGGGCGATCACCGAGTTGGCCGCGTTCAGGATGGTCTGGGTGGAGCGGTAGTTCTGCTCCAGCAGGATCGTCGTCGCGTCCGGATAGTCGCGCTCGAAATCCTCGATGTTGCGGATCGTCGCCCCGCGGAACGCGTAGATGGACTGATCGGCGTCACCCACCACGCACAGCTCCGACGGGCCCACGCCGTCGTTCTCGTCGAGGTGGTGCCCCACCAACTCCCGCACCAACACGTACTGCGCATGGTTGGTGTCCTGGTACTCGTCGACCAGGATGTGGCGGAACCGGCGCCGGTAGTACTGGGCGATCTGCGGGAAGGCCTGCAGGATGCCGACCGTCTCCCCGATCAGATCATCGAAGTCCAGCGCATTGGCCGCGCGGAGCCTGCGCTGATATTCGCCGTAGACCTGGGCGATGATGCCGGCCATCTCCTCGGCGGCCTCAGAGGCTTCCGCGGCCGCCTGCTCGGGCCCGATCAACTCGTTCTTCAGGTTGGAGATGCCGTTGGCCAGCAGCCGCGGCGAATACCGCTTGGTGTCCAACCCCATGTCCTTGCCGATCATCATCAGCAGGCGCCGGGAATCGTCGGAATCGTAGATCGAGAAGTTGGAGTTCAGCCCCGGCAGCAGCGAGGCCTGGTTGCGCAGGATCCGCACACAGGTGGAGTGGAACGTCGACACCCACATGTTGCGTGCCCGCGGGCCGACCAGGCCGACCACCCGCTCACGCATCTCGGCAGCGGCCTTGTTGGTGAACGTGATCGCCAGGATCTGGCCCACCCCGACGTCACGGGCGGCCAGCAGATACGCGATACGCCTGGTCAGCACCGCCGTCTTGCCTGACCCCGCGCCCGCGACGATCAACAGCGGCGACCCTTGATGCAGCACCGCTTGGCGCTGCTGCGGGTTCAAGCCGTCAAGAAGTTCATCAACATCTGCAGCAACTGGCGAGGCGACGGGGGAAGTGGTCATCTTGTGTTCAAACTTACCGCTGGGCGGGGACAGTTTTGCGCTGGCACGGGCCGACTGGGACTATCAGCTTGTGCCTGAGATCGATGACCTGCGTCGGGAGATCGACGAACTCGACGCCACCATCCTCGCCGCAGTCCAGCGCCGCGCCGAGGTCTCCAAGCTGATCGGCAAAGCGCGGATGGCCTCCGGCGGCACCCGCCTGGTGCACAGCCGTGAAATGCAGGTCATCGAGCGCTACAGCGTCCTGGGTCCCGAGGGTAAAGATCTGGCCATCCTGCTGCTGCAGCTCGGCCGAGGCCGGCTGGGCCACTGACGCTTACCGGCCCGCCGGCTTCGCGGGCGTGTTCAACGAATCCAACAGCCACGGCGTCAGCCACTGCACGGCCTCGGACGTCGGGTGCACGCCGTCGCTGCGCATCCTGACCCCGTTGATCTTCGCGGTGTATTTGCCGTCCGGGTTGAGCTTGGCGTTGAAATCCAGCACCGACACGTTGGGGCGTTGCGCGACGACAGTCCGGAGCATGGTGTTCCACGCCTGCACCCGGCCCGGCTGATCCTCCGGATACAGCGTCCCGTCCGACCGCTCACCGCGCCGGTTGTACGGAGCCGTGGTCACCACCACGCGCGCCCCGGTCGAGCTGAGAATGTCCAGCGCACGCTGTAGCTCGCTCTTGAGATAGGCGTCGTAGGCGTCGTTGCCGATGTGGGTCCACCGGCCGCGCCACATGCGGTCGACGACCTCCCAGCGCCCGATCATCAACAGCACGGTCTCGGGGCGGTCATGTGCGATCCGCTGTGCCCAGCGCTCCGGCCAGGAATCGCACTCCGGCTTCTGATTGAGCGTCTCCCCCGCCGACCGGTACGGGCCGCCGCGCGCGACGCCGCACCCGATCGTCGTGTAGTCGCTGAAATGAAATCCGGGCGTGGCGGGCAGATACCGCATCAGCGTCCAGGCCACCGAATCGCCGAACACCGCAACGGTCCGGGTACCGGGAGCCAGCGCCGGCTGCGGTCCCACCGGGACGGCTCGCTCCGCGCCGACATCCTGCTCGGACGCGGCGGCCGACATCACGTCCGGGCCCGGCGGACGGGTCGGCGCACTGACCGGGACGACCGTCAACGTCACCACCGCGGCAGTGGCCACCGTGGCACCGGCCAACCGCAACATCGGGACATGCTGCGGGCGCCAGTGCCGGATCGGTTGCTCGATCGCCCACCACGACACCCACGACACCGCGATCGTCACCGCGCATCGCAGCGCCAGCAGTGACCAGCCCGACAGGCCGGTGCGCTCGCCGTTGAGGATCAGGAAGATCGGCCAGTGCCACAGGTACACGCCGTAGGAGATGACGCCGAGCGTCACCAGCGGGAACCAGGCCAGGGCCCGGGCCACATAGCCGTCCTGATCCAGCGCGACCGGGGCGACGACGAGCACCGCGCCCAGCGCTACCACGATCAACAGGCCGTGGTGGAACTCGTCGGCGCTGCCGGTCGCCAGGTGCGCGGCCACCGCCAGCACCGCCACCCCGATCACCGGCAGCGTCCAGGCGACCCAGCGCCGCCACCGGGCCCGGATCAACGTGCCCGACAACGTCAGCGCCGACCAGTCACGCACCAGCAGCGCCGCGGCCGCCGCGCCGACCAGCAGCGCCTGAGCGCGAGTGTCGGTGCCGAAGTACACGCGGTTGAGCTCAGCGGGATCGCCGGACACCCAGATCGACGCCACCGCCGAGGCGACCACACCGAGCACCGCGAGCCCGAACACCACGGCCCGCACCGCTTCGGGTGAGCGGCGACGCACCAGCAGCGCCGCACCCAGGACCAGTAGCGGCCACAGCAGGTAGTACTGCTCCTCCACCGCCAGCGACCAGGTGTGCTGCAACGGTGACAGGGTGGCGCCCTGGCTGAAGTAATCGGTGTCGGCCGCGACGAACACCCAGTTGGCCATCCAGAAGAACGCCCCGACCGCGTCTTCCCGGAGCGATTCGACCGCCTCGGACGGGAACAACGGGCGGGCGATCACCACGGCCAAGGTCATCAGCACCATGGCGGGCAGCAGCCGTTTGGCCCGGCGGATCCAGAATCCCTTCAGGTCGATCCGCTCGGTGCGCTGGTATTCGTCGAGCAGCAGCGAGGTGATCAGGAATCCGCTGAGCACGAAGAACACGTCGACGCCGATGAAGCCCCCGCCCATGCCCGGCACGCCGCCGTGGCCGGCCAGCACCAGGGCCACGGCGATGGCGCGGATGCCGTCGAGTGCGGGGATGTCGCGCCGGATGGAGGTACGCCGACGCCGGCTGGCAGCACGGACTGGCGCCGCAGTCACGTCATGCCCTCCCGTCTTGCGTTGAACGCCAAGACTATCCCCGGCGAGCAGACGTGAAAGTCCCCCGGCACCGGCGTGTCGGGGGACTTTCGCGACTGTTCGCGCTTCGGGGCTAGTTGGTCAGGGCGATGTACTTGGTGTCGAGGTACTCCTCGATGCCCTCCGAACCACCTTCACGGCCGAAGCCCGATTCCTTGATACCGCCGAACGGTGCCGCCGCATCGGAGATGACGCCCCGGTTGATGCCGACCATGCCGGACTCGATACCCTCGGCCACCCGCAATGCCCGGTCCAGTGACTGGGTGTAAACGTAAGCAGCCAAGCCGTATTCGGTGTCGTTGGCGGCGGCCACCCCCTCATCCTCGGTATCGAAGCCGGTGATCGGGGCAACCGGGCCGAACACCTCTTCCCTGAGGATCCGGGCGTCGGCGGGCACATCGGACAGCACCGTGGCCGGGTAGAAGTTGCCGGGCCCCCCGGGCGCGACGCCGCCGACCGCGACGGTCGCACCTTTCGACACCGCGTCCGAGACGAGTTCGGTGACGGTGGCGACCTGCTTGGAATTGATCAGCGGGCCCAACGTCGACGCGGGGTCGATGCCCTTGCCGAGGGTGAACTCGCTCATCCGTTTGACGAGCTTGTCGGTGAACTCCTCGCGCACCGAGTTGGCCACGTGGAACCGGTTCGCGGCCGTGCAGGCCTCGCCGCCGTTGCGCATCTTGGCCAGGATCGCGCCCTCGACCGCCGCGTCGATGTCGGCGTCGTCGAACACGATGAACGGGGCATTGCCGCCCAACTCCATCGACGTGCGCAGCAGTTTGTCGGCGGACTGCTTCACCAGCGCCTTGCCCACCCCGGTCGAGCCGGTGAAGGTCAGCTTGCGCAACCGGCCGTCGTCGATCAGCGCGGCGCTGACCGGACCCGGGTTGCTGGTCGGCAGCACCGAGAGGACGCCCTTGGGCAGGCCGGCCTCATCCATCAGCTTGGCCAGCAGCAGCATGGTCAGCGGGGTTTCCTGCGCGGGCTTGACGATCATGGTGCAGCCCGCGGCGAAGGCCGGGCCCATCTTGCGAGTGCCCATGGCCAGCGGGAAGTTCCACGGCGTGATGGCGTAGCACGGACCGACGGCCTGCTTGGTGACCAGGATGCGGCCGGTACCCGCCGGTGCCGGGGTGAAGCGCCCGGCGATGCGCACCGCCTCCTCGGAGAACCAGCGGAAGAACTCGGCGCCGTAAGCGACCTCGCCCTTGCTCTCGGCGAGCACCTTGCCCATCTCCAGGGTCATCAGTGCGGCGATGTCGTCGGCGCGTTCGGTGATCTTCTCGAACACCGCACGCAGGATCTCGCCCCGTTTACGCGGCGCTGTCGCGGCCCATTCGGCCTGGACCGCACACGCGGCGTCCAGTGCGGCGACGGCGTCGGCGGCGGTCGCGTCGGCCACCGTGGCCAACACCTGATCGTCGCTGGGATCCAGCACGTTGAACGTCGATGCGGCCTGGCGTTCCTCACCACCGATCCACAGACCCGTGGGCACGGATGAAATCAAGTCTTCAATGGCCATACATCCATCATGTACACCGTTGAGCCGAGCGCCACACTAAGGTCGGCGGAATGAGTGCTGACATCACCGCAACCCCCGCATGGCAGGCATTGTCGAAGCACTACGACGAGATCGGCGACATCCATCTGACGCAGCTTTTCGCCGAGGACCCTGCCCGCGGCACCGAGCTCGCGTTGACCGTCGGCGACCTCTACATCGACTACAGCAAGCACCGCATCACCCGTAAGACCCTGGAACTGCTGGCCGATCTGGCCCGCGCCGCCGGGCTGGAGGCCCGCCGCGACGCGATGCTCGCCGGTGAGCACATCAACACCTCCGAGGACCGCGCGGTGCTGCATACCGCGCTGCGGTTGCCCGCCGACGCGACGTTGACCGTCGACGGCCAGGACGTGGTGGCCGACGTGCACGAGGTGCTGGACCGGATGGGCGCGTTCACCGACCGGCTGCGTGACGGCGGCTGGACCGGTGCCACCGGCGAGCGCATCAAGACCGTGGTCAACATCGGTATCGGCGGCTCGGACCTGGGGCCGGTGATGGTGTACGACGCGTTGCGCCACTATGCCGATGCGGGCATCAGCGCGCGCTTCGTGTCGAACGTCGATCCCGCCGACCTGGTGGCGACGCTGGCCGACCTGGAACCGGCCACAACGCTTTTCATCGTCGCGTCCAAGACCTTCTCCACATTGGAGACGCTCACCAACGCCACGGCGGCGCGCCGCTGGCTGGTCGACGCACTCGGGGACGACGCGGTGGCCAAACATTTCGTGGCGGTGTCGACCAACGCGAAGCTTGTGGCCGAGTTCGGCATCGACACCGACAACATGTTCGGGTTCTGGGACTGGGTGGGTGGCCGCTACTCGGTGGACTCGGCGATCGGGTTGTCGGTGATGGCCGCGATCGGCCGCGAGCGGTTCGGTGAATTCCTGTCCGGCTTCCACGCGGTCGACGAGCACTTCCGCACCGCACCGCTTTCGGAGAACGCTCCGGCGCTCCTGGGCCTGATCGGCCTGTGGTATTCGAATTTCTTTGGCGCACAGACACGTGCCGTGCTGCCGTACTCCAACGATCTGTCCCGGTTTGCCGCCTACCTCCAGCAGTTGACCATGGAGTCCAACGGAAAGTCGGTGCAGGCCGACGGCAGCCCGGTGACCACCCAGACCGGTGAGATCTTCTGGGGCGAGCCGGGAACCAACGGCCAGCACGCCTTCTACCAACTGCTGCACCAGGGCACCCGACTGGTGCCCGCCGACTTCATCGGTTTCTCCCAGCCGACCGACGACCTCCCCACAGCCGACGGCACCGGCAGCATGCATGACCTGTTGATGAGCAACTTCTTCGCCCAGACCCAGGTTCTGGCTTTCGGCAAGGACGCCGAAGCCATTGCGGCTGAAGGTACGCCGGCCGCCGTGGTGCCACACAAGGTGATGCCCGGAAACCGACCGACGACGTCAATCCTGGCAACCAGGTTGACGCCGTCGGTGGTGGGCCAGCTCATCGCCCTCTACGAACACCAGGTGTTCACCGAAGGAGTGGTGTGGGGTATCGACTCCTTCGATCAATGGGGCGTCGAGCTGGGCAAGACCCAGGCCAAGGCGTTGCTGCCGGTGATCGCCGAGACGGAGTCACCGGGCGAGCAGTCCGACTCCTCGACCGATGCGCTGGTGCGCCGGTACCGGGTCGAACGCGGACGCTCGGCCTAGGAACTACTCAGGGACTGGGGATTGTGGCGCACCCGACGTTCGGGATGCAGCCACTGGCTCCGCCGGGACCCGCTGTGCCGCTAGGCCCGTACGGGATACCACCGGTTGCTCCACCAGGTCCCGCGGTTCCGCCAGGGCCGTAAGGGATTTCACCCGTCGCACCGCCCGGGCCCGCCGAACCCTCAGGGCCGTACGGGATCGAGCCGCTGGCCCCGCCCGGGCCGGCAGTACCACCGGGGCCACCGGGAATCTGGCCAGTCGCGCCGCCGGGACCGGCGGTGCCGATGTCGGCGCACGGGGTGCCGTCGGCGTTGGTGCACGGAGGCGGCGGAGGGGGATCGGCCATCGCCACCGGGCTCAGCGCAATGGCCCCAGCCGCAGCGCCTGCAAAGAACATCGAGGCAATCAGTTTTGAGGTCATGAAGGGTGACTACCCATGTTGGCCCGGGGCCCAAACCCGCCCGGCTATGCGCGACTTTCGAACGACAATCGCATCAGAAACACCGCAGGTCACTCTGAGCCCAGCGGACGTCGGTACACACGTCACACCAGTTGCCTTCAGCCTCGTGCGCACCAGAATTGGCAATGCCCGGCAGGTTTGGGGTGGTGTGACGCCTGTGACGACGCGCCGCCGTTCAGGTGTCAGGCAAACCGCTTGGTGTACTTGGGCGGCAGCAACCGCATCACCTGGGTCAGCGGCGCCCACGGCCAGCGCGGCACCACGGCCCGGCCCTTCTCCTTCTCGATGGCCTCGACCATCGCACGCACGCCGGTCTCGTTGTCGACCATGAGCATCGTGGTCGCCGACTTGGCGGTCATCTCCGATTCGATGTAGCCCGGCTCGATGACGGTCACCCGGATCGGGCCCTTGTCGTACTCGGCGCGCAACGATTCGCCCAGTGACGTCATCCCGGCCTTCGACGCGCAGTAGGCAGCCTTGCCGCCGGGCACACCCGTGTTGCCGAGCACCGACGAGATCAACACCAGGTGACCGCTGCCGGACTTCTTGAACATCTCCAGCGCGGTCTCGATCTGCACCAGGCCGGCGATCAGGTTGGTTTCGATGGTGGCCTTGTTCGCCCACGGCTTGCCCTCGCCCAGCGGCCAGCCCTTGCCGATCCCGGCGTTCACGATGACGCGGTCGATACCGCCGAGTTCCTCGGACAGCTCACCGAAGACCCGTGGCACGGCCTCGTGGTCGTTGACGTCCAGCGCGGCGACCGCCACCTTGATGTAGGGGTGCCGGTCGGCCAGCTCGGCCTTGAGCTCGTCGAGCCGCTCGGTGCGGCGGGCACACAGGGCCAGGTCGCGCCCCTTGGCGGCGAACTGCCGGGCCATGCCCGCGCCCAGTCCGGAGCTGGCACCGGTGATGAGGATCTTCTGACGGGTCATCGCTGCAGGATAACCGAGTTAGACAACTGTCAAGAATGCGGCCGCTACTTGAGCAGACGCGACATCCGCCGGTCGGCCAGCACCTTGCCCCCGGTCTGACACGTCGGGCAGTACTGGAACGACTTGTCGGCGAAAGACACCTCCCGCACGGTGTCCCCACACACCGGGCACGGCAGGCCGGTGCGAGCATGCACGCGCAGTCCAGAGCGCTTCTCCCCCTTCAGCGTTGCAGCCTGCTGCCCCACCGACCGCGTGACCGCGTCGGTGAGCACCGAGATCATCGCGTCGTGCAACGCGGCGAGCTGGGCGTCGGTCAACTTGCCGGCGGTGGCGAACGGAGACAGCTTGGCCACGTGCAGGATCTCGTCGCTGTAGGCGTTGCCGATCCCCGCGATCACCTTCTGGTCGGTGATCACGGTCTTGATGCGTCCCGAGTTGCCCGACAGCACACCCGCCAGCCCCGCCGAATCCAGCGACAGCGCGTCCGGGCCTAGTGAGGCGATCTGCGGAACGTCGAGCGGGTCGGCGGCCACCCACACCGCAAGCCGCTTCTGGGTGCCGGCCTCGGTCAGATCGAACCCGACCGAGTCCCCCAGGTGTACGCGCAGCGCAATGGGGCCCTTGCCCGGTTTGAGCGGCGTCGGCGCCAACTTGTCCGACCACCGCAGCCACCCCGCCCGGGACAAGTGCGTGATCAGGTGCCAGGGGCCAACTTCCAGGCCGAGGTACTTACCCCAGCGGTTCGCACCGGTGACGGTCTGGCCGTGCAACGCCGTCGTCGGCGGATCGAACGTCTTGAGTACCGACAATGCGGACACGTCGATTCGGGCGACCTCCCGTCCGGTCGCATGCCGGCGCAGGTGATCGGCCAACGCCTCGACTTCGGGCAGTTCGGGCATGGCTCCAGTGTGTCAGCGAAACGCCGAGCATGCTGTAGACATGTCCGACCGGCCGGCACCCGGAGCGACCAACCCGCTGCGGCACATCTTCGTGATCAACAGCGCGCCCCGGCGGTGGCCGTTCGCGCTGCGTGCCGGAATCTGCATGGCTGTTCCGGTCCTGGTGGGCTGGCTCGCCGGCGACACCACGGCCGGGCTCATCGCCACGATCGGCGGGTTCACCTCGCTCTACGGCAGCGGCCGGCCTTACCTGAACCGCGGCGGATACCTGGCCGCGGTCGTGGTGTGCTTCGCCGCCGTCGTCGCCCTGGGCGAGTGGGCGTCGTCGGCACCGTGGCTGGGCGTGGTGACGGTGACGATGATCGCCGCGGTGGCCACCCTGGTGTGCCACGCACTGAGCATCGGACCGCCCGGGGCGTACATGGTGGTGCTGGCCTGCGCGGCCGGAACCGGCACACCGGCGACGCTGCACCTCAGCCCGGCCCATCACGCCGCGCTCGTCCTGGCCGGCGGCACGTTCGCCTGGCTGATGCACATGTCCGGCGCGCTGTTCCGCCCCCGCGGACCCGAGAAGGCGGCGGTGGCCGGGGCTGCCGCCGCCGTCGCGGCCTACATCGACAGCATCGGCGGCGACCCCGGCACCCAGGCCGCCGCCCGGCACCGGGCCGCACTCCTGCTGCACACCGCGTGGGTCACCCTGGTCAACTATCAACCGGTACAACCCAAACCCGACCAGGCGCTGTATCGGCTGCGGGTCGTCAACCGCCGGCTGCACGTGCTGTTCGCCGAAGCCATGCGGACCGCCGACGCCGGGGAGGCGCTGGGCTACGACGGCGCGGCCCTGGCACGGCACCTGGGCACCGTGCCGGCCGATGCCATCACCGATGAGCATGGTGCCGAAGGGATTCCGCTCGGCCGGCCCAGCGCGCTGCAACTGCTGCGCCGGGCGCTGGCCCCGGGCTCGGTGTCACTGCAATTGGCGGTACGGGTCGCCATCGCGGTCGCGATATCCGGTGTCGTCGCCGTCCTGATCTCGCAAGCCCTGACCATGACGCACGCGTACTGGGCGATGGCCGCCGCGGTGCTGATGCTGCACCAGGGGTTCGACTGGCAGCGCACGCTGGCCCGCAGCGTCGAACGCACCCTGGGCACCCTGCTCGGGCTCGGCGTGGCCGGGGTGATCCTGGCCCTGCACCCGCAGGGCTTGTGGCTCGTACTCGTCATCGGCGCACTGCAATTCGTCATCGAGATGTACGTGATCCGCAACTACACCCTGGCAGTCGTGTTCATCACGCCCGCCGCCCTGACGATCGCCTCCGGCGGTCAGCCCGTCGAGGATCTCGGCGAACTGCTGCTCACCCGCGGCAGCGACACCCTGATCGGCTGTGCGGTGGCCCTGGCCGTCTACTGGGCGACCCAACGTCTGCGGCACCCGACCGGCCTGCGCAGTGCGATCACCGCCACGCTCGATGCGGTTACCGCCACCGTGCCCCACCTCGCGGCCGACGACGCCACCTCCCCGGCGGCCCGCGCCGATCGCCGCGATCTGCAGCTGCGGGCGATGGAACTGCTGCCGGCGTACGACGCGAGCGTGGGCGGATCAGCCGCGCAACGCCTTGGGGCCGAACGCCTGTGGCCGACGGTCGTGGCCACCGAGCAACTCGCCTACCGCACGCTGGCGGCATGCTGGGGCGCCGAGCGCGACGGCGATACCGAGACCGGAGCCGAGGCCGCCGCAGACACCGCAGCGGCGCTCAGCGAGCAGGCGCGTGACCTACGCGAGGGCCTTGACGAACGACAGTAGCCAGCTGACCAACGACAGCACGATGGCCGCCCAGATGGCGGTCCACCAGAACTGGTCGATGTGCAGACCCCAGCCCGTGGTGTTGTCGGTGATCCACGACGTGATCCACAGCATCAGCGCGTTGATCACGATGTGGATCAGGCCGAGCGTGAGGATGTAGAGCGGGATGGACAGGATCTGCACGATCGGCTTGATGATTGCGTTGACCAGACCGAAGATCACCGCGACGACGAAGATGATGCCGACCTTGGCGAGGGTCGTGTCCCCTCCGATGAAGTTGATCCCCGGCACGACGAGAGTGACGACCCAGAGCGCGAATCCGGTTATCGCGGCGCGCAGGAGAAATGAGCTCATGGCGGTCTAGTCTGCCGAGCGCAGCAGGTACGTGTCCATGATCCAGCCGTGGCGCGTCCTCGCTTCGGCCCGCGCAGCAACGATCTCGTCGCCGATCTCGCCGACAGTTCCCGAATAGAGCAACTCGTCGGGCGTGCCCAGATAGGCACCCCACCAGATCCGGGTCTGCGGCGGGCACTGCTGAAAAGAGCAGTCCGCGTCGAGCATCACCACGGCACTGCCGGTCAGCCCGTGCTCGCGCAACTGCCGCCCGGTCGTGATCAGCACCGGTTCGCCGACGTCGTTGAGCGGGATGCGGTGTCGCGCGGTCAGCACCTGGATCGCGGTGATGCCGGGGATGACGTCATAGGAGAAGTCGACGTGCTCACCGACCATCTCCAGGATTCGCAGGGTGCTGTCGTACAGTGACGGATCACCCCAGGCCAAAAAGGCCCCGACACCGTCGGGACCGAGTTCGGTCTCGATGGCCGCCGCCCAGATCCGGGCCCGTTCTGCATGCCAGTCCGCCACCACCTGGCGATACCCCGGTGCGTCGCCGGCCGCGGCGCGCGGCGGATCCACCAATTCGACGAAGCGATAGCCCGGTTCGGTGATAAAACGATCGCAGATCAGCTTGCGCACCGCGACGAGATCGTCCGCTGCGCCTCGACGAGGACCTTTGTCCATCGCGAAGAACACCTGCGTGTCGTTGAGTGCGGAAACGGCCTGGGCCGTGACGAAGTCCGGATCACCGGCCCCGATTCCGATGACGTGGATGCGGCGCACGCCTCGAAGGTTAACCGAACCGGAACCGGGTACCCGAAGTATCCGGTACCCGGGGTATTGACATCGTGCATTGTCGGTACCTACCGTCGGGGTGAGGGGGACCACAAACGAAGGGAACGTCAACGGTGACAACTTCGGTCAGACCCGGCGGAGGCTCGGCACGCGCTGAGCGGCGGGACGCGTTCTCCGAACGCCTGCTGAAGGGTTCGGTTCGCAAGTCGTACGCACCAGTTGTCGATATCGACTGGCACGCGCCGCTGGATCCGGACAAGTTCTTCCTGCCGCCGAGGATCGTGTCACTGTACGGAACCCCGTTGTGGGACAGCATGTCCCGCGAGGAGCAGATCGAGCTGTCGCGGCAGGAACTGGCCAACACGCTCTCGGCGGGCATCTGGTTCGAGAACATCCTCAACCAGGCGCTGCTGCGCAAGATGATGCACCAGGACCCCACCGCCAACTCCACGCACTACGAACTCACCGAACTCGGCGACGAGACCCGGCACATGGTGATGTTCGGCAAGGCGATCGACAAGATCGGCGCCAAGCCGGTGCGGCCGCGGCTGTACCAGCGCATGATCATCAACACGCTGCCGTTCTTCTTCCGCGGCTCGGTGCTGTGGGTGGCCGCGCTGGTCGGCGAGGAGATCTTCGACTCGCTGCAGCGGCAGATGATGGACGACCCCGAGTTGCAGCCGATGGTGCAGCGCCTCATGCGGATTCACGTCACCGAAGAGGCCCGCCACATCCAGTTCGCCCGTGACGGCCTGCGCCAGCGCACGCCGTCGATGCGGTGGTACAAGCGGGCCTGGGTGGCCAACCTCAACGGCGTCGGCGGGTATTTCTTCCGGTACCTGTTCACCAACAAGGTGCAGTACGCGCGCGTCGGCCTGAATGCCCGTGCGGCACGGCGCCTGGCCCGGGCCAGTACCCACCGCCGCGAGGTGCAGATCTCCGGGTTCGCCCCACTGGCCGCCTTCCTCGAAGAGGTCGGACTGATGGGCCGCATCGGCCGCCGCATGTGGCGCCGCTCCGGCTTCCTTCCGGCCAAGACCCCGCTGGGCCTCACCTCGTCTGCCGATTCCGCCGCGACATCCGGCGAGGGCGTCGCCGAGGAGGTGTACGACGGGTTCGCCGTGCTCGACAACGGTGACGGCGATCGCCGCGTCCATGTGCGGCTGACCGGGCACCTGGATCCGATCGACGGCAAATACCACTGGCGCGGAACGATTCTCGACGCCCCGGCCACGGTGGCGGCCGGGCCGGTGCGACTGAGCATCGGCACCCGCACCGTCGACGCCCGGATCACCGAACGCACCTCACAGGGCACGCACTCGATCTCCGGCATCGGCGAACCGCCGTTCGAACTGGAGTCCGCCGACGGACCCGAAGTCAGCGCCGCCGGGTAAGCACCGAGCGGCCGAGCAACCCGACCGCGAACACCGCCCCGGCGATCCCGGAGATCAACAACGGCAGTTGGCCGGGCTGACCTGGAATCACAGTCCAGAGCAGCCCGGCCCATATTCCGGCGCCCAGCACGGCAAATCCGCTGAGCCCCTGGAAGACTCCCTGGGCGCTGCCCTGCAGGTCGGAGCCGACCAATGAGGACACCCAGGCCTTGCTGACGCCGTCGGTGCAGCCGGTGAACAGGCCGTAGGACCCGATCAGCAGCCAGGCCAGCAGCGGATCGGTGGTCAGCCCCAACCCCGCGTAGCCGACGGCGAAGAACACCAGGCCGATACCGAACACCGGTAGCCGCCCGATCCGGTCGGCCAGCAGCCCGGCCGGGAAACTGGACAGGGCATAGACCGCGTTGTAGGTGACGTAGGCCAGGATCACCTCGACAACCGAGAAGCCGATCTCGTTGAGCCGCAACAACAACAATGCATCGGGAAAGTTCACCAGACCGAACGCCACCAGCACGGCCGTCACGCGCCAGTACTGCCCCGGCAGGTCACGCACCCGGGAGAACACCGGCTGGCGCTCCCTCACCGGCTGGGTGCGACGTTTTTCGGAGACCAGGAACACGAGCACGACGCTGAGGACCGCGGGCACCACGGCGACCCACAGCAGCGGCGCGATCTGATGGTCGAGCAGCTCGTAGGCGGCCAGGCCCAGCAGCGGTCCTACGACCGCCCCCAAAGTGTCCATGGCCCGGTGAAATCCGAATACCCGGCCGCGCGCGGCGTCATCGATGTCAACGACCAGCAGGGCGTCGCGTGGGGCGCCGCGGATGCCCTTGCCCAGCCGGTCGACGACTCGCCCCGCGAGCACGCCGGACCAGGCGCCTGCCGCGGCCACCATGACCTTGCCGAGCGCGGCCATGCCGTAACCGGTGGCGATCAGAGGTCGTTTGGCGAAGCGGTCGCCGAGCGGGCCAGCGGCCAGCTTGGTCATCGCCGCCGCGCCTTCGGCGGCCCCCTCGACCGCCCCGACCACCGCCGGGGGGGCACCGAGCACGGCCGTCAGATAGATCGGCAGCAGCGGATAGAGGAGTTCGCTCGCGGCGTCCTGCAAAAAGGACACCGCCGACAACACGCGGACATTGCGAGTCAGCCAGGCGGGCACCCGGTCATCATGCCTGCGGACCCGTCAGTTGTCGCCGGCGCGGACGCGGTGATCCGGCTGGACGATATCGCGCGCGATGTCGATGAGCGGTGTATTCGAGTTCTGCGACAATCGTTGAGCAACTCGAAAGCTTGCACTGCGTCGATCTTGTACCGCTCCATGAACATTCCCTTCGCCTGGCCGATGACGTCGCGGGTGGCCAAGGCGCTGCGGAACTGGCGGTCGTGTCGGGCCAGATTCCACGCCAGCGCGATGTGCGTGGCCACTACCATCCCGGCCTCGACAGCGGCGCTGTCGAAGACTTCAGCGGTTTGGGCACAGAAGTTCAGCGCTCCCATCGTCTGATGGTCGGCGAAGAGCTGGTAGGACAAGACCGAGCGGATCGGTGTCGTGGTGGCGACCTCGCGACAGTAATCAGGCCAGCGGACCTCGTCCTGAATGTCATCGATCTTGATCACGTGGTGTTCCCACGTCGTGCTCAGGCACGGACCTTGCGCCCAGCGTTGCTGAATCTCGTCCAGGATCTTCGGGTATGCGTGTGTAGCCGCAGCCGTACGGACGTCGCCGCGACGTCCAGCAATCGTGACCCCCGCATATTCGGCCCCCGGCACGTATTCCACGGCGCTCTCGACAAGGTAGGCGAGCACAGTGTCGACATCGGCGGGCGAATGATCCTGGATCACCCGGATCAATTCGTTGACCTGCGATGCGATCATCTGTTCACGGCCCAATGACATCACGCGCACTCCGCTCGGATCGAGTCCATCGAGCTCAACTCATCCTGCGCCGAACCCGCCCTACCCGCAACCGTCCCGACAAGCTACGCGGCCTGGTTTTGCACACTATTTGCGGCGGCCCATCACGCCATTCGACTCCGACAGAACTAGAACACGTTCTAGTGTGTACGTCATGCGGTTCACCTATGCCGAAGCCATGACCGATCCCACCTACTACATCCCGCTGGCCCAGGCGGCCGAGGCGGCCGGCTATCACGCCATGACGATCGCCGACAGCGTCGCCTATCCCTTCGAATCCGATTCGAAATACCCCTACACGCCTGACGGCAACCGGGACTTCCTGGACGGCAAGCCGTTCATCGAGGCATTCGTGATGGCCTCGGCTCTGTGCGCGGTCACCACCACGCTCAAGTTCAACTTCTTCGTCCTCAAGCTGCCGATCCGCCCGCCCGCCCTGGTGGCCAAGCAGGTCGGCTCACTCAACGCGCTGTTCGACAATCGGCTGGGACTCGGTGTCGGCACCAGCCCGTGGCCCGAGGACTACGAGTTGATGGGGGTGCCGTTCGCCCGGCGCGGCAAGCGGATGGACGAGTGCATCGACATCATCCGCGGACTGACCAGCGGCGCCTACTTCGAGTACCACGGCGAGTTCTACGACATCCCCAAGACCAAGATGACCCCGGCACCGTCGAAGCCGGTCTCCATCCTCGTCGGCGGGCATGCCGAGGCGGCCCTGCGGCGCGCGGCCCGCAACGACGGCTGGATGCACGGCGGCGGCACCGACGATCTCGATGTCCTCCTCAAACGACTCAACGAGATCCGAGCGGAAGAAGGCCAGACCGGGCCCTTTGAGGTCCACGTGATCTCGGCTGACGCGTACACACCCGACGGCATCAAACGGCTCGAGGACAAGGGCGTCACCGATGTGATCGTGGGCTTCCGTCTGCCCTACATCAAGGGCGACGACCCTGAGCCGCTGGACAACAAGATCCGGCACCTGGAGAAGTTCGCCGAGAACGTCATCGCCAAGGTCTGATCCGCGCGCGGACCCCGCTCACCACTGCAGGGGGCGGGTGACCCGGGCCGAGAGAGGGATTTGAGGGAACAGCGGGCGCGCCGTTAGCGTTGCACCCGCCGTTCTCGCCAACGCTGTCCGAGAGCTCCAGTCCGTGAACCCTCGGAAAGCCTGCGAATGACGACCTCTCTCGAACGTCCGCGCGCCGTTGTCGCACCCGACCCCACGGTCCGGATGCTCGCCGTGTTCGCCCTGGCCCTCGGTGGCTTCGGCATCGGCACCACCGAGTTCGTCGCAATGGGCCTGCTGCCCGACATCGCGACGGGCTTCGGGATCAGCGAGCCAACGGCGGGTCACGTCATCTCCGCGTATGCGCTGGGTGTGGTGATCGGCGCGCCCGTCATCGCCGCCCTCACCGCGCGCTGGCCCCGCAAGGCGCTGCTGCTCACCCTGATGGCGGTGTTCACCCTCGGCAATGTGGCCAGCATGCTGGCGCCGACATATCCGACGCTGGTGATCGCCCGATTCGTCGCCGGCCTGCCACACGGCGCGTTCTTCGGCATCGCCGCGCTGGCCGCCGCCCATCTGATGGGTCCGCAGAATCGCGCCAAGGCCGTGGCCTATGTGCTCTGCGGCCTGACCGTCGCGACCGTTCTGGGCGTTCCCCTGGCATCCTGGCTCGGCCAGGCCCTCGGTTGGCGCAGCGCGTTCGGCCTGGTGGTCGTCGTCGGCCTGCTCACGTTGGCCACCCAATGGCGTTGGCTGCCCGAGCATCTGCGGTCCATGCACGTCACGAGCCCGGTCACCGAACTCGGTGCGCTGCGCCGACCACAGGTGTGGCTGGCGGTACTGGTGGGCATGATCGGCTTCGGCGGCATGTTCGCGGTCTACACCTACATCAGCACCACGATGACCGACGTGACCGGCCTACCCCGGTCCTTGGTCCCGGTGGCGCTCATGGTGTTCGGCCTCGGCATGGTCGTCGGCAACCTCGTCGGCGGCCGGCTGGCCGACACCTCGGTGGTCCGCGCGTTGTACCTGTCTCTGGGCGCTCTGGCGGTGCTGCTGGCCGCGTTCTCGTTGGGGTCGCACAGCCCGTGGACCGCGCTGCCGTTGTTGTTCGGTGTCGGGGTGGCCGGCTCGGCCGTCGGCCCGGCACTGCAGACCCGGTTGATGGACGTCGCCCACGATGCCCAGACGCTCGCGGCCGCACTCAACCATTCCGCGCTCAACATCGGCAATGCCACGGGCGCGTGGGTCGGCGGCCTGGTGATCGCCGCCGGCCTCGGCTACACCGCGCCGGCGGCGGCCGGGGCACTGCTGGCCGTCGGCGGGCTGCTGGTGTTCACCGGGTCGGTGGCGTTAGAACGACGAAGCTCCGTCCGGCGATGACGGCGGGATGATGTGGACGGCGGCCTCCTCAGCCGAGGCAACACCACCATCGATGCCGACGTCAGTGCCGAGCAGTTCTGCCTCGTCATCCGTGCCGAACCCCGCATCGGGAGCCACCAACCGACCCGAACGCAGGTCCCCGACCTCGTCGTCGCCGCCCTGCTCGTCGAGGTAATCGGAGTCGTCGAGCTGCATCGCCGGATCAGGCTCTTCCTCGGCCAGCAGCTCATCGAGGGTCTCGTGGTCACGCGGTTCGCGCCAGCGGTCCGGCGGCGAGTAACCCTCGTCGAGCAAGTCGTCGACACCCCGATCGATCAGGGTGTCCTCCTGAGTCAACTGGTCTTCGTCGTCGACGCTGTACCCGTCACTACTCATCTTTCAACGATAGCTACAGGTCCCGCCGATCTGAGCCCCTGTTTGCAGTTGGAACTCAGCCCACAGAAGGCACCGTGGGCACGCC